>NZ_JANSWL010000072.1:0-190010 GCF_028539135.1 Butyrivibrio sp. DSM 10294 | reverse complement strand
ATTCCCAAAGGTAACCCAATGGGATAGAGGCATAGTGGACATGCCCTGTTCTTTGGGATGCACTAAGCATCCCAAAGGTTCATGCCGTTCTGCGGCATAACAGAAACCTCTTCCGACGCAGTGTCGGTGGAGGTAGTTCATAATGCTAATCGTTAGAAAATTTGAAAGGATAGTATTATCTTGTGGAAGAAAGGAAAAAACAAGAATGAAAAAAGCATTAATGATAGTTTTAGACGTTGTTTTATGGATATGTGTATCAATACCGGTTATACGGCTCTTAATTAAATGTGCTGGCACCGCAGTTAATGGCGCTTGGGTAGGAATTGGAGATCCGGAGCAGGTGTTTGGAGTAAGTGCCTTCTTCGCAACCTTTTTTGAGACCTTGATTTTCGGACTTTTCTGGGTGTTTTTATGGGGGACAGTATTGGCAGCGGCAATTGGGGTTACAATTCTATCTATTCATTTTATGAAAAAGTGGAAGACTAATTGAAGATCGGAGATGCTCGCCATGAGCATCTCTTTTTAATGCCATACGGATGAGGCAAGAATATCTGGATAGACTAAATGTGTTATTCGTCCGATTTGAAGTGTTATTCGTCAGAAAACCAACAAAAAAAACTCATGTCCATTATAATACAAGTTAAAATGCTGCCGAAGGAGAAAAGTATAAATAGTGGGAAACGGTTTTAGGATGTCTCCAGAAAAAATGAAAGAGCCAATCAGCAGATTTAAAAATGCGTCAGAAGAGTTACGAGTAGATGGAAACGAGCTTTTGAATATCGCAAATTCTTTGGATGCAAGTTATGTTATGATGGTTCCTATGCTAGAGAGTTTATCTAAAAGAACATTTGAAAGTTCTGATAAAATGAGGAAACTGGGGGATGGATTAGAAATTATAACAAAGTGTTATGTAGATGCAGAGGAGAGTATTAAGAGTTATCAGAAAAATCAAAGTACACTTAGTTTGGCTATTAATGCAAATGGGGTTAGCGATAATAATGCGGACGAAGCATTAAAGACTGTTTTTGATTTATTGACATTGATAGGTGCTCCTACAATCAATTGGTGGCCGTGGGTCCGGTATTACCGTGAAGTAAAAGAACAAAAAGGTGAGAAATTGGAACAATTACAGGAGCATTTAAATGATGAACCGCCTCGAGACTGGTCTGAAATAGATTACACGGAAGAAATCGATGAATGGATAAAAGAAAAGGAAAAAGAATTTGATGAGTTATATGAAGCGGCAATGAATTCTGGAAATGGAATAGATCCAAAAGCATTAGCAGATCTTTACTTGAAGTTTTATATAGCAGTAAGAACTGATGGTCCTATGGATATTAAAAAGGCAAACAAATGGGAAGATGCATTTGGATTTCCGAGTCCTAGCAACAGTGATTATCCATATTTTTTATATCATGGTCAAGTGATGGATCCAGGGACATTAGGGAATGTTATTTATGCATATGTTGGGGCGAAATACTTCCCAGAGATGTTATTATACTTGGGTGGTGCAGCGGTGCAAACGAAACGAAGATTTCTGCCAGATATAACGTACACTCCTTTTTTACCACATTTTGGGGATATGCCTGAGGATGCTGAAGCTATTAGACTAGGAATTAAGTGGAGAGAGGAGGGGCTACCTGATTGAAAAAAAGAGTACATAAACTAATTGCTTTTTGGGGCATAGTATTTTTAGCAATACAGATAGCACTTTATTTGTTTGTAATTTCAGATGCAATTAAGGCAGCTAACGTAAAAAAATATGTGCTAGGTAATCGTGATGAACTTACCGTGTTTGCCAAAGCGCTATATGATAATCAGGATAATGAATTAGAAATCTACTATTCTTCGGATGAAATACCGGAATCAGTCAGAAAAACCATAGATCCGTTTGATGATTTAAAGGTTCGGTCTGTTGACGTGATGAAAGGGGCTGAAAATACGGAGGATAGAGTGGTTTTTTACTTGGGTTACCAGCCAATAGATCATGATTACTATTACTGTGGAATGTATTTTTCTCCTACAGACACATTATCGGATATATACGGACGTGCTAAGGGTGGCGATTATTATGAGTATGATGGTGCCTCTTCCCAAGAGAAATATAGGTATAAGGCAAAGAAAATATGCGATTCTTGGTACTATTTTGAAGAGGCTGTCTGGTAAATTTGATATTAAGATTTCAGGAGATGCTCGCCATGAGCATCTCTTTTTTTATGGGGCAAAGCCCATGAATGCTAGCAAAAACCCGATTAAGATGTTACACTGTAATTTGGATGATTATGTATTGCACCAAAAACTATGACAGAAGGATATTAGATGAATTCGAAAGCATTACACGTACTTGAGTACGACAAGATAATAGAAAGACTGACGGATCACGCCAGCTCTGACCCGGGAAGGAAGATGTGCCGGGAGCTGGTGCCGTCTTCCGATATTAAGGAAATAAGAAATAACCTGACTAAGACTAATGATGCCATTGCAAGGATATTCAAGAAGGGTTCCACTTCCTTTGGAGACAATAGAGATTTTACAGGAACTCTGAAGGCTCTGAAGATAGGAGCAGCCCTGGATATGGGTTCACTTCTTCGCCTTGCCTCTTTCCTTGACAATGTTAACAGAGTTAAGAGCTATGGCCGTCCCGCAAGAGAGGATGAGAACACCGACTCTTTATCGGAGATGTTCAGTATGCTGGAGCCTCTGACCTTCGTGGCAGCAGAGATTAGAAGATGCATTGTGTCAGAAGATGAGATCGCTTCTGATGCAAGTCCTGCGTTGAAGCACATCAGACGTGGCATCATGTTAACCAACGACCGTATCCACGAGCAGCTTAACAAGATGATCAATGGTTCCATGAGGACCTATCTTCAGGACAGCGTTGTTACCATGAGAGGTGACAGATACTGTATTCCTGTTCGTTCGGAGTATAAGGGACAGGTAAGCGGAATTGTTCACGACCAGTCCTCCTCGGGTTCCACTCTTTTTATCGAGCCCCAGGCAATAGTTGAACTGAACAATAAGCTTAGAGAGATGGCGTTGCAGGAGCAGGCTGAGATTGAGAAGATCCTGGCGGAGCTGAGCCTTCGTGTTGCGGAGCATGTGGACGACATCAAGTTTGATTCTGATATAATGACGGACCTTGACTTTGTTTTTGCCAAGGCTTCCTATGCCCTTGAGATAAACGGCATGGTTCCTGTATTTAACGAGCACCACGCCATCGACATCAAGAAGGGAAGACATCCTCTTATCGACAAAAAGAAGGTGGTTCCCATCGATGTATATCTGGGCAGAGATTTCGATATGCTTATTATCACGGGACCAAATACCGGTGGTAAAACAGTTACCTTGAAGACAGTAGGTCTTTTGACACTGATGGGACAAGCAGGCCTTGCGATACCTGCAGGTGATCACTCAGAGCTGTCTGTGTTTGATGAGGTTTATGCAGATATCGGTGATGAGCAGAGTATTGAGCAGTCTCTTTCAACCTTCTCATCACATATGACCAATACGGTATCCATTCTTGAGCACGCCGACGAGAATTCGCTGTGTCTTTTCGATGAGCTGGGTGCGGGAACGGATCCCACAGAGGGAGCGGCGCTTGCCATATCTATTCTGAATGACCTGCATTCAAGGAAGATCAGAACTATGGCAACCACCCACTACAGCGAGCTAAAGGTCTATGCCCTTAATACACCGGGTATACAGAATGCCAGCTGCGAGTTCGATGTGGAGTCCCTTCGCCCCACCTACAAGCTTCTTATCGGAATCCCCGGAAAGAGTAACGCTTTTGCAATTTCCCAGAAGCTGGGCCTTCCCGAGAGGATCATTGAGGCGGCCAAGGGGCAGATCAGTACCGAGGACAAAAAGTTTGAGGATCTGCTGGCAGACCTTGAGAGAAGCCGCAAGATCATCGAGAATGAGAGACTTGAGATCGAGCAGTACAAGAAGGAGACCCAGGAGCTTCACAAGCGCCTTGAGGAAAAGACAGACAAGCTGGACAGGCAGCGTGAGGATATCATCAGAGAGGCCAATGAGCAGGCAAGAGAGATCCTGCAGGAGGCCAAGGACATGGCGGATGATACCATCAGGACCTTCAGAAAGGCAGGCCCCGGAGCGTCAATTGCTGATCTTGAGAGAGCAAGAACCAGCGTAGGACAGAAGATCTCCGACAAGAACAAGGCTATTTCCAATTCTTCCAAGAACGAGAAGGCCAAGGAGACTCATCCGATCCTTAAGGAATCTCAGCTTAAGCTGGGCGAGTCCGTCAAGATCGTGTCCATGGGACTTAAGGGAACCATCAGCTCCAAGCCCGACAAGGACGGCAACCTTTATGTTCAGTGCGGTATCATGAGGACCAAGGCCAATATTCGCGATCTGGTGCTGGTGTCCGACGATGATGCGAAGACTGCTATGAAGAAGTTCTATGGTAGGAACACAAGCGGCGGCAAGATGGATCTGTCCAAGGCTGCCAATATCAGAACAGAGATCAATCTTATCGGCAAGAACTGCGACGATGCCATCGCCGCTCTGGATAAATACCTGGACGACGCCTATATGACTCATCTTAATAACGTCAGAGTCGTACACGGCAAGGGTTCGGGAGCTCTCAGGAATGCAGTTCACAACTATCTTAAGGGCGTGCCCTACGTCAAGTCCTACAAGCTGGGCGAATACGGCGAAGGCGATGCGGGTGTTACAATAGTTAATTTTATTAAATGATTTTCATAATATGAGGGGAATGGGAAGGTAAAAATGGTAAACAAACAGAAAATCTTAATCGTCGATGACGACAACAATATCGCAGAGCTGGTTTCACTCTACCTTATCAAGGAGTGCTTCGAGACCAGGATCTGTAACGATGGCGAATCGGCAATTAACACCTATGACACTTTTAATCCGGATCTTATCCTTCTGGATCTGATGCTGCCGGGAATCGACGGCTATCAGGTCTGCAGGGAGATAAGGACCAGGTCTCAGGTGCCGATCATCATGCTCTCCGCCAAGGGAGAGGTTTTTGATAAGGTTCTTGGTCTTGAGATGGGGGCAGATGATTACATGGAGAAGCCCTTTGATTCCAAGGAGCTGGTGGCAAGGGTAAAGGCTGTTCTTCGCCGCACCAAAGCACCGGTTCAGGAGCCGGAGAAGCCTAATGACAAGGTGGTAAGATATCCGGATCTTGAGATCAATATGACCAACTACTCCGTAACCTATCAGGGAGAGAGAGTTGATATGCCGCCGAAGGAGTTAGAGCTGTTGTACTTCCTTGCGGCTTCGCCAAATCACGTTTTTACCAGAGAGCAGCTTCTTGACCAGATCTGGGGCTATGAGTACATCGGAGATACCAGAACCGTTGACGTACATATCAAGCGTCTTCGTGAGAAACTTAGCGATCACGACAGCTGGCGCCTTGCTACAATCTGGGGAATCGGCTACAAATTTGAGGTACAACAGTAAGGATTTTTACTTATGAAGAGAACTCTTTATTTAAAATTTCTGCTGGCATACCTGCTGTTTGGAATCTTTGGATTTATCGTGGTGGCAACCTTTGTGTACAGCATGACCTATGAGAGGATAAGGCGTGACAGGGCGGATACCATGTATCAGATCGCAACCCAGATTGCCAATACCTATGCGGCAGACCTGTATAACAGTGAGACTTCGCTGGAGGCTGTGCATACCCAGATGGTGGCTCTGTCCAAGTACATGCAGGGAGCGTCCATCTGGATCATCAACCCTTCGGGACGACTGGTTCTTGATTCCTCAAGAGTCTTGGGCCCCGGAGATGAGATCGTGGTAAACGGCTTTGATCCAACGGTTACCGGCGGGTATTATTACACCACAGGTAATTTCTTCGGAACCTTTGATGAGGATATGCTCAGCGTTTTTGCCCCGATTACAGCGGGGTACAAGGTTCAGGCCTATGTTATTGTTCATGAGCCTGTTATCGATATTCAGGAGCAGGCCAATGATTATCTGAATATTTCATATCTGATGCTGATAGTGCTCTTTTTGCTGTCCATGATAATCCTGATCTTCTTCACGGAGCTGGTGTATATGCCACTTCGTAAGATCACCAAGGCCACAGAGCAGTATGCCGCCGGCAATATGGCCTATGAGTTTACGGTGGAGTCGGAGGATGAGATGGGATATCTTGCAGCGACTCTGTCCTACATGGCAGGAGAGATTGCCCGTCAGGAGGATGATCAGAAGAAGTTCATCGCCAATGTATCCCACGATTTCAGGTCTCCCCTTACTTCCATCAAGGGGTATCTGGTGGCGATGCAGGATGGAACCATTCCTGAGGAGATGCACGACAGATATCTTGGGATAGTCATCAACGAGACCGACAGACTTACCAAGCTTACCAACGAGCTGCTGACACTGAACAACCTTAACACCAGGGGAATGCTGCTTGATAAAACAGATTTTGACATCAACCAGGTAATCCGAAACGTTGCTGCTTCCTTCGAGGGAACCTGCAGGGAAAAGAGGATTGCCATAGAACTGGTGCTCACCGACGAAAAAATGCTGGTGAACGCTGACATCAGCAAGATCCAGCAGGTGCTGTACAATCTTGTGGACAACGCCATCAAGTTCAGTCACCATGATTCCTCCATCAAGATAGAGACCACGGAGAAGCACAGCAAGGTCTTTGTATCCGTCAAGGACAGCGGAATCGGAATCCCCAAGGATGATCAGAAGATGATCTTCGAGAGATTCTACAAGTCCGACCTGTCGCGAGGCAAGGACAAGAAGGGAACAGGCCTTGGCCTTTCCATTGTAAAAGAGATTATTAAAGCCCATGAGGAAAACATCAACGTCATCAGTACGGAGGGCGTTGGCACGGAGTTTATTTTTTCCCTGCCTAAGGCTAAGGTCATGGACGAAGAAGAGGTTTAATATTTTATGCATATAGTTTTACATCAGCCGGAGATTCCAGCAAATACGGGAAATATCGGAAGAACCTGCGTTGCAACGAACACAAGTCTTCATCTTATCGAGCCCCTGGGCTTTCGTCTCGGGGAAAAAGAACTAAAGAGAGCCGGAATGGACTACTGGGACAAGCTCGATGTGACAAGGTACATGGACTACAACGAGTTCTGTGACAAGCACCCCGGCGCCAGGATCTGGTATGCCACCACCAAGGCGAAGAAGTCCTATGTGGAGGCGGATTTCGGTCCCGATGATTTCATCATGTTCGGAAAAGAGAGCGCCGGAATCCCGGAGGAAATTCTGGTGGACAATGAGGAGACCTGTATCAGGATTCCCATGGGAGAGGAGATCAGGTCGCTGAATCTGTCTAACTCTGTGGCAATTGTGCTGTATGAGGCACTTCGCCAGAACAACTTCGCAGGTCTGGAGAAGGAAGGGGAATTGCACAGGCTGCATTGGAGGAAGTCATGAAAGTAGAAAAGAATGCCCCATACAACAAGGGCGATGTTCTGACACTTACAATTGAAGATATAGGAATTGACGGGGAGGGTATTGGCAAGATAGACGGCTATACCCTTTTTGTAAAGGATGCGGTAATAGGAGATACAGTTAAGGCCTCCATTATGAAGGCCAAGAAAAACTATGCCTACGCCCATCTTGATGAGGTGATAAGGCCTTCCGAATACCGCGTGGAGCCAAAGTGCCCCATTGCCCGTCAGTGCGGCGGCTGCCAGACCCAGAGTATGTCCTACGAAAGAGAGCTTGAGTTCAAGCAGAACAAGGTTCGCAGCAACATCGTGCGTCTTGGCGGTTTTGATGAAGCTTTTGTTGATTCTGTTATGGAGCCGATCATCGGAATGGAGGAGCCCTGGAGATACAGAAACAAAGCCCAGTTCCCCATTGGCAAGGATAAGAATGGCAAAAACATTGCAGGCTTTTACGCAGGGAGAACCCACAGCATTATTCCTGTCAGTGATTGCCTTATCGGAACAGAAGAGAACAAAGAGATACTGGACATCATCACAGGCCACATGGAAAAGAATAATATCCGGCCCTATGATGAGAAGACCGGCAAGGGCCTTGTTCGTCATGTACTGATAAGGAAGGGCTTCAAGAGTGGTCAGATCATGGTGTGCCTTGTGATCAATTACAAGGGCACTGATAGTCATGGAAAGACTTCGAAGAATAATGCCGGTGAAGCAGAGTATATTAAGAATCAGAAACAGCTTACGGAGAGACTTTCTGCCGTCGCCGGGATGACAAGCATCTCTGTCAGTATAAACACTGAGAATACCAACGTTATCATGGGCTACGAGATCCATACCATCTGGGGAACGGACACAATCCGTGACACGCTCTGCGGCCTTGAATTCGAGATCTCGCCCCTTTCATTTTTCCAGGTCAATCCTGTTCAATGTGAGAAACTCTACGGACAGGCCATCGAATATGCCGGACTTACAGGAAAAGAGACAGTCTGGGACCTGTACTGCGGCATAGGAACCATCACCCTGTCTATGGCAAAGGCAGCAGGACATGTCTACGGCGTTGAGATAATTGACGCAGCCATCGAGGATGCCAAGAAGAATGCGGTTCGTAACGGCCTTGATAATGCGGACTTTTTCTGTGGTAAGGCTGAGGAGGTACTTCCTAAGTTCTATGAAAAGCAGATGAAGGAAAACAAAGATGCTGCCAGCCTACATCCTGATGTCATTGTTGTTGACCCTCCTCGCAAAGGATGCGACGAGAAGTGCCTTGAGACCATGCTTAAGATGAAGCCTGAGAGAATTGTTTATGTCAGCTGCGATAGTGCAACCCTCGCCCGTGACCTGAGAATACTGGTGGATGGCGGATACGAAATTAAAAAGATTCGTCCTTGTGACATGTTTAGTCATACTGTGCATGTGGAGACGGTATGTTTATTGTCCAAACTTCATGAAGCAAAACATCATATCAACGTAAAGGTGGATATGGATGAGCTTGATCTTACAAGTGCGGAAGCTAAGGCAACATACAAAGAGATAGAGGAATGGGTGCAGGAGAACTATGGATTTCATGTGACAAATCTGAACATTGCTCAGGTAAAGCAGAAGCATGGGATTATTGAGCGTGAAAATTACAATAAGCCAAAATCTGAGAATAGCAGACAGCCTGGATGTCCGGAGGAAAAGGTAAGAGCGATTGAAGAAGCACTGAGAAATTTTAAAATGATATGATAAGACTTTTGTTAGACTTTGACTTATGGGGGACATATGAAGAGTATTCTACTTTTAGAAGATGATTTAGGCCTTTCTGAAGGACTGACTTTTGCGTTAAAAAAGCAAGGGTATGAAATAGATGGAAAAAGAACTATTGCTGAAGCTAAAAAAGCATGGAATGAAAAAAAATATGATTTGCTAATTCTTGATGTGTCTCTACCGGATGGAAACGGATTTGATTTCTGTAAATTAGTTCGTCAAAACTCCGAAGTTCCAATCATTTTTCTGACTGCATCTGACGAAGAAACAAATGTTATTATGGGATTGGACATTGGCGGAGATGATTATGTGACAAAACCATTCAAGCTTGGAATATTACTTAGCCGTGTCAGTGCCTTACTACGCAGAACAAAAATAGGCTCAGATGATAAAACTATTCTTGAATCAAATGGAATTAAAGTCGATTATTTGCAAGGGATAGCATTCTGTGAAGGTAAATCCATAGATCTGACCAGTGTAGAGTTTAAGCTTCTTTGTTTCTTTATGCAAAATCCCAATATTGTTTTGTCAAAAGAAAAACTTTATGAGCGACTGTGGGATCGAGAGGGGAATTTTGTTGAAGATAATACACTTAGTGTATATATAAGAAGACTTCGAATGAAGATTGAGAAGGAGCCAGATTGTCCTGAAAAAATCATAACAGTCAGAGGTATGGGATATAAATGGAGGGTAATGCTATGAGGCTGTTTGCAAATAGGCATATTCGAAAGTTATTACTGGCAGTTATAGGCATTCTTTTTTTCTATGCATTTGCAATTCAATGTCTTAACCGTCAGTTTTCTTTTTCTCTTTTGCTTTTGTCGTTTGCGGTATCAATGACTATTCTGGTATTCTTCATCGACTACTTTAAAAAGCAGGATACTTTACTTGAAAATGCAGTTGATCAAATAAATCTATTTTTGTCTGGACAGAAGGATGAACGTATTGAATGTAATGAAGAAGGTGAGCTTTTCTATTTATTTCAGACGATCAATAATCTTTCGTCTGTTTCGGCTGCACAGACAGAAAGAGAAAAGCAGACAAATGAATTTCTGAAAACGGCTATATCTGATATTTCACACCAGTTAAAAACTCCATTGTCAGCGCTTGGAGTTTACAATGAATTGATATCTGATGCAGAAAGTATGGATGATGTCAGACACTTTTCCGAGGCTTCTGGTGCTGAACTTACAAGGATAGATGTGTTGGTAAAAAATCTTTTAAAAATATATCGCATGGATGCGGGCGCGATAACATTTGAAAAGCATTCTGAAAGTATAGCGGAAATCATGGATGATTTGAAACAGCGCTTTTCCTATCGTGCTGAGATTGAAAATAAGAAACTCGTTTTCGAGGGAGAGGATATTATTTTTAACTGCGATTATGAATGGATTTCTGAAGCTTTTGGAAACATTGTTAAAAATGCCATAGACCACACATCCGATGGAGGGATAATTTCTGTAAAATGGGTTAAAAAGGGCAATATTTTAAATGTAATGTTCAGAGATAATGGAAGTGGGATCCATCCGGAAGATTTGAATCATATTTTTAAACGTTTTTATCGTAGTCGGTTTTCTCAGGACACGCATGGGATTGGTCTAGGACTTCCTTTGGCAAAGACAATTATCGAGACGCATGGTGGAATAATAGAAGTAGATAGTGAGCTTGGAAAAGGAACAACTTTTTCTGTTAATTTTCTAATTCCTACTAAATTGTAAGGTTGTATTAGTGTCAGTGTAGGAATCCACGACTACAATAGAGCCAATATATGACAAGGAGGCAGTTATAAATGGATCTATTGGAGGTAAAAGAGCTTTCCAAACAATATGGAAGCGGAGATACAGCAGTACAAGCTTTGAAAAATGTTAGTTTTACTGTGCCTAAAGGAGAATTTGTTGCAATTGTTGGGGAATCCGGCTCTGGAAAAAGCACGTTGTTAAATTTGATTGGTGGATTAGATACACCAAATAATGGGAAAATATATATTGACGGAAATGATATTTTTTCAATGAATGACAATGCCATGACTGTTTTTAGGCGAAGAAATATCGGCTTTATTTTTCAGGCTTTTAATCTGCTCCCGGAGTTGTCTGTAGAGCAGAATATCATGTTCCCTGTATTATTGGATTATCAAAAGCCCGATAAAGTATATTTGGAGGAATTGCTTGATATACTGAATTTAAAGGAACGAAGGAATCACCTTCCGGGACAGCTTTCGGGTGGACAGCAGCAACGTGTAGCGATAGGCAGAGCTCTTTTTACTAGACCGAGTCTGATTCTGGCAGATGAACCAACCGGTAATCTTGATTCTGCAAATAGTCGGGAAGTAATTGCCTTGTTAAAAGAAGCATCTACAAAATATGAACAGACTATTATCATGATTACGCATAATATGAATATTTCACGTTCTGCTGACCGTATTCTCAATGTAAGTGATGGAGTAGTTACTGATCTGGGGAGGTGTCGTGAATGAGGAGTTATCTGGAATTGGCGAAGCTGCATTCACGTCACAACAGACGCCAGAGTTACATGACGATAGCATGTATCTTCCTGGCAGTTTTTCTGGTGACTTCGGTTTTTAGCATGGTTGATTTTGAGTATATGCACATGAGTGAAAACATGATCAGAAGTCATGGAAACTGGCATATTTTACTCAAGAATATTTCAGCAAACGAAATGAATGAAGTGCTTAAAGAAGCTGATATTGAGGAAAGCTGTTGCTACGATACACTTAATTATAATCTTGATGAGGATTATCTTTTAGATGGGCATATGCTTTGTATTGTCGGAACGGAACCGACATTTATGGAAATGGTTCCCGGATCTCTTTTGGAAGGTCATTTCCCAGAAGATGATTCAGAGGTTCTGCTCAGTTTGAATGCAAAAGATGTATTTGGATACTCTATTGGAGACAAGGTGGTCTTTGATGCACCGGATGGAGAACATACATATACGATTTGCGGATTTATAATCGATACTTCAATAAGCCTAAGTCAAGATGCGATTCTCAGCATACTGAACTATGAAACATTTGATAAGATCACTGTAAATGGTATTGATAATGAGCCTGTGTATTATATCAGGTTTAAGAAGAGCTTTCACATAAAAGATGATATTGCCCGGCTTAAGAAAGCGTATGGTCTGACGGATGAAAACATTAGCGAGAATACTGCAATTCTGGGACTTATGGGAATTAGTACAAATAGCTATATTGTTGGACTGTATGGAATTGCAGGGATCTTAGTTGTTCTGGTTATATTGGCGGGAATTTTTATGATATCGGGCAGTATGAATGCGAATATTTCAGAGCGAACACAATATTTTGGAATGCTAAGATGTATAGGAACAAGTAAAAGTCAAGTGCGTCATATTGTGAGATGTGAGGCGTTAAAATGGCTAAAACTTGCTATTCCTACTGGGATATGTGCTTCTATGCTGGCATGTTGGGGAATATGTGCAGTACTTGCGTATGGTATAGGTGGCGAGTGGGAGAATATGCCTGTAGGTAAAATTAGTTTTACGGGTATCGCTTTGGGAATTATGGTTGGAATAATTACTGTTCTTATTTCAGCTGAAGCCCCCGCCAGAAAGGCATCTAAGGTATCGCCTATTAAAGCAGTTGCAGGTGAACAGACTGTGGTTTTTAATAACTCAGCGAAGATAGTTACTGATGTAGAGACCTCTCTTGGAGTTTATCACGCTGTGAAAAAGAAAAAGAACGTAATACTGATTTCCGGATCTTTTGCTCTTAGCATTATCCTGTTCCTTATGTGTTCTGTGATGATTGATTGGATAAATACTTCGCTTACAACAACAAAATCTTATACTCCACAGGTTAGTATCTATAGACGGGATTATGGAGCGGTGTTCAATCAGGAATTTGCACAAAAGATTCGGGAAATAACCGGAGTGAAAAATGTATATGGACGTATGCACGTATTGGCAGATGTTGAAACCAATACTGGTATAAGGCAGATTGATTTGATTTCATATGATGATCTTCAGCTTGAATGGGCAAAGGAGGATTTGATCCGGGGAGGAAATATTGAAAGTGTTAAAAATGAAATCGGCTCTGTTATTGTCGTATATGATCAAAACCACATTATAAATATTGGAGACTGTTATACATTAAATGGAAATGAATTACATGTAGCTGCAATGATATCTGATAACCCGTTTTCAACGACAGATAGTCTAACCGTAATATGTTCTGAGGAGACATTCACAGAGTATGTAGGTGAAACAGAGTATTCAGTAATTGATATTCAGTTAGAAAAAGATGCTGGAGATGATACAATTAATAGTATTCGCGCGATGATTGATGATGATCTTGTTCTAAGTGACAGAAGGGCAATCAATTTGGAAGCAAATAGTACATACTACGCTTTTTCTTTGCTTGTATATACATTTCTGGGAATCCTTGGTCTTATCGCAGCATTAAATATTATAAACAGTATTACCATGAGTGTTTCGGCCCGCAGTAGACAGTATGGGATGATGCGTGCAATAGGGTTAGATAATCACCAGCTAAAGAAAATGATACTTGCAGAGACAATGACGTTGGCTGTTGTTGGTTGTTTCGCCGGATGTGTCCCGGGAACTTTGCTCCATGCCTGGTTTTATAAAACTGCAATCTCAAGTTACTATGGTACTGAATGGCAGTTTCCAGTAATCGAGTTATGTATTATTGTGGCTCTTGTATTTGGATCCGCTATGGCGGCAGTATATTTTCCACTAAAGCGGTTTGAGAAAAAGACAATTACAGAACTTATAGGCTGAAAAGGGAAAGATGACCATGTACTACTCAATGTGAAATATACTGCGGAAGAGTAGAATAAACGCAAGGGTATGCCCGTGGTTGTCTGTGATGAGCAGACAGCTGCGGGATTATTTTTTCTTCTTGCCGCGGCCATTCCCTTTTACTGGTTTACAGAGGTCCGAGTATCTTTGAAGGATGTCTGTAAAGGTCTTAAACTCGTAGGGATCCATTTTTGTAAAATTGATTTTGAAGAGTTTGCTGTACATGACCATTTGAGCCTGTGTTGCATTGTCGGCAGTTTTTAGTTCTTCAAATGAGTCGAGTATATCATCAACAGGTGTTGTTGTATCACCAGTTTCAGGATCTTTGCTGTGTGCGTCTCTTATATCTTTAGCAATTTTTACTACATCATTTCCGAGGAGATTGTTAAAGTAATTGTCTTCGGAGATAGTAGCTGCCTGTAAAGTTTTCATGTAATGATCTTCATCAGAAATGCCTTTATTTTGAAGGCGGACTCTTGTCTGTTCAATCATTTTGTTAATGTTTCTAAATTGCATTCCGGCAAGATTATCAACATAAATTTCCATATCAGAAATAAAATTTATATAATCTGGATGCTTAATCATTTCACAAATTAGGCGGACATTAAGCTTTCCACTTTTCAATAGATTTATAGTTTCATCATCTAGCCCAAGTTCATCTACAGGGAATGGATGTTGCTCTCTGTTTTCTGTAAGCCCCAGAAGATAATCTGATGTTACTCCATAAAAATCTGCAAGTGTGATGATGGCCTTGTGAGAGATTTCTTTGTAATCATCTGTTTCATAATTTCCAAGAGATGCTCTGGATATCCCGGTCTGCTCTGACAATTCTTGCAGAGACAGGCCTTTTTCTATTCTCAAATCTTTTAGTTTTTCCTGAATTGATAATTTACACTTCAATGCTTTATTCCCCCAGTGCTTTTCCAAAAGTTCTTGTATATGTAAATCATAACAGAATGTAAGTTTGCTATAAATGATGAATTCCAATATCGTGGAAAATTTTGAGAAGTGCAGCTATTTCCTACCTCTTGGATATACGGAGTAGGGGTTCTAAATCTTGGATAATTAGTCCATGAACAACGATAACGAGAGGAGGTGAAAAGCAAATGTTGTTAAATCAGGGATACGTTCCATGTAACAAACAGATTCATATCAAGATTCCTGAAAATGAATTGCAGATGATTCATGACAGGATGGAGAAGATAGGAGTCAAAAACATGAGCGCCTATATTAGGAAGATGGCAATCGATGGATATTACATTCACATAGACTTCAGTGAGTTATTAGAAATCATCAAACTTCTAAAAATTGACAGCAACAATATCAACCAGATTGCAAAAGTTGCCAATTCATGTGGCACTGTAGATGGCAAAACAATTTCGGATATGAAGGAGAATCATGAACGAGTTTTGAAGAAGGTGGAAAAGACTTTTAACAAATATTTGGACATTTATTGACTTCGTTTTTAGCCTGCATTGCAGGCGTAGCTTGTCGATGAAAATCGGCAATCAGGGGGATTGGGGCACACTCCCCAACAGGCAAAATCGCATCAGGTGTACACCGATGCACTGCTTGCCAATTTGTGAAAGGCCAAAAATCTCATTTAAGGAAGGGGATAGCTGTGAAGAATAAAGTGATAGTAAAAGACAAAGATGAATGGAGTTCTCTTGCAAACTTTATCGGAAATATAATAGCAAAATACGCTGATGAAATTGATTTTGATTCATTACCAGATCCTGATGTCTATCTTCAAAAAAGATATATATATGAATCTTATAAGGCGTATATGAAGTTCCGTAATAAGAAAACGAAGTAGAACATTGAAGGATATCATGAGGTGTGGTAAAATGAATTCACTAATATGAATGTTATATAAGTGAATGGCAAGCGAGGTATCACTCATGATTATCAGTGAAAGAATTATAAAGGTTTTGAAAGAACGCAATATGACTCAGGCGGAGTTTGCAAAGCAGGTAGGTATTTCAACCAGTACCATAAGCGAATGGAAAAAGAGAAAGACCAATCCTACTGTAGAAAAGATAATGGACATCTGTAATGTTTTACAAATTACCCCGGAGCAACTTCTTACCGGTAAAGGAATTGAGGATGAAGAGGAAATTGCTGCAGCAAGTCCAGAAAGTAAATTCACTCCAGGCGATGTTCAGATGATTGAAGATTATCATAATCTTAAGGAAGAACAGCAGAAGAGGCTTATGGCTTATATGGAGGCCTTGAAGAAGATAGAAAGTCTTGAAGACATGTAGATATAGTTCTAAGTCTAATATGCGTTTACAAATTTGAACCGAGGCTTTGTGGTCTATTTTTTCGGCCACAAAAATATTTTTGTTTTTAACGCATAAATACATGAAGTCACAATTTGTGACTTCAAAAAAAGAAAATGCAAAGGAATATAGTGTTTATGGAAAATACAACAGGATTACTCACAGTTGAGTCTATTAGAAACTGTGTATATACGATTCGCGGACAGCAGGTGATGCTGGATTATGATTTGGCTTCAATATATGGATATGAGGTTAAAAGATTAAATGAGCAGGTTAAACGAAATATAAACAGATTCCCAGAGGATTTTATGTTTCAATTAACAATGGATGAAGTTGATTTGGTGAAGTCGCATTTTGCGACTTCATCACAAGAGAACTTGAAGTCGCAAAATGCGACTTCAAGTTGGGGCGGTAAAAGAAAACTTCCTTATGCTTTTACTGAGCAGGGAATATATATGCTTGCTACTGTTCTTAGAGGAGAATTGGCAGAGCAACAGAGTATTTTCATTATGCGTGCTTTTAAGGAAATGCGTCATTACATCCGACAGAATCAGCAGTTCGTTACCCAGTCTGAAATGAGCATGGTCACTGCTAAAGTTTCGGAGCTTTCAGTGCAAATGGCAGGAGCAATTGATCATCAGAAGAAAACGGATAAGGCAATTGAAGATATTCAGAAGAGTATTGATACCCTGAATGAAAATTTTGTTTCGGATAAGGATTTTAAGAATTTTATAATCTATAAAGGTCAGAAGTTTGAAGCTGATGCGGCTTACATAGATATCTATCAGCAGGCAGCAAAATCAATTTATGTTGTTGACGATTATATGAATACGAAGTCTTTACAGTTATTATCGCAGAAAAATCCAGGGGTTGAGGTTATTCTTTTTACAGAAAATGGACACGGTAAGCGAGGCTTTCTTACAACATCAGTGGTTAATGATTTTCTAAACCAATATCCACCGCTTCGAATTAAGGCTAATCCTGATTGTCATGATAGGCTTATTGTACTCGATTATGGATTATCAACAGAGCAAGCATACCATTGTGGAGCATCCAGTAAGGATGCAGGACGAAAACTCTGTGCTATTAACAAGGTAGAATCAGTACAAATGGTTCGCCCGGTTATTGATGCTTTGCTAAAACTTCCGGATAAAAATATCTAAAGGAGATGATATAATTGGGAAAAGAAAAACCAAAAGTATATCTATTTACTCGTGTTTCCACATCTATGCAGATAGATGGTTATTCTTTGGAGGCACAGAAAATGTGGAACAATCAGAAGAAAGCTCATCGCCTCCATTACCACCGCCAAGAAAAATGACAAAACAAAGCAACCAAGGACAGGATTGCAATCTATTACCGCCTTAAAATCTTAAGTGAAAGGAGGGATACCAAATGGATTGGGTAAGGACCATAAACGATGCAATAGAATACATGGAAGAGAATCTGACAGAGGATATAACCCTGGCGGATATATCCAAGGCAGTTAATCTTTCAGCGTTCCATTTCCAGCGAGCTTTCACGCTGCTGACAGGAATGTCTCCGGCGGAATATCTGAGAAAAAGACGATTGTCTCAGGCCGCATCGGAGCTGGTAAAGGGAGATGGGAAAGTTATTGATATTGCACTTAAGTTTGGATTCAATTCGCCGGAGAGCTTTACCAAGGCTTTTACAAGGTTTCACGGTGTGTCGCCTGCGCAGGCCAAAAAAGGAGAGCCTATCCAGTTCATGAGCAGGTATACCGTCCAGATCACGATTAAAGGAGGCAGTATCATGGAATACAAGATTGAGAAATGGGAAGAGATGGATCTTCTCGTACATGCTAAGCTGTTTAATGCCGAAACCAGTGAAACGGAGATACCGAAGTTCTGGGATGAGTACTATTCCAATGAGGAGTACAGAAAGATTCCGGGGTATCTGGGGGTATGCGCTCAGGCGAAAAGCGGAAGCGATGAGTTTAAGTACGGCATTGGCTGCAAGGCATCGGATGTAGATGGCGTGCCTGAAGGCTTTGAAGTTATCCATATTCCCGAATATGACTGGGCAGTATTTAAATGTGTCGGTCCGTCCCCCAATGCAATACAGGATATGTGGGAGCGTATCTACAAGGAATGGCTTCCGGTGTCTGAGTACGAGCTGATCCCTGATGTAGACATCGAGAACTATCTCCCGGGAGACCCCTCAGCAGCTGATTATGTCAGCGAGATCTGCATTCCGGTAAAAAAGAGGTAACAGGTAAGCGAAGCTTCAGGAGGTGATCTGCGTTATGGACAAAGAATGGTCGGAGAAGAATAAAGAGGTGCAACGCCTTTTATCCAAAGAGGCGACTTTTGATGAAGCTACCAAGAAACTAATCGCATTCAGAGATGAGATGTTCCAGCAGGTCACCTGGATCGTAGAAGGCTACCCTGAGGAGGCTTTTTATCAGATGCCATTTCCCGGCGTCGACGGATATCATAGCAAGACGCTGGCCTATTCTATATGGCATATTTTCAGGATTGAAGATATCGTTGCCCATGAGATGATCGCGCAAGATGAGCAGATTCTGTTTAGGGAAGGTTTCCTGGAAAAAACGAGCTCTCCCATCATTACAACCGGGAATGAACTTGTGGGAGAAGAGATTGCTGAGTTTTCAAAGAAACTGAATGTCGAGCAGCTCTATCTGTATGCGAAGGCTGTAAAGGAAGCAAGCGATGAGCTTCTCAAAGGTCTCAATTATAAGGACTTAAAAAGAAAGTTTGAAGGCGAGACAAAGACTCAGCTTATAAAGAGCAAATGTGTCAGTGAAGATGAGAACGCATTCTGGCTTATCGACTATTGGTGTGGCAAGGATATAAAGGGCCTCATACAGATGCCTTTTTCCCGCCACTGGATCATGCATATAGAGGCCATGAGGCGCATAAAAGATAAACTATGCAAGAACGCCAGAAAAGGTGTCGACCTTGTGGCAATATGCGGCTTGTCATGCAATCATTGTTTCCTGGGTGAATGGTGCGGAGGCTGTAGGACAAGCTATAATGTTTGTTCTTTTGCTACATGTTCTGAAGGCAGGATCTGTCCAAATGTAAAATGTTGTAAAGAAAAAGGGATTGATGGCTGCTACGAATGTAGCGAAATTGAGACCTGTAATAAAGGCTTTTTTGTGCCTTCAAATGATGGCGCAAACGCTGCCAAAGCTCAGTCCTTATATATCAGGAAATATGGTAAAAAGGAATTCCTGAAAGTCCAGACCAGACTACATGAGAAATATGATTTCCAGAAGACCCAGGAAATTCTCGGACAGGACTACCAAAAAGCTTTTGAAATACTGGAAAAGAACTGAAAGAAGGGTGAAATGAACTATAAGGTTGTGAACAAAAAAGAATACTACAGAAGCGGCGTTTTTCGCCATTTTACTGAGGATTGCAAGTGCTCTACTTCCATGACAGCGAGGATAGATGTAACGGATCTGGTGAAGTATTCCAAAGAGAAGGGGACTAAGTTTTACATCAATTTTCTGTATATTCTGTCCAAGGTACTTAACTCAAGAGATGACTATAGGATGGGGTATCTCTGGGAGACAGATGAGCTGATCTGCTATGACAGTATCAACCCGATACAGTATGTCTTTCATGAGGATACAGAGACCTGTACTCCGGTTTATACGGTTTATTCAGAAGACTACGACGAGTTCTACAGGAATGCGGTGAAGGATGTGGAGAATGCCAAGAAGACCAGAGAGTATGGCCTTGATTCTAAGAATCATCCGAACTGGTTTGACGCATCCTATATTTCCTGGCTGTCCTATGATTCGTTGAATATTGAGCTGCCGGATGGTTATCTTTATTTTCCTCCGATCATCAACTGGGGAAAATACCGAGAGGAAAACGGAAGACTCATGATGCCGGTGACGGTGCGCCTTAATCATGCCATAGCAGACGGTTTTCTTGTGGCCAATGTATACAGACTGCTGGAGAAGGAAATGGCAGCCTTTTGCAATACCTGACCTCCAGCATTGAAGGAAAGCGATAGTTTAGTTAATAAACAATTGCATTTACGTTTTATCGGTGATAGAATCATCATTGTAGTAAAAATACTAAAGAAAGCGAGGAAATCATAATAATGAGTGTAAAGTACATAACAGACATTGCAACTTCATATTGTATGAGGACCTCGGTTTATGCCTTTTAACAGTTTTTATCAGGCTTATATATTTATGAATTTACAACCGTGGCTTCTTTAGCTACGGTTTTTCTATTTTACACTCAGTGCCATTTCAGGCAAATTTCCATGACCGGGTCTCCATACTATGCGCAAGTAACTTAACCTGACTAATGAAAATATAAGGAGACAAAGAATTGAATAATACAATAATTGGAAGAATTTCAGAGATCAACAAGAACAGCTACAAAATCAGATACCAGGAACAGGAGCTTCCGGCGAAGTTAAAAGGCAGTTTCTACGAAGAGGATGCGGACAAGCTCCCGGTTGTGGGAGATTATGTTACATTTTTGTATAACAGCCGGGGCGATTCCACCATCCTTTCGGTATGTGAGAGAAAGAGCTTCCTGCAAAGGCCCGATCAGGCTAAGACCGGGGTAATGCAGTACATGGTGGCTAACGTGGATTACACTTTTATAGTCACATCCCTTAATGAGGACTACAGCTACAACAGGATTGCCAGATATGTGAGCGTCGTTCTTCAGGGGAAATCCACACCGGTTGTGGTGCTGACCAAATCAGACCTTTGCAGCAACTATGGCAGGTACATAAGAGAAGTGGAGAGTATATCCGATAAGGTGAGAGTTCATGCAATTTCTGCGCTATATGGAATTGGCGTGGATGAATTGCAGGAGTATATTAGGCCCGGCGTCACTATTTGCCTCATGGGCTCATCAGGCGCAGGAAAGTCAACGCTGTTAAATGCCTTTGCCGGGGAAGAGATAATGAGAACCTCTGCGGTAAGAGAATCCGATTCCACAGGAAAACACACCACCACCCACAGGCAGCTCATCGAGCTTCCAAACGGCGTATCTATCATCGATACTCCCGGTATGAGAGAGCTGGGAATGGCGGCCACAGAGCAGGGAATCGACAACACTTTTTCAGACATCCTGGAACTTGAGAGGTGCTGCAGATTCAGTGACTGCAAGCACGATACAGAGCCTGGCTGTGCTATAAAAGCGGCAATAGAAAACGGAGAATTGTCCGCTGAACGTTACATACTATACAAATCCCTTAGTGCAGAAAATACCAGAAACTATGCCAGGAAGAAAGAAATATCCAAGTGGGCCAAGGCGGCTAAGAAGTTCAAAAGAGAAAATATTCAGATTTGATGATAAGGTCATGACAGAATAGAAGATAAGGCAGCGTAGATGCCATGAAAGGCATTTACAGCTGCTTCATCTTCTTTTTCTTTTCATACATACAGGTATCGGCCTGATTGAATACATCATTGAAGGAAAGACCTTTAGAACTGCGGGCTGTGCCTGCTGCAATGGTTACTTTACCGCTGACCTTGTTTTCGTTATTTTTCATGTCTATGACACCCATGAGGAAATCGAGTTTTTCATAGTCCGTGCCCTTGGCAATGGCCACGAATTCATCTCCTCCTATGCGGTATACGGGACTGTGAGCAAAGGTCTTGCAGATGATCTTACAGCCTTCCTTTATGAATTCATCGCCTTTTTTATGGCCATAAGTATCGTTTACAAACTTAAGGTTATTCAGATCAAAAACAACTATTGCATATTCGAGAGCTTCACCGGAGGCAATTTGCGAAGAAAACTCTTCTTCTGCCAAGGCATAGGCATGCTTATTCTTTACTCCGGTAAGGGAGTCCTTAAGGGCAATATTTTCTACAGCGGACAGAGTCTCTGCATATTTCTCGTCCCTTCTCTTTTGAGCATCAATATTTACGATACCGACTATCAGCTTGGGCTCGCCATTTTCAGATATTATTACGGCTTTGAACATGAAGTAAGTAGGCTTGTTATCCACAAGTAATCTGTAGGTATATTCAAAGACACCATCATCTGAGATTTTTTTGATTATTGTCTCTTTGTTTATGACCTTTAAGAAGCCCTCCAGATCTTCTTCGTAAATCAGATCTTTGATTCGGCGTCTCGTTTCATTGAAGAAATCTTCTTCCTTTTCTTTGAAACCGATATAGCTCTCGCCTTCGCCGGTTTTATAAGCAGAGTAAGAATCATTATCGATATTTACTGTGTAAACGGCATAGATATTACCGGCAAGGGCGGCCATTCTTGAATAGGACACCTTCTCCTTCTGAATTGCCAGAAAGGCTTCCTGCTGTTTCATCTGATCATCGACACTGTTTACACCAATGATCAGGTGGTTGCTATTGCTTCGGTCTCTTACTGCTTTTAGATTTACATAACGTATTCCGAATTTGTCTTCTAATCTGTAGGTTATGGAAAAGCTGCCCTGTTCGTCTATGGCTCTTAAAATGTTTTCCTTGGTGCAGATTTCCTTAAACATTTGTCTGTCTTCATGATAAGTCCGTTTACTGACGTCGTTTCCGGCATCATAGAAGAAATCATCGCCTCTTTTTTCAACAGTTACATCGCGATTTGCACCATCAGAATGATATTCTACATAGTTATTTGTTCTGATATCTACAAAGAACATGGCCACGTAATCAGCTGACAGCGCGCGGACAATATAATTAAAGGATAGAGAATCGGTGATCGCGTTAGATTCTTCAATAGAAATGATGGCTGTTAAGACCGCATTCTTGTCCGAAACCGGGTTGTGTGCGATTTTTTGCAGCATGATATGAGCAGTTTTTCCGGTAGGGGTTCTATCATCAATAACCATGGGAGCATCGATGGATATGCACTGTTTGATCGAATTAAGGGCGTAAATTCCGGGTTTGTTCTCATGATTTTTGATTGATATAGTTGACTTGGAACTGTCGAAATGAAAATCATCCCGGAGAAATCTCGTAAAGTCCTTGTTGGAACGCAAAATAGTAAGCTCATCACCGTCAACTTCGATGATGGCGATCGGTATTGTGTTATGATAATTACCAAGAACCTCGCTGTTTACATCGGTAATGGATAACTCGTGTATACTCATCCTGTCTACAGCATTATAATAGGGTTCCTCCTCTGTGCGCTCTAATAACAGGAAATTCTGTTTATCTGCTGATAATTCAAAGAGGCTTGCTACGGAAACCGGTCTGCTGAAGTAATAGCCCTGGAGTTTAGCACAACCGATCTCGCTTAAAAAATCTGCCTGCGCCTTAGTCTCTACGCCTTTAACGATGGTATCAAGACCAAGCTTGGAGGACATCTTTGTCAGCTCGGATAAAACGGTTTGGGCGATGGGATTATCAGGGATCTGTCTGGTCAGCGCCATGTCCAGCTTGACAGTATCAAATCTGATCTTGCCAGACAAAAGAAGCGCGATCGAATTGTAGCAGAAATCGTCCAGCTCAAATCTGTAGCCCAGCTTATGGAGGCATTCCAACTGTGGATGAGTCTTCGTGTTTTCAGTTAAAACAGAGCTTTCTGAGATCTCAAAAGCAATTCTGTCTTTGGGGATATCAAAAGAAGTGACCAGGTCATCAATTTTGTCTATGATATCTTCCTGCTGAAAATCCAGGAGCGAAAAATTGATGGAATTTCTTACAAGATCCATCCCCATTTCACGCTGTTTATGCATCTTCTCCAGAACTTTTTGCAGTATATACAGGTCAAGGAATTCAATTTTATCAGCTGCTTCAAGCACGGGAACAAATTCGGAGGGGTTAAGTACTCCCAGGACAGGATCGTCCCACCTTGCCAGCGTCTCTTCCTCACTTACTTTGCCGTTGGACGAGCGAACTACAGGCTGGGTATATATTTCAATCCATCCTTCACTAATCGCCCGATCAAGGTTATTTATCAAATATTCGGTTTTGCCCTCCGGTAAAATGGCAGTACTCATAGTTACAAATCCTCTGATCATTGCATGAAAATATCAGGTCACAATAGTTAACCATCATAATTATTCTAGCACTATCAGAAATCTAATTATCGATATTTAGATAATTTTTATGAAGTATAATGTTTATTAAGATATGGGCGGGATACAAAAAGGTTTGCAGAGAAACAGGACATTTTGATATGCTTAAGTATAGATGTGGTACAGGATCACTTGAAGTCTTCGGGGGACAAATGTATGAAGAAAAAACTTGGCTACATAGGTGTTATATGTCTGATAATGCTGGTACTCTGCGGCCTCCTATACATGGTAGAGGCAAGAGCCGGTGGCTCTTCCATAACCAGCATAGGCGATGCGCTGTGGTATATGATAGTGACTCTTACCACTGTCGGATACGGAGATCTGTATCCTGTGACATTATGGGGCAAGATCATCGGTATTATATTCATACTGTCAAGCATGGGGCTGATGGGCTTTTTGCTGGCGACTATCATCAGTACCTTCAATTCCGACGGCATCAAACTTTGGAGGCTTAAAAGGCACAGAAATGAGAACTGGTATGTGTTTTCGGAGATAAATGAAAAAACGAGCTTTCTCATAAGTGACATTAAGAGCCATGGCAAAGGAATCTTCATATGCCTCGGGGAAATCAATGACTTCACTCCCTCAGGTGTACTGCCTATCGACTGTTCCTTCGAAAAGATCATCAGTTTAAAAGGTGATAAATCAAGGCTGCATCTCTTTTTTATGAGGGACTGTGACAATGATTATGAGAACTATTCAGAGTATTATGATCAGTGCAACAGATACCTTAGGGACAATATTTTACCCTTCCACTGCTACTGCCTCACGGAGTATGTTCCGGAGATAATTCCCGTTAATCTGGTATGCTTTAGCAAATATGAGAATATCAGCAGGCTCTACTGGAACGCCTATCCTTTGAGAGCCGATCTTGGACATGACGAAAGGATAGTGATCATCGGTGATGGAGAGTACAGCAGCAGTATCCTTGAGCATGCCTTGAAGAGAAATGTTTATAAGGTTACGCAGAGCGTTGAATATCATCTGTTCGGAGACTTTAATACCTTCAGGACAGAGCACTACTACCTTGGCGATTATTTTTCCATCGATAAAAAGAGCGAAACGGTGGACAGCATAATCTATCATCAGGCCTCCTGGATGGAAGACAGAGAGACAATTGAAAATGCCGACAGAATCATTATCTGCGACTTCGATGAAAGCGTTAATCTCACTGTCCTTAGCAGGCTCCGCAAATATTATGCGATCAGAAATAAGGACCAGCAGTTCCATGTTCTGTATTCCAGAAAGATCAATGACTCAGGAGTGACCACCTTTGGCTCAATAGAGGATATCTATACAGAAGAGTTCGTCCTTAAGGAAAAAATGAGCCGTGTTGCCATCGGTATGCATGAGACCTACAGAAAGGATAACGCAGCAGCCCCTGACTGGAACCATCTGTCAGCCTTCAAGAGGCAGTCAAACCAGGAAGTTGCGGATCACATGCCTGTCAAGCTTGGAATTCTTAAGGCTGCGACGTCCGGGGAAGCCTATGCCGCTTACAAGGCGCTGACCGATGAGCAGAAGCTTACGCTGTGGCATCTGGAGCATGAGAGATGGACTCGTTTTCATATCGTTAATAACTGGCACTACGCCGCTGTGCGGAATGATTCAGCGAGAGAGCATAACCTGCTGGTTCCCTTTGACGATCTTCCTTACGAAGAACAGGCCAAGGATGCCTATTCCTGGGAACTTCTGTCGAAGATAGATAATTTATAAAATTGTTTTAATTGTACATAAAAAACAGTATAATTGTATCATGATAAATCGTAAACATGGTCTTGAGCGAACACGCGCATAAGCGCCCGGGGTGACCAATATGTCAGGAGGAAACGATCTTCATTATGATGCATTTATAAGCTACAGGCACAATGAGTTTGACAGCTTTGTGGCTGAAAATCTCCATAAAAAGCTGGAGAGCTTCAAACTCCCTAAGTCTGTGCTTCCTAAGGTAGCAAGCGGAAAGAAAAAGATAGAGCGGGTCTTTCGCGACGTGGACGAGCTTCCTCTTACGGACAATCTTTCCGACCCTATCAGCAAGGCGCTTCTTAACTCGGACTTTCTCATAACCATCTGTACGCCCAGATATCCTGAGTCCAGATGGTGTATGAAGGAGATCGAGGTCTTTTTGCAGACCCATCCAAGGGACCACATTCTGGTTGTGCTGGCTGAGGATGAGCCGGTCAATTCTTTTCCCGAGATTCTGTGTTATGAGGACATAGAGACTACAACAGAAAACGGCGAGACCATTATAACAAGGCGCGAACTGGAGCCGCTTGCGGCAGATACCAGGGGCGGCACCAAAAAAGAGGTCCTGAAGGCCATGGATATTGCAGTGATCAAGCTCTGCGCCGCAATGTTCGGGCTTAATTATGATGACCTTAAGCAAAGGCACAGAGAGCAGAGAATGCGAAGGCTGGCGACTATCTTTGGCAGTATCGGAGCGGCTGTCCTGGCATTTGCTATTTTTGCAACCGTAATGCTGATCAAGATCAGCGCTCAGAATGTGACCATTAACAAGCAGTACAGTGAGCTTCAGGACAGTTTTGCCTCATCCATGGCTGCAGCCTCAGGAAATCTTATGAAGGCCGGAAGGAGAAAGGATGCTGTCTATGCTGTCAGGAGCGTTCTTCCTGATGATGAAGAGGAAGGATATAACGCAGATGCGCTTAAGGCACTGTATGAATCCATGGATGTATACAAGATGTCAGGAGGTCATGAGCCTGTCTGCGCCTACGATGCGGGATCTATGCTGTACAATTTCTATGTATCAGGAGACGGCAAATATGTGCTGCTAAATGAGGACAAGGTCGCCTATGTGTGCGATGCGGAGACGGGAAGTGTTCTTCATACCATCGTAAGTGACAATGGCTGGATCCAGTCTGCATTCTGCGGTGAAGAAGGTGTGCTCTGGGGTAACGGTGAAAACTGTTATTACTATTCTTTTGAGACAAAAGAGAGTACCCCGGTGGAGGTCCCCGCAGATGCAAGCTTTTTCGTGGTTGATGATGGGACAATGGTGCTTATAGACAGTTTCGACAACATTCTCTACGCTGTGGGAGACGGTGGACAGATTCTTTTCAAATTCGACCACAGCGATGTTTTCGAAGAATTTGTAAGTATCCGGGAGGCATGGCTGTCAGGGAATGTGCTTACCTGCTGCTTTTCCGAAATGGAAGAGAACTACTTCCTGGTCAAGATAAATACAACAGATGGTAAAATGCTTGATCTGTATAAAGGGGAATCCTTCCGGGAGCCTGTGGTATACCTTGGAGATGATGTATTGTATGTTGCCGCCGGAAGATACGAGGGTGAACTTCTTAGCTGCGACATTACCTTAATGGATCCGGAATCCAAAAAGGAGAAGTGGAAGACAACCCTTGAAGACTTTGAGGTTATCTACGGTTTTTTCAGGATATCCGATAAATACCTGTATATATGCGGCAAGACGGAAGTGGCAATTCTTGAACCAAAAACAGGCGAGCTTGTTAAGAGATACTATGCACCGGGGAACATTTTCGAAGCCTGGATAGAAGATGGTCAACTGTATTATCTGACCGGTGGAAGCAAAGTCTTTAGCTGCAGCGAGTACAATCAGGCAGATGCAACCGAGGTGTTCTTTAAGACGGTTCCCAGTCTGGCAGTCAGCGACGTGACTTACAAGAACGGTGATCTCTATTGTGTTTTCAATAGCGAGAGCTATGTGACCCGTTATTCCGATAAGACAAGTACTCTGGCAGCGCGCTATGACGGTGATTTTGATACGGAGATGATGCAGTCCTATCTTCCGGAGGAGGTCTTCACAGACAGCGAGAAATTTGATGTAAATCAGAGACTTGTTGATTTTATTTATTACTCTGAGGACAAAAAGTATATTATGACGGCTCTTAGTAACCACACCGCCTGCATTTACGATGCTGAAACGGGAGAAAAAGTCAGCTCCTTTGCCACTTCCGAGGATAACTTCTATTCATTTGGGCTTAGTGATCTTACCGGAAGCTACGTACTAAGAGGAGAGAAGATATATATTTTTGACAAGGATATGCGCATAGTATGTGAGATAGGTTCTGTGTTCGGTGAAACAAACGAAGGGATTATAGTATACGACAACGAGGGTGAATATCTGCTTCCTTTTGTGGACTACAAGGGGATATGCAAAATGGCCGATGAGTACCTGGCGGATTATGCTCCGCCGGGGGCCATCAAGCAGAAATACGGACTTAAGTAACGGTGACCTTAAGATAAACGAGAGGTAAAAGAGTATGAGTAACGTGATAATTATTCTGATCGCAGCAGCAGTGTTTCTGACCCTTATCATATGGTTTACGGTTGATACTGAGCATGTAAAAAAATGGACAGGTATCTCCTTTCTGGTGGCCATCGCAGGAGGACTTGTCATCTATGGAAATATAGATGCTTCCCAGTTTAGTGAGCTGCCCCCAATTGCGGTTCTGAGGACCGTTGTTCATGTCAGCAGGATGTTTGGAAATGCCGGTGACAGCGCCCATGACTCCTTTGTAAAGGTGGTGGGGCAGAACATTTTCACATCATGCTTTTACTGGATCGTGCACTTTTTTGCCTATTATTCGGTAATAAGCGCTTTAATTCTGGTTATAGGTAAAGACATACTTAAGAGCTTTCGTACCTGGCTTCTTAGATTCAGGGATATAGAGATCATCTATGGGATTGATGATAATACCTTAAGGCTTGGCGAGGCGCTGTGCAAGGAAGGACGTGTCGCACTGGTATTTGTGGGCGGCGGAAGTGTCCCCGACAGTTATCTGAACCGTACCGGAGCACTTGTCTACTCGGATCCTGATGCTATGCAGCCAAGCGATAAGTTCATAAAAAGGCTGGCTCTCAAAGACGGCAAAAGAAGGATAAGAGTCAGCGTCCTATCCGGGGATTATGAAAAGAATTATTCCTACGCCCATAAGATGATGAACTGCCTTAAGAGAGCAAATATCCAGCCTGAAAACACTGAGCTTGTGATGTTTGCAAGAGCCTCAAGTATCGGAAATGAACTGCTGGCACTGGGAACAGACTACGGGTATGGTAAGGTCAAGGCTTTTGAGCAGACAGAACTCACCGCCAGGCTCCTGACGTGGAAGTATCCAATTGCTGATGTGATGAGCTTTGACGACAAGGGGAGAGCTACGAAGGACATTGATGTTCTTATGGTGGGCTTTGGTGGCATCGGTCAGGAGATCCTTCGCAAGTTAGTTCCGGTTGCGCAGTTCGAGGGAAGTTCTCTTCATGTTCATATTTTTGATTCCTGTTATGAAAAGGTAAACGGATTCTTTTCCTCAAGATATCCGGGACTTCTGGAAAACTATGATATTAAGTTTGAAGCAGCAGATGCAAGAAGCATAAGGTTCGCTGATTATGTTAAGGAAAAAGCCAATCGATTAAGTCTTATAACGGTGGAGGTGGGAAATGAGAGCCTTGGACAGGAGATTACCTACGGAATCATGGATATTCTCTCGGACAATGGGGCAACGCTACCCATTTATCAGTGTTATGACGACAAGATCATCCGCAATAAGAAGGGTGAGGACTGCGTAACCACCAGCGTTTTTGACAAGGAGATCATGTATGGCAGGAGCCTTGATGCTCTGGCCAAGGAAATAAATCATTATTACTGCAAAGAAGGAGACCCTGAGGAACAGTGGAAGAGCTGTGATTACTTCAGCCGCATGAGCTGCTGTGCCAGCGCGGATTATCTCTCAGGACTTATCAGACGTCTGGGCCTTGCTAAGACGCCTGCAGACAGTATCGGAGGTGAGCTTCTGGAGAATCTGGCAAGGTGCGAGCATCTTAGATGGATGGGCTTCCATTATGCAATCGGATATCAGCCGATGACCGATGATGAGCGCAGTGAGAGGGCAGAACTGTACAAGAAGGATCCTTCTATCAATCTTACCAAGGATGTAGTTAAACGGCGTCATGCCTGCCTTATCCCCTGGGATAAGATAGATGCCCTTTCCGAATTTGAGACGAATCTTACAGGCAAGAAGCATGATTACAAGCAGGTGGACAGAGATAACGTCAAGGCGGTATGCGGCATTATCAATAAGACTGAGGTAACTGAATAATATGATAAAGTAACGGGCTGCTTAAGATTTAAGCGGCCCGTAATTTTTTTGAAATAAATTTGTAAATAAGTGCGGTATTTCCTTGCGTGGCAGGCTGTTCGCGGTTATCATAATTGTATTGATCAACGGGCGCAAATTTGCGCGTAGCAAAAGAAAGGAAGGAGAAGGATGAAAAGAAGTTTTGTACGGGGAAGCAATGGCTTCAAGAGGGGGACAAAAGTTTTAACAGGCATAATGCTTGCTGCTATGCTGGCAGTTTCGCCGGTTTCTGCAGTTATGCCGCAGAGCGTGGGCACAATGACGGTCTACGCCGGAAGCAATGATTTTAGCTGGAGCACTTATTCCAAAAAGAGTGCATCCTGGTGGAAGAGCTCGGAGGCTACAGGCCTTGCGGATGAGATGATAAAGTATCAGCTCTCAGACGGGGGATGGCGCAAGGATATGAAGACCTCCACCAGCGGCTCCTGGAACAAATCCACCATCGACAACAATGCGACCTGGGGACAGATCCGTTTCCTGGCAAATGTCTATGCCGCAACCGGAACCTACAAGTATAGACAGTCCTGCGAGAAGGGTCTTACTCTTTTGTTCAATGGTCAGTATTCAAACGGCGGATGGCCGCAGGTATTTAATGATGCGGGAACCTATCATGCGCATATTACCTACAACGACAATGCCATGGTCAATGTTCTTAAGATCATGCAGGAAGTATCACAGAAATCCGGCGCTTTCTCATGGGTAGACAACAACTACCAGAGTAAGGCCGCTAACGCACTGGATAAGGGTGTTCAGTGTATCTTAAACACTCAGATAACAATTAACGGAACCCTGACAGCCTGGGGTCAGCAGCACAATGAGTATACACTTGCTCCTGATTCTGCCCGTGCCTATGAGCTTGCGTCTGTTTGTTCATCAGAGAGCGCAGCCATCGTAACCTTCCTTAGGGACCTTCCCAAGGAAAAGCAGAGTAATGCTGTAATTAAGAGTATCAATGCTGCAGTAAGATGGTTTGACGCAGTTAAGATTGAGAACAAGAAATGGGACTGGAATTCCAATAAGACAGACAAGGTTCTGACAACCTCCTATGGTTCAACCATCTGGGCAAGATTCTACGATCTTAACACAAATAAGCCCCTGTTCGCAGACCGCGACGGCAAGGCCTATGACGATGTTACCAAGATCAGTCAGGAGCGCAGAACAGGTTACTCCTGGTACGGCACCTGGTGTGCAGACAATCTTAAGAAGGGAACACTTCCTGAGAATTCAGGCAGCGGCAGCAGTACTTCGAACCCTTCAGATCGTCCCGGAACTAACCTCTATGTAGGTTACAGCAATAAGTCAGGCAATTATTCAACGGTTCAGGCAGCTGTGGATGCAGCGGCCAAGCTTAATCCCAAGAGCGAGCAGCAGCGTGTATACATCCATATCGCTCCGGGAACCTACCGTCAGCAGGTTATTGTAAACACACCATACATCAGCTTTATCAACGATCAGCCTTCACAGGAAGTTAAGCTTACCTGGTACTACGGAATCGGATACAAGTACTACAGTATGGGCAGCAACGGCTACTACGATGCAAACAAAGCAAAGTCCAAGTCCGGTATGGGCGAAGCCACTCGTTGGGGCAGCACCGTTGGACTTAAGGGCAACGCAGATTATTTCCGTGCTGAGTATATTACCTTCGAGAATTCTTTTAACAAATATGTGACAGATGAAGAGATCGCAGACGGTGTAACTCCTTCAGGAAGTGAGTCCATCACCTTCCAGAGAAGAAAAGGCGTTGACGTTACCAGCAAGACAGCTACAGAGAGAGCAGCAGCCATCGCAGTTGAGGGCGATTACAGTGAGTTCTACAACTGCACATTCCTCGGCAGTCAGGATACTCTTTTCACAAGAGGTAATTACGACTACTACCGTGATTGCCACGTTGTAGGTAACACAGACTATATCTTCGGACAGGGCATCGCAGTGTTCCAGAACTGTGAGCTGGAGTTCGCAGGTTATTCAGACAAGGCTGTGGGCGGATATATCACAGCAATGAAGAGCGACGGAAGATCTCTTTTCTATGACTGTAAAGTAACAGCAAACGGCAGCAAGAAGGTAGCATCAGGTTACTTTGGAAGACCTTGGGGAGACAAGGCAGATGTAGCATTTGTTAATACAGAGCTTGCCTATGAGAGCCTCATCACCTCAGCAGGCTGGACTTCCATGAGCGGCAATGCTCCTGAGAATGCTAACTTCAAGGAATACAACACAACAGCTGGTGGCAGAGCGGTTAATACCTCAGGAAGAGTCAGAAATACGGTTAAATATTCCGGAAACGGCCTTGATGTACTTACATATTTTGGCGGAAATGCACCTTATTACTACAACTACTCAGGCAGCAGCCAAAGCGGAGCAACGCAGCCCGAGCCTCAGCCAGAGCCCGACCCTCAGCCTTCAGAACCTGTAAATACAGGCAGCACAGGATATGTGGAAGATGGCTGGTACTACATCAAGGGCGTTCAGTCCCAGAAGTATCTTACAGTTAATGCTGACAACGCAAACGGCTGGAAGAGCGTAGTTATCAAGACCGGCACAGGCGTTGATGCTCAGAAGTGGTATCTGACAAATGTAGGTAACGGATATATTACACTTACCAACAAGCTTGGCAATGTAATGCTCGATGTTGCCAATGGCGAGGATACAGACGGCGCAGACATCGGCATTTATCAGGCTTATGGCGGAAATGCTCAGCAGTTCATCCTTAAGACAACAGATCAGAGCGGCGTATTCACCATCGGAACCAAGTGCTCATCTGCTACCAAGACTCTTGATGTATACGCCAAGAAGACAGCAGACGGCACCAATGTATGCCAGTGGACCTACAACGGCAAGCCCAATCAGCAGTGGCAGTTCGAGAAGGTTGCAGAGCAGACTCAGGAGCCTACTCCTGTAGTGGTTGAGCCCGATCCCGAACCTGTAGTTGTAGAACCCGATCCTGAACCTGTAGTTGTAGATCCTGATCCTGTTGTGGAACCGGATCCTGAGCCAGTAGTAGAGCCAGAACCTGTGGTTACAGGCGGACTTGAACTCAGTTATAGTATCAACAGCTGGGGAAGCGGCTATCAGGCAAGCTTCAAGATCACCAACAACTCCGGCAGCACTGTAAACGGCTGGACTCTTAAGATCAACAAGAACCAGGTAAATCTTGATTCCTACTGGAACGTGGATGTTAAGACAAGCGGCAACTACTATGTGATCACACCACTTTCCTGGAATGCGACCATAGCAAACGGACAGAGCATAGAGTTTGGTGCTATCGGAACCGGACAGGTAAGAGATTCATTTGAATATACACTGGAATAAAGATTTGTTCTGAAAACACTTAGAACCGTGGCTTTTGCCACGGTTCTTTTTGGTAAATCAGATATTTTTTATTTAGCTCTGTTCTCTTGATTTGAAGAATTGGCGCAGGGACTTAAGCAGTTCTGACTGGGGGAGGGTCTTGAGAAGATACCCGTCGGGCTTAAGGGCCAGAACCTTCATTACGCTCTCTTTGTCGCCTTTTCCTGTGAGGAAGATGACGGGGACATCCTGGATAAAGGTCTCGCTTTTTATCATCTCAAGGACCTTGGGACCGGGAGTTACGGGCATCTCGTAGTCGAGAAGGATAAGGTCCGGTTTGTTTATGGCAAGGTAAGCGATGGCCTGCATTCCGGAATTGACGATGATAACTTTGTATTCTGACTCAAGCCAGCCCTTGGCAAGGGTCAAAAAAGTGGGATCGTCGTCCACCAGTAGGATAGTCTTCTGACGGGACAGGGCTTCGTTCGTGTAGAGAACCTCCAGCATGTTTCTGGCAATACTTTTGATATCAAGGGGCCTGTAATAGTGCTCCATGATAAGGTTTTCGGGTATGATCCTGGTGAGGACTCCGCGCTCGGAGATGTCGCCTATGGTGCACAGGATCTTATTTTTTTCAACGCACAGATCCTTGATATAAACAAGAGCGTCACTAATGTCCTCAAGGTAATTGCCCAGGTAAAAAAGAAATACCGATGGGTTTTCCTTGTATTGTTCCAGCTCATTCACTCTGGGAGCGCATTTTATTACATTTATTCCTGCATCTTTGAGGCCGCTGGAGAGAGCGTCCACCATGAAGGTGGAGCCCTGGCTTATAAGAAGTAATTGTTTATCCATAGCTTCTTCCTGTCTGATTATCAGAATTCATCGAGAGTTTCTTTTATCATATCCCAATCGGCATTTCTCATGGCGTCCTTGAGCTTTGCCAGAAGATCCTTTCGTTCATCGGGAATTCGATAACTACTTATACCATCCATTATAAATTTAATGCTGTCATAATCAAAGACCATAGCCAGCTCTTTCATAGAAGAGAAGGCTTCCCGGAGCTGCTCCGGGTCAATGGGAGGGAGACCTGAATCATCTTCCGGCTCCTTTTGGAGCCCGGTAAGGCCGCTGCAGACTTCCTCATACATTTCAAGGAGCCGCAGGGTATCTCTGTTAATGGTCTCAAGATCGCCGTCGTCTCCGGCCTTTTCCAGGGACTTGGCCAGCTCGGAGAGCTCTTTTGCACCGATAATTCTGGCTGAGGATTTCAGGGCGTGGACCTTGATTGTGTAGTCAGGAATCGCGCCTGCATTGAAGAACTCTTCAATCAATCTCTTGTTATCAGGGGCAGCATCTGCAAAGGACTCAAGGGCGTCCAGATACATTTCTGCGGAGCCGCAGTTACTTAGGCCCTCCCTGCAGTCGATGCCGGGTGCCTGCTTAAGCCAATCGGGAAGAGGCTCATCAGGGGGCTCAGGGCTGTCGCAGGGAACATTATCCAGATGAACCTTCTCCTTGGGAAGATGGCGTATCATCAGGGTTTCCAGCTTATCCGACATGATGGGCTTGCTCAGATAGTCAATAAAGCCCGCTTGTATGTACATTTCCCTTGCTCCCGAGATGGCGTTGGCGGTAAGGCTGATCACCGGGGTGTGAAGGTTTGGATTATCAGCCTCCTTCTGAAGTGCCGTAAGAGTCTCGATTCCATCCATCTCCGGCATTCTGTGATCAAGGAAGATCAGGTCATATTTCTTTTCCCGTGTCATCTCAAGGCATTGCCTGCCACTTAGAGCCTCGTCTATATGGACAAGAGTCTTCTTAAGAAGTCCCTTGAATACGGTTATATTGATGGGAGTATCATCTACAACCAGGATCTCAGCCTCCGGCGCCGTGAATTTCTCCTTGTAGGCTTCTTTGTTGAAAAGGGTCCGTGTGTAGGACTCCATGTATTCGCTGACGGGATCCCATTTCACAACTTTTTGATTGATAACAAAATAGAATTCGCTTCCTTCGCCGTACTTACTCTCAACATGGAGTTCGCTATCCATGAGATTAAGGAGTTTTTGTGTTATATTCAGACCAAGTCCGGTGCCTTCTATTGTTCTGTTTCTTTCCTCATCAACCCTTTGGAAGGAATTAAAGAGCTTTTCCATTTCATCTTCTCTGATGCCTATTCCCGTATCTTTGACTGAAACAAGGAAATCCACGGAATCGCTGTGGGTTTGCATACATGAAACAGTAAAGGTTATGGTGCCTTTTTCCGTGTATTTGAGCGCATTGGACAGAAGGTTGGAGATGCACTGCTTAATGCGGATCTCATCGCCGTTAACAATACTGGGCATGCTTCTATCCATGATCGGTACGAAAGAAAGGCCCTTTTGGGTAGCTTTGGGCATGATCATGTGTATGAGATCGTTAAGAACCGAGGAAAGATCGTAGTCCACAGGGAGCACATCCATTTTGCCGGATTCTATCTTGGAGAAATCAAGGATGTCATTGATGATGCTGACAAGGGTGTTGCCGGCGCTGCGAATATCATGGGCATATCCCTGGATGACGGGATCGTCGCATTCGCGAAGTATCATTTCATCCATTCCAAGGACTGCGTTGATGGGAGTCCTGATCTCATGTGACATGTTGGAGAGGAATTCGCTCTTGGCGTTGTTGGCGGCTTTGGCAGCATCAACAGCTTCCTCCAGCTCTCCGGTCATGGCTTTTAGGAAGTGGGAAAGCCTTTCGGAGAGGGGGATTAAGTCATTATAGTGGTGAAGGGAGCTGGGCTCTAAGAGAGGAGAGGAGGTCTTGCCACCAAGGCCCTCTCTCATACCGACTGCCACAAGGGCAGAGTTGAGAATGCCGCCTTTTCCTTTGTGCATGTAGATCTCGCCCATGCCAAGAATGATTCCGGGGCATTCACTTCGTCCTTCGCTGTAATAATCGATTTCCAGATGATCCTCATCCTGAAGGAAATTGAATCTGTTTCCGCAGATGATCAGGGAGAGTCTTTCTGCACCAAAAGAACGCATTCTTACAGAGGCCTTTTTGGTGGCATCAAGAAGCTCTCCTGCTTCAGCATAGGAGAATCTGACTTTTTCCTTGGTATCGATGTCTCCGGCGAGATACACTCCGCCCTCTTCATCGAAGGAGGAGGGGGTTCTGCCTATAAGGAGACCGTTCCGTTCTATAACAAGGGGGAATTCCCCTATATTGGCTACAAAATAGTCGTTGGGCTCAACGCCCAGATATTTGTTGTAAACATCGATGGGCTTCATTCCGTCCATGGACCTGATGACTGTGGTACCATCCTTTGTCCTGTTGGTGGCGCTCACATCCATGTATCTGCCTATGGGTTCCCAGCCAAATAGGTAATCCTCATAGACATACAGATCTTCTCCGGAATAGATAACGCCGCTGACACCGGGAGAGTGATCTTTTCCGCCAATGATGAAGGAATCATCAGTTTTCATGGTTATGAAGTTGCGAACTTCACCTGCTTTGTTGCCTGCGGCAAGGGCTCCGAATACCGGCACTTCCTCAAGGCCTTCTGCCAGAATCGACAGGAATTTGCCGGCTCCTGCCTTCAGATAGGAAAAGTATATCTCGATTGCTTTGACATCCTTCATGGATTTAATCCGGGCATTAAGGTCCCTTGCATAGGAGAAGCAGTCTTCAAGAAAGTCGTCCTCCTCAAGCTGTATCTCTTTGTAAAAAAGATCTGCCTTTGAGCGGTCCATGGCGGTAAAGCTAATGACGATGGCGCTCTCCATGTCATGCAGATATGCCTGCTGTGTAACGGAAAAGCCGATAACTTTCATCTTGGGAAAGCTATCGTTTAGTAGATCAAGGATCTTGCCGACATCGGTTTCGGGAATGTTTCCTATATAGACTTCTATTACTCCGTCGGAATAATCCTTGCTGTTAAAAAACTCTATCAGCTCCGGGAGAGCTTTTTTTAGTCCTGACAGGTCAGGAACAATGGCATTTTTCTGGAACATAGAGTACCTTTCCGCCTGCTGCGCTGTTTCTTAGTAAATCCTTACCGGTATAGTCAGTGTTGTATCCGGGTTATCCTGCGAGGTTATGGTTACCGAAGCATCCCCGGGCATTTTGCCTGTGATCTTGCCCTGAGGGCTGACGGTGAGGACTGATTCGTTGCTTGATGAATACCATACCTTCTGGTTCACTGCTTTTACTCCGTGCTGAGAGGTGTAAACAATGGGCGAAAGAGTAAAGGATTTGCCCGCTTTAATATCAGGGGTGGGGCGCCTTAGTGATATGGAAGCAGCCTTGGCGGTAACGGTTATGGTTAAGGTCTTGGATACGTTCTTCTTCCTGGCGTTGGTGGCTACAGAGGTTGCTTTAACCTTGGCGGTTACTTTATTCTTTGGCGCAGCACCTGCGACAATGAGGCAGCTGTAATCCGATGTGGGAATAAGGCTTATGTACTGCGAGCCGGAGACAACTTCCCAGGTGACGCCGGTGACTGAAATTGTTTCCGGAGAGGTAAGTGCATAGAGAGTCTTTCTTCCGCCCTCCTGAATGGTGAGGGAGCTCGGGCTGAAGGAGAGGCTCTTAATGGCCACGTCCTTAACGGTTACTTTGCAGACATAGGTTTTTTCTTTTTGATTGTAGGGCTTAAATTTGGCCTGTACGACCACAGGTTTGATGGTTGGGGTCACTGCTGTCACAAGACCTGTGGAATCAACGGTCACATATTGGGAATCGGAGGTGTTTCTAAGGCTCCAGGTGATATTCTTGTCAAGAGTCGGGTAATCCTCGGAATCCTTGGTGGCAGCAACGAGGCTGGCGCTTAACTGGTACGTGGTACCGGGGGCAAGGGTTACGGAGGATTTGTTTAAGGACGCCTTTTTAAAGGGAATGTAGACGTAGATCTCTTCGCTTAGGCCGTAGACCTCGCTATTAGCGGCATTCGTAGCCTTTACATATACGGTTCCTTCCCTGGTTGCTGTAAGGACTCCGGTCTTGGGATTAATGGTTGCACCGCCGGTACCCAGCTCCTCATCAATGGACCAGATCAGGTATTTGCCGTAGCGGGACTTTTTGGAATTAACGCCGTCAATCTCGGCGATCATTCTGAGAGTCTTGCCTTTGGCCACGTAGCCTACGCTTTTTGGAGTGTAAATCTTGATGGAGCTGACCTTGTTGATGGCGTAGTCTGTCCACTGGGCATAGAGAGTTACAGTGCCGTTGTAGACGGAAGTCAGGTTCTTGACCAGAGCTCCCGCGGCAATCTGCGTTCCTTTGCCGTTTTTGTCCGTGTTCCAGCCGGAAAAGACCTTTTTGCCGTTTCGGAAGGCATTGGTCGGAAGCTGGAACGCTGTTCCGTAGTGCGCATTTGTGGCAGTCATGCTGCCCACTCCGCCGTTTCCGTTGTAGTAGACGATGTATTTGTTGCCTGTCCACTGGGCATAGAGAGTCAGGTTAGTCTCATCGTCGGGAAGAGTGTATTTGATCGTACATCTGTCGGGGAAAGCGATTCCTGTACCGTCGGGTTCTGTGTTCCATTCCCTGAATTTGTAGCCGACCCGGCTATAGCTGTTAGGGGTAATGGTGATGGGAGTGTCATTGGTGAAAAGACTTTTTTTCATAGAACCTGAGCCGCCGTTGGGATCGTAGATGATGTAGCTTTCTGTGGGCTTAGCAGAGCAGACTACATCTATGGAAGCGGTGACGCCATCGCAGGTGGCGGTGATGGTAACAGTGCCTTCGGAAAGGGCGATGGCAGATCCGGTCTTTGGATCAATTGATAATACAGAAGGATTTGAACTGGCCCAGGTGAGGTCCTTAAGATTGCAGTCGGAAGGAGTTGGGACCGCAGTGTAGGTGGCGGCGGCACCTTCCTCTATTTCTGTGGGACCTTGGAGCTGTAGGGATATAAGACCGCTGTCGCCTACGTCGCGGGTAAATGCTTTGATACGAACGTTTTTGTTGTATTTTGCGCCGTAGTCTATCCACTGACTGTTTTCCACCACGTAGCTCTGTCCACTTCGGGCTGATACGTTGGATACCAGAGCACCGGTGAGATTAGTTTCTGCCATGAAACGGGATATACCGTCCTCACGTGAAAGGGTGACTACCACAGAGAATTTATCTCCGGCGTTTAGCGGAATGGCTGTTTCCATAGGCACTCTGAGATAGCCGCCATAAACTGTTGTATCTCTAACCGAGGCCACTTTGGTTCCTGCTGTAGGGTCGGTAATTACGGCGTCTTTGTCAAAGGTGTAGACATCAACTACATAATGGCAATCCGCATCTATTGTGCTGAAGGATATTGCCTCCAGGGATTCTTTGCCATTTGCTGTGAAGACATTTGCAGCTTGTGTGTACCTTGTTATCTCATTGAACATTCCGCCGTCATACTGATAGTTATTGTAGTCATAGCCTTTTCGGAAATCATAAGCAATACCAAGGTTATAGAGGGATTTGTCATAATAGGACATGTAGAAATAACCGTAAAAGCTCTGGTTATCTTCATAGCTTCCGGAGGTCCAGCTGTTTCTTATGATCCAGGCTCCGTTATAGGGAGCCGGTGTATTGAAGTGATTTTTGTCAAAGTTGTCGTCCCATCCAACGATGGTTACGGCATGGTTTGTACCGGGAACCTGCGCATTATAACTGTTATAGGTGGAATTATAGTATTGAGTGTCTGCCTGAAAAATGATACCTACAGCGCCGCAGTCATAGACAAGTTTTTTGACGGCATAAATATCATATGGATGGTCTGTTATTCGCACGGTATAGAAGTTCTCCATATGTGCAGAATACTGGTAGGCAAGGTCGGACGGAAGGCCATTAGCATCCACGGTGGCTGCATCAGAGTAGGGAACATCGGTTTCGTCTACTGCGCCGGTCCAGGTCGCAAGGATATTTGATACACAATTGGGGTTGCCGCCTCTGTTAAGAAAGCTACTAACTCCTGTGAAGTTGTTGGTGTCACCTGAAGTTCCTCCAAGGGGATCCGGGACTGTGTGATAGGTGAAGTATGCCAGGTGCAGTTCGGACAGATCCACATCATTAAGATCATTGTAGGTTTTTAGCAGGCTTATCTCTGCCATCGAGAGAAGGGAATGAGCCCAGCAAGTACCATAGTAGCCCTGATTACGAAGTGGAGGGAGTTTGGGCGTAGTATATGTTGGAAGTGATACATATAGATTATTATGAGTCAGTGAGCTGAAACTATTACCGCTGACATCATATTCTATTTCTTCACTCAGATCGGGGTTACTATCCGGAATCAGGGAGTCGAATTCCGGGCCTGTTACAGTACCCGAAGGAGGCAGCTGGTTTTGCTCTTCGTCCTCGGTAAGATCAGTTTCTTCACTGAGATCAGATATATCGGCAAAAGAGGCATCGAAGGCTCCTTCATCGATTGTCAGCTCTTCCATGTCAGGTATCGAAATGGACTCAGATGATTGGTCATCCAAAGCTTCTACGAATGAATCATCCGATTCCGCATATATTTCAAGCTCTTCCGAAGATTCCTCTATAGCCGAGGGAAGCTTGTCGGCAGCATTGATAATACTTGTATTAGTAAGTACTAAAGCAAATGAAAGTAATAATGAAACCAGTTGTTTTTTCATGACATTCACTCCTTAGATTTCCAATCAAGCCTTACGTATATATATCGGCAGGAAAGGCGAGGGAGTTTATAGGAGAATGAATTTTATTCTTCTTCTAAATATAGTAAAATAAGGCAATGACTATAAACCATCACCGGAGACTTTATGGATAAAAAGAAAACCCTGATTCACTATACATTTTTCCTTCTCGCCGCAGCCCTATGCCTCATGCTGGCATCCCGCTCGTCCTTTCTCTATCCCCTGAACAACTGGGACGACGCCAACAGCTATTTTTCCGTAGGCAAGGGAATATTCAACGGCAAGATGCCCTACCGCGACATCTTCGATCAGAAGGGAATGTACCTGTACTTCTTCTATGGGCTGTGTTACCTGGTGTCACACACCACATTTATCGGCGTGTTCATTATGGAGATAATACTGGGAGCCCTGGATATTGCGGGGATGTACCGCATTGTAAGGCTCTATGCGGGTAAAGGGGTGGCCCTTGCGCTGGCGCCTGTCTCTTTTGCCATGATCGTGTGCTCACGGAGCTTCTGGTGGGGCGGAGCGGCAGAGGAGATATGCCTTCCCTTCTATATCTGGGGACTCTATATTGTCACTGATTATTTCAAGAATCATTACGAACAGGAGACAATGCCCTTTAGAAATGTTCTGATTGGCGGCGTCCTTGCGGGCATGGTTGCGAATATCAAATACACGGGCCTGGGATTTTTCTTTGCCTGGATGATGATGGTATTCTTTTCCTATGTGGCCAAAAAAGAAATTGTGAGAGGCATCAAGGCCTGTTTCGTCTTCCTCTTTGGAATGTTTATCCCCTTTGTGCCCTGGTTCATTTACTTCGGAGTGCAGGGAGCGCTATATGAGTGGTACTGGGGATACGTATACATCAACGTATTCCTCTACAGCAAATTTGATGATTACGGCCCGACCTTCTTCGAGAAGATCTACAATATGGCCAAGCTCCTCTACTGGCAGATTCGCAGCAACTGGCAGTACTATGTGCCGGGAATCGCAGGACTTATCTTCACGTTCTTTGGCAAGGGCAAAAAAGTTTTGGCAAGGCTCATCGTCCCTGTTTTGTTTGCCTTTACTTTCCTGGGAATCTTCGGGGGCGGAAGGGAAATTCCTTATTACGGCCTTCCCCTTTCGATGTTCGCTGTGTTTGGAGTAGCGGTGATTGCAGTTTTTCTTGATAAGCTGATCAATACCAATTCGGGTTCGGCCACGGTGGTGCTGGCTGTGCTGTGTACTGTTTTATCAGTGCTGTTTGTTTATGCAAATTCGATGAATATTCCATTTATGAAGACTAGCCGGGATGACTTTTTCCTGTACAGATTCAGGGACGAAGTGCTTCAGACTAAGGATCCGACGCTTCTCAACGTGGGATGTCTCGATGCTGGACTCTATACGTTGTGTGACATCGTTCCAACTTGTCGCTGGTTCCAGACTCAGACACTGGATATAGACGAGCCGGAGAACAATCCTTACATGGAGCAGGAGCGCTATGTCCGCGAGGGCCTCATCGATTATGTGCTTGTCAGGGACGACATCCCTAAGTCCATTGATGACCACTATGAACTCATAGATTCGGAGAGCTACGGCTGGTACGGATACGACTTTAATTACTATCTTTTCAAAAAAGTCAGATAAAAATAATATTTTTGCTACTTTTTCCAAAAATATATGATACAATCAATGCTAATGTAAACAGATAGCCGGGGCAGATCACACAGGGTTTAACAAAAATAGTCACCGGCAGGGAGTGGAAAAAGTATGGGAAGTATTAAGAGTTTTTTGAAGAGGAAAGACATCGAGATTTCCTTGAAGCGTTACGGTATTGATGCACTTGGCGCTATGGCGCAGGGACTTTTTTGTTCCCTTCTTATCGGTACCATCATCAACACAATCGGCAGTCAGTTTCATATTCCGTTTCTGACTCAGACAGTAGCAACAATCGCAGGCACCGACTACACTGTAGGGGGACTTGCATCAGCAATGAGCGGACCGGCAATGGCTGTGGCCATCGGATTTGCCCTTAAGTGTCCGCCGCTTGTTCTTTTTTCAATGGTAACCGTTGGTTTTGCAGCCAATGCTCTCGGCGGAGCCGGCGGCCCTCTTGCAGTCCTCTTCGTAGCAATCCTTGCAGCTGAGTTCGGTAAGGCTGTTTCCAAGGAAACCAAGATTGATATCCTGGTAACTCCTCTTGTGACAGTTGGCGTGGGCGTATTCTTCTCATGGCTTATTGCACCGCCTCTTGGAAGAATCGCTATGAAGCTGGGTGAACTCATCATGTGGGCAACAGAGCTGCAGCCCTTCCTTATGGGTATCCTTGTTTCTGTTATCGTTGGAATGGCACTTACACTTCCGATTTCCTCAGCAGCTATCTGCGCAGCCCTTGGTCTTACAGGACTTGCAGGCGGAGCGGCAGTTGCCGGATGCTGTGCACAGATGGTGGGCTTTGCTGTTATCTCCTTTAAGGAGAACAAGTGGGGAGGCCTTGTTTCACAGGGTATCGGAACCTCAATGCTTCAGATGGGCAACATTGTTAAGAATCCAAGAGTCTGGATCGCACCTACAGTTGCTTCTGCTATCACAGGCCCCATCGCAACCTGCATCTTCAAGCTCAAGATGGACGGCGCTCCGGTTTCATCAGGAATGGGAACCTGCGGATTTGTAGGCCAGATCGGTGTTTACACCGGATGGGTTAACGACATCGCAGAGGGAACCAAGGCAGCAATCACAGCCTTTGATTGGATCGGACTTGTTCTGATCTCCTTCGTCCTTCCCGCTATTCTTTCACTTGCTATTCACGCAGTTGTTAAGAAGCTTGGCTGGGTCAAGGAAGGAGACCTTAAGCTTAACTGATATACTACGAAAGGTAATGACCGCTTATGACCATTACGGCTTTTTCTTTTGCATATGCTATAGCAGTATGCGCCTTGTTCTATATCCTCAGGGGCAGGGCCAGGAAAGTGGTTCTTACACTGGCCAGCGTAGGTTATGTCTTCGGACTTAACAGGGCTGCGGGTGTGAGCGTGCTTGTGGTGGCAATATGCGCCTGGGCAGCGGGGCTACTCGTTGAGAAGACCGCAGCAGCTGGCAGAAAGAGATTGTCCCTTGGAATCACCTATGGCTTCATAGCTGTAGCGGCCTTGAGCCTTCTTGTTCTTAAATATGTGCCGGCTTATTACGGACGCTTTGCAGAGGATTCGGAGCTGTTCAAAAAGCTGTTTATGCCGGTTGGTTATTCTTTTTATATCTTTCAGGTAATTAGCTATATTGCCGATATTAAGAGGGAGCACGTCAGGGCGGAGCATAATCCCCTTGACGTGATCCTGTATCTTTCTTATTTCCCCAAGTTTGTCAGCGGACCCATTGAGAGGTGGCAGAACTTTTCCGCAGAACTTCGTAAGGCTGTGGATGCGCCCTTTAAGGATGCCATGAGATGGAAAAAGTCTCTGTACTACATCCTGTACGGATGCTTTATGAAGGTGGTTATAGCGGACAGGCTGGGAATCTATGTGGATAAGCTCTTCGACGGATATGCGCAGTACAGCGGAAGTCTTCTGTTTGTCGGAGCTATCGCTTATACAATTCAGATCTACTGCGACTTTGCAGGTTATTCCTATGTGGCCATGGGCCTTTCCAAAATGTTTAATATCGAGCTGATGGTGAACTTCGACCTTCCCTATTGCAGCAGCAATATCACCGAGTTCTGGAGAAGGTGGCATATTTCCCTCAGCAGCTGGTTCCTTGACTACATCTATATTCCCCTCGGCGGTAATCGCAAGGGTAATCTCAGAAAAGTGCTGAACACCATGATCGTATTCCTGGTCTGCGGAATGTGGCACGGCGCAGGATTCAACTTCATTGTATGGGGATTTCTCCACGGCATATATTCTGCTCTTGACCTGGAAACCAGAAAAAGAGGCTATAAGGCCATAAGGAGCGGTGCTCCCGGAAGGATCATTACTTTTGCAGAGGCAGCTTTTGCCTGGATATTCTTCAGAGCGTCCTCTTTTACAGGAGCACTTGGATACATAACTGCTATATGGAAAAACGGATTTCTCTCCGGCGAGCTGACTTCGCAGCTGGAGCTTCTTCAATTAAAAACTGTGGAGATATGCGTTATTGCAGTACTTGTACTTATCATCGCATTACTCGACAGATACGCCTATGCAAGGCAGACACATATGCCTGAGATCATCTCAGAGCTGACGCAGGGCAGGAGATACATATGGTTCTATCTTCTTGCCACAGCAATATTTATTTTCGGAATCTACGGCCCGGCCCTGGAAACAAGGCTGATCTACATGGGCTTTTAACATTTTTGACTCGGAAGGAAGAAGCGGATGAAAGGATCCTCAAAATATATAAAGTTCATAGCGTTGGTGCTGGCACTTGTAGTTACGTTCCTTTTTGCCGACAGACTCCTTAGCTTCAAGACCATACACGGAATCCGTCAGGCGAGGGATCTGTATGTTCAGCCAAGGGACACCATAGATGTGGCTTTTCTTGGCTCCAGCCATGTTCATTATGATATGAACACCGCATATCTGTGGGAGAATTTCGGAATCGCCTCCTACGATTACAGCGCAGCGGAGCAGCCTCTTTGGATAACCTATTATTATCTGCAGGAGCTGTGCAAGTACCAGTCGCCTGGGCTCGTGGTGCTGGATCTGTACTCGCCGGCATCCTTCCACGATGAGTACCAGTATTACTATCTGACGGACAATCTTAACGGCGTCAGATTCTCCAAGACCAAGCTTGAGATGATCATGGCTTCAGCGGAGCCTGACAGGATATGGGACTTTTTTCCCTCCTTTGTGACCTGGCACCTTCGCTACAAGGAGCTTAACAAATATGACCTTGAGTACCTCTTTATGTCCAAGAAAGAGCGGCAGGCCTTCAAAGGCTTCACGCCCCATTTCAGAAATACTTATTACGAAGTTCCCTATTATGATTTTGAGCATGTAACGGTTCTTCCGCCCAAGACCGAGGAGTATCTACTTAAGATCATTGATTATTGCAAGGATAACGGTATTGAGCTGTATCTTGTGGTGAACCCTTACTACATAGATTCTCCGGAAGCCGGGTGTTACAACAGGATCAAGGAGATCGCGGCGGAGCAGGGAGTCAGATACGAGAACTTCAACCACTGGTATGACACCATGGGACTTGACTTCGCCACTGACTTAAACGATGCCTCCCATCTTAACTATGAGGGAAGCTGCAAGTATTCGGATTTCCTGGGACAGGTGATAAAAAGTCTCTATGATATTCCCGACAGAAGAGGGGATGAGCGCTATGAGTCCTGGGACAGACATGCGGCGTACATCCGGGGTCAGGTGGAGAGACAGGACAGCGAAGATGTAAATGAGAATAATTAAGGGGGCGTCAGATGGCAGGACAGATTACATTTCTTTTTATCGGAATGGGCATAGTGCTACTGGCGGCCCTTTTGTTTTGGATAATTAAGAGAAAAAGAAATAAGCCACTTCCCATGGATGAGATGGAGGGGCATGATTTTGAATATTACTGCGCAGACCTCTTGAAGGCCAACGGCTTTGTGGAGGCGGAGGTGACCAAGGGAAGCGGCGACTTCGGCGCAGACATCCTTGCGGAAAAAGACGGGATCACCTACGCCGTGCAGTGCAAGTGCTACGACAAGCCCATCGGCGTAAAAGCAGTCCAGGAGGTGTACGCAGGAAAAGACTTTTACGGCAGGATGGTGGGAGTTGTGATGACGAATCAGTATTTTACCCAGCCCGCGGTGGAGATGGCGACGAGATTGAATGTGATGCTGTGGGATAGGGGATATTTGGATAGTATGGAGAAGGATAAATGAGAGTAACAATTTCGGACGATTTTGATTTATTAAAGATTGCCGACAGCGGCCAGTGTTTCCGCTTCAATGCCTGTGGCGAGGGTTACACTGTCATGGCGGGGGATAAGTATCTTTTTATAAAGCAGGTAGGGGAGAATGAGTACGACCTTAGTTGCGGTGAAGAAGAATATGAGAACTTCTGGAAGGAGTATTTTGACCTGGGGCTTAATTACAGTGAACTGCGGGGAAGAATAGATCCTGAGGAAGATCCCTATCTTTTTGCTGCTGCAGAGTATGGCAAAGGAATTAGAATACTCAAGCAGGATCCCTGGGAGATGCTGATCTCCTTTATTATTTCCCAGAGGAAGAACATTCCTGCAATTAAGGCTTCCATCGAGAAGCTCTGTGCCAAGGTGGGCCGTGAAGCAGGCAGAACTCCCGAAGGTGAAGTGCTGTACGCATTTCCCACAGCAGCGGAGATTGCAGCTCTTTCTATGGAGGATCTGTCAGCCTGCAGTCTTGGCTACAGAGATAAATATGTTATGAAAGCCGCTCAGGATGTTGCCAGCGGCTATGTGAATCTGGACAGCTGGAAGAATCTTGATGACGCCGGACTGATGGAGAGATTGTTGGAGCTCTTTGGCGTGGGAGTTAAGGTTGCGAACTGCGAGATACTGTTTGGGTATCACAGACTTGATGCATTTCCCAGGGATGTGTGGATCAATAGGGTGCTGGAGCAGGAGTATGCGGATGGATTTAGGTTTGAGAAGTATAAGCCGTATAATGGGATAATGCAGCAGTATCTGTTCTTCTACTCCAGAACTACTATGTAAGGATGGCTTCCCTTATTCCCCATCAACTTGTACATATACAACTTCTCATAATTGTACACTTTTATCATTGCACATCTCCCCCTCCGGTCTTATGATTAAATGCGTGAGAGGGAGCGAATCGTGGCAAAATATCAGCAGGTTATTGATTGGATTAATCATAATATAGACAACGGCAGCCTCAAGCCCGGGGACAGAATTCCCTCGGAGAATGAGCTGTGTGAGCAGTTTGGACTTAGCCGCCAGACGGTAAGACATGCCATTTCACAGCTTTCCAAGGAAGGCCTTCTTGAGAGCATGAGAGGAAGCGGCACTTATGTTGCGGATCTTCATGCGGGCGAGGGTGAGAGAACCGTGGTGGCTGTTGTTACAACTTATGTGGACGATTACATTTTTCCCAGCACCATCAGAGGAATCGAGAATACTCTAAGTCAGAAGGGCTACTCCATGCAGCTGTCGTTTACCAACAACACTGCCACCAAGGAGCGTCAGATCCTCTCTGATCTCTCGGGGCGAACGGATATAGCCGGAGTCATCATGGAACCGGTTAAGAGCGCTCTTCCCAATCCTAACCTGGATCTGTACAAGAAGCTGACGGACAGAGGAGTTAAGCTTCTTTTCATAAACACTTTTTACCCGGAACTTGATATTCCCCACGTCTCAATAGACGACGAGGAATGCGCCTACAGAGCGGTGAAGGCTCTGATCGAGGCGGGACATAAGAATATAGGATGCGTTCTCAAGCTGGACGACGGCCAGGGAAGAGAGAGATACCGCGGGTATCTCAAGGCTATGACTGAGTACGGGCTCTCTTTTACCTATGACCATGTGAACTGGATTGACACCATAGACATCAAGGATGGACCAAGAGCCCTTATGAGGGTTCAGGAGAGGCTCAGGGACTGTACGGCTGTTTTTTGCTACAATGATCAGGTGGCGGGGCTTCTGATGCAGGTACTGTCTGAGGCAGGACTACAGCTACCGGAGGACATGTCGGTGGTTGGCATGGATGATTCGGATCTTGCCAAGACCGGTACCGTGGGAGTTCCGATATCTTCAATTCCACATCCCAAGGAGCTTCTTGGGGAGAAGGCAGCGCAGAACATGATACGTCTTATTCACGGCGGCAACGCATACTTTAATGCCACCTACGAATTTGCCGAGGACGTGATAATCAGGGAATCAATCAGCAGACGTTAATGATAAACAAACGGAGGAAAAAAGAATGGGAGACGTAAAAACACTAATTGCACAGGGAAAGACATTTCTCGGAATCGAGTTCGGTTCCACAAGAATCAAGGCAGTACTTACAGATGAGAAGTACACACCTATCGCTTCCGGCTCACATGGCTGGGAGAACAGACTTCAGGACGGAATCTGGACCTACACTCTGGAGGACATCTGGACAGGTCTTCAGGACTGCTACAAGAAGCTGGCAGAGGATGTTGAGAAGCAGTATGGGGAAAAGCTTACAACTGTAGGCGCTATGGGCTTCTCAGCTATGATGCATGGCTACATGGCTTTTGACAAGGAGGGAGAGCTTCTTGTTCCCTTCAGAACCTGGAGAAACACCATTACAGAAGAGGCTTCAGACAAGTTAACCGAACTCTTTGGCTATCACATCCCTCAGAGATGGAGCATTGCTCACCTCTATCAGGCAATCCTTAATAAGGAAGAGCATATCTCCAAGGTAGACTTCTTCACAACTCTTGCAGGTTACATTCACTGGCAGCTCACAGGGGAGAAGGTTCTGGGCGTAGGCGATGCTTCCGGAATGTTCCCTATTGATTCAGCAACCTGCGATTACAACGAGAAGATGCTTGATCAGTTCGACGAGCTTCTTGCAAAAGAGAATATCAGCTGGAAGATCAGAGAAGTACTTCCCAAGTCACTTCCCGCAGGTGAGAAGGCAGGCACTCTTACAGCAGAAGGTGCTAAGAAGCTTGATCCCACAGGAACACTTCAGGCAGGAATCCCTGTGTGTCCTCCCGAGGGAGATGCTGGCACAGGAATGGTTGCCACCAATTCAGTTGGCGTAAGAACAGGTAATATCTCAGCAGGAACTTCAGTATTTTCCATGGTTGTTCTTGAGCACAGCCTTTCCAAGGCATATCCTGAGCTTGACCTTGTAACAACACCAAGCGGCGAGGAAGTTGCCATGGTTCACTGCAACAACTGCACATCTGATCTGAATGCCTGGGTTGGACTTTTCAGAGAGTTCGCAGGTGCCATCGGACAGGATGTGGATGATGATACACTGTACGGAACACTTTATCGCAAAGCAATGGAAGGCGACGCAGATTGCGGCGGACTTCTTGCATATAACTATTTCTCAGGCGAGAGCATCACAGGCTTCAACGAGGGAAGACCTCTCTTTGTAAGAAGACCTGATGACAAGTTTAACCTTTCCAACTTCATGAGATGTCACCTTTACACAGCTCTCGGAGCGCTTAAGGCCGGTAACGACATCCTTATGAAGGAAGAGAACGTTAAGGCTGACTTCTTCTTTGGTCAGGGCGGCTTCTTCAAGGTAAGAGGCGTTGGTGACAGAGTAATGGCAGCAGCTCTCGACACACCTATCAAGCTCATGGAGACAGCAGGAGAGGGCGGCCCTTGGGGACAGGCAATCCTTGCAGGTTACATGTGCCAGAAGGCTGAGGGCGAGACCCTTGAGAACTACCTTAACAACAAGGTATTCGTAGGCGGCAAGGTTGAGACCTTTGAGCCTGTAGCTGAGGATGTTAAGGGATTCGATGAGTTTATGAAGGATTACAACGCAGGTCTGGCTGTAGAGAGAGCAGCAGTGGAGAACCTTAAGTAATCGCAGGGAGAGGTTCTTCGAATCCGGAGTATTGCTTGGTTCTGACGAGCGTAAACAAGAACAAAACTAAGCCAAATAGATACCTCGGCATATGAAATGCTTATATGGAAATATTTAATATGCATTAATCGTCAATTCTATAATACAAACTGGCAGAAATACATACGAAAGAATATGAAAAAAAGGCTTTCATATGTATGTGCAGGTGAAATTGCTTTAGATATCGGTAATTTTTCTGATCATAGGCATATTAAAACATTCTAACGGGCAGCGCTCATATGCTTTAGGCAAAAAAGAGAGATTTAGCATATCGTAATAAGGAGCATAACGATGTTAGAAGAATTAAAGAAAAAAGTATATGAAGCAAATATTCTGCTTCCCAAGTACGGTCTTGTTACCTTCACCTGGGGCAATGTAAGTGCCATCGACAGAGAGAGCGGCCTCTTCGTAATCAAGCCCAGCGGCGTTGACTACGAGACCATGACTCCCGATGACATGGTTGTTATGGACCTTAACGGCAAAAAGGTGGAGGGCAAGCTCAATCCATCCTCAGATACACCTACACACGTTGAGATCTACAAGGCTTTCAAGGAGGTGGGCGGCGTAGTTCACACCCACTCCTCCTATGCTACCAGCTGGGCCCAGGCAGGAAGAAGCATTCCCTGCTACGGAACAACCCACGCTGACTATTTCTATGGCGAGATCCCTTGTGTAAGATGTCTTACCAAGGACGAGATCGAGACAGCTTATGAGGAGAACACAGGACACCTCATCGTTAACGAGTTCAATCGCATGGGCAAAGATCCTGTGGCTGTTCCTGCAGTTCTTTGCAAGAACCACGGCGTATTCTCCTGGGGAAAAGATGCTCATGAGGCAGTTCACAACGCTGTTGTAACCGAGGAAGTTGCCAAGATGGCCTACAGATGCGAAGTTATCAATCCCAGAGTTCAGCCTGCACCTCAGGAGCTTCAGGACAAGCACTATTTCCGTAAGCACGGTGCTAATGCTTATTACGGCCAAAAGTAATCACTTAGCGAGGTATTTTCGAGCTTAGTGTACTACTTTGTTCTGGCGAGCGTAAGCGAGATCAGAACTACCATGTATACTTAGCGAGATTTTCAATGGCAACATAAGTAAAAACTTGAGCAATTTGTCTTATAGACGCATACATTTTCATGTGATAAATTGTAATTGCGTTTTGAGATTTGTTTAACAAAGTTTTCAATACAAAGGGGAAAGGAAGTATGGCTATGACCAATCTAGAATTAAAAAGAACAGCCAATGAAGTCCGCAAGGGCATTGTTACAGCGGTTCACGCAGCAGGCGCAGGACATCCGGGCGGATCTCTTTCTGCAGCAGATATTTTCACCTATCTTTATTTTGAAGAAATGAATATCGATCCTCAGGATCCTAAGAACCCTGATCGTGATCGTTTCGTACTCTCCAAGGGACACACAGCTCCCGGCCTTTACTCAGTAATGGCACAGAGAGGATACTTCCCTGTTGAGGAGCTTACCACACTTCGTAAGCTTGGTTCCAGACTTCAGGGACATCCCAGTATGCAGTATCTTCCCGGTCTTGATATGAGCAGCGGCTCTCTCGGACAGGGAATCTCAGTTGCCTGCGGTATGGCTCTTTCAGCCAAGCTTGACGGCAAGGATTACAGAACTTACACACTTCTCGGCGACGGTGAGATCGAAGAGGGACAGGTTTGGGAGGCAGCTATGTTCGCAGGCTTCCGTAAGCTTGATAACCTCGTAGTTATCGTTGATAACAACGGTCTTCAGATTGACGGACCTGTTGATCAGGTTTGCTCACCTTATCCTATTGACAAGAAGTTTGAGGCATTCAACTTCCATGTTATCAATGTTGATGCTCATGATTTCGATGCATTAAGAGCTGCCTTCAAGGAGGCAAGAGAGACTAAGGGTCAGCCTACAGCCATCATCGCTCATTCACTTAAGGGCAAGGGCGTTTCCTTCATGGAAGGCCAGGTTTCATGGCATGGTGTAGCACCTAATGACGAAGAGTATGCTAAGGCTATGGACGATCTTAACAAGATCGGCGAGTCACTGGCTTGATAGGAGGTAGGACGATGAGTGAAGTTAAGAAAATTGCTACCAGAGACAGCTATGGTAAAGAACTTATAGAGCTTGCCAAGGTTAACGACAAGGTTGTAGTACTTGACGCAGACCTTGCAGCAGCAACAAGAACAGGTTGGTTTAAGAAGGAGTTCCCCGATCGCCACATCGACTGCGGTATCGCAGAGTGCAACATGATGGGCATCGCAGCAGGACTTGCTACAACAGGCAAGATTCCTTTCGTCAGCACATTTGCTATGTTTGCTACAGGACGTGCTTTCGAGCAGGTTCGTAACTCCATCGGATACCCTCATCTCAACGTTAAGATCGGCGGAACACACGCAGGAATCACCGTTGGTGAGGACGGTGCCAGCCATCAGTGTAACGAGGATATCGCACTTATGCGCACTATCCCCGGAATGGTTGTTATGTGCCCTGCAGATGACATCGAGGCAAGAGCCTGCGTAAGAGCAGCAGCTGAGCACGAAGGCCCTGTTTACATCAGATTCGGCCGTGCAGCTTGCCCTGTTGTTAATGACAGACCTGATTACAAGTTTGAGATTGGAAAAGGTACTGTACTTAGAGAGGGTAAAGATGTTAGTATTATAGCTACAGGTATCGGTGTCGGAGCAGCCCTTGAGGCAGCTGAGAAACTCTCAGCTGACGGCATCGAGGCAGAAGTAGTTAACATCTGCACAATCAAGCCTATCGACAGAGAGCTTGTTGTAGCAACAGCCAAGAAGACCGGCAAGGTTGTTACAGTTGAGGAGCACTCAGTTATCGGTGGTCTCGGAAGTGCAGTAAGTGATGTTCTCGCAGAAGAGTGCCCTACACTTGTTAAGAAGATCGGTATGCAGGATAAGTTCGGTGAGTCCGGATCTGCAGCAGCTCTTGTTAAGAAGTACGGTCTCGACGGAGACGGTGTTTATACATCAGTAAAGGAATTTTTGAAATAATGATGAATATTTTAAGTCCCTCAATTTTGGCTGCCGATGTTGCTAACCTCGGTGAGCAGATCACAGCAGCTGACAAGGCGGGAGCTCAGTATATTCATATCGATGTTATGGATGGCACATTTGTGCCATCCATTTCCTATGGTATGAATGTTGTTCAGGGGCTTCGCAAAGTAACAGACAAGGTATTTGACGTGCACCTTATGATCACGGAGCCCATCAGATACATTGAGGAGTTCGCCAAGGCAGGCTCCGACATTATCACCTTCCATTTAGAGGCCGCCTCTGATGTACAGGCAGTTATCGACAAGATCCACAGCCTGGGCAAAAAGGCAGGAATCTCCATCAAGCCCGCAACTCCTGTTTCCGAGCTTCTTCCCTATCTTGATAAGGTAGAGATGATCCTTGTTATGACAGTGGAACCCGGCTTTGGCGGACAGGCTTTCATGCCTCCCTGTGGTGAGAAGGTTAAGGAGCTTCGCGGTATACTTAACGAGCGAGGTCTTTCCACCGACATAGAAGTTGATGGTGGTATTTATCTTAGCAACCTCAAGGAAGTTCTTGATGACGGAGCCAACGTAATTGTTTCCGGATCCGGTATATTCAAGGGCGATGTTACAGAGATTGTTTCTGAATATCTCAAGATAATGGCATAAAAAGAGGTCCCCTAGGGGACCTTTTTTAAGTTATTCATATGCATTTGTCGCATAAGCATTCCTTGGTGTTATTTTCTGTAATAGCATTTTCGTTGTCGACGTAAATATGCTTTGCGGGATAGTACTGAGGTTTCTTTTTTCTGTGTCTGAAGATCATTCCCTTCCAGATCTTGTAGAAGATGATTGCTTCAACAAACAGAACGATAAATCCAACTGCCAGGGCCATGAATACCATAATAACTTCGCCGATGCCATCGATAAAATTGAGCCAGAACTGCTTGATGCCAAGTCCCAGTCTTGCAATGAAGGGGCGGCGGGTGCTATAGCTTATGTTGACCCTAAGGCTGGCATATTTCAGTGTGCGATCAAGCTCTTTCTGAGTGATGACATTGCTGTTGTAGGAGCTCTGGTCGTAGGAATCGACAATCTGATAACCCTGATAGTTAGTTATCTTCTGAGAATAAGTGGTTACAATGAAATGGTTGTCTTTGCAAAAATTCTCAAGACTGTCTGTAATAACGGGAATCTTGTCGTTGGGAATCTCAACGGTAAAAGACAAAGTACCTGTGGCAGTATATTCTTTTTCTGAGTCTGAAATATAGTCATCGGCGGGATTGATCACATATCCATTGTACTTGTTATCAACATTTTCAATGAAGCCGCCGTTTTCATTAACGAGCTTTTGTACAGATTCGTAATAGTCAAGCATGTCCTGCTTGGTCTTAGTCGTGTTTCCATTTGCTGCAAAATTATAGGAATAATCTGCGAAGTCACCTGAGATGGTGGTGGATGAATAATCGCCGCCTGTTGATTTGGAAGCGGATTCGCTTACGACGAAGAAACTATCCGATGATCCGGGCGCGACGCTTACGGATTCGGATTCCATAGCCGGGGCTTCATGATATGAATCGCCGCAGCCGGTGAGTAATGCCAGAGTAAGAAGCGGTATCAGCAACAGTTTTCTTTTTTTCATACAGTCCTCCTTGCGACGGCTGTGACGTCAGACCGTCAATACATCTACATATGATTCTAAAGTATAGCAATCGCCAAGGATGCGATGTAGCCTTTATTCGGCAAAATGAGCTGCGGCAAATGGCGAAAAAGAGGAATTAAGACGAAGAGCCATTTAAATATTCGCAATATTCTGACATTTTTTACAAGATTTTAATATATTTGTAATATTTCTGTAGCTATTATTGTGGATAAGGAGGTGTTTTGTATGAGAAGAAAAATTATGTCACTTGTATTGGGAACTGTTTTGGCATTGGGAACTCTTATTGGGGGAGCTGTCAATGCATCTGCCGCGAGTGCTTGGGGTGGCACACACGACGGAATGGCGCTGGATTATCACGACAGCAGCAAATTTGACATGGCAACCTGGAGCAACGGAGGAATGTTCAATTGCACATTTTCACCGAACAACATTGCATTCAGGAATGGTCAGATGGCAATCACCATCGACCGGAACTGGCAGGGTTACACAGCAGGCGAGTACCGCACCAAGAATTATTACGGCTACGGACTGTTCCAGGTTAACATGAAGCCTATCAAGAATCCCGGCGTTGTTTCATCCTTTTTTACCTACACAGGTCCAAGTGATGGGACAAAATGGGACGAGATCGATATCGAGTTCCTGGGAAAAGACACTACGAAGGTGCAGTTCAACTACTATACCAACGGACAGGGCAACCACGAGTATCTGTACAATCTTGGGTTTGATGCTTCCCAGAGTTTCCACACTTATGGATTTGACTGGAGACAGGGCAGCATAACCTGGTACGTTGACGGTAAGGCCGTTTATACGGCAACAAGGGATATTCCCACCACACCTGGCAAGATAATGATGAATGCCTGGAATGGAACCGGTGTTGATGACTGGCTTGATGCTTACAACGGAAGAACCGGGATAACGGCTTATTATGACTGGGCATCCTATGATGCAAGTTCAGGCGGTGGCAGCAATTCCGGAAATAATAATTCCGGAAATAATAACTCCGGCAACAATAACTCAGGTAACAATAATTCAGGTAATAACAATTCCGGAAACAACAATTCGGGAAATACCAATTCCGGAGCTATGTTTGATTCATCCAAGGCATACAAGATCGTGAACTTCGCAAGCTCTATGGCAATGGATGTTCAGGGCAACAGAAGAGACAACGGAACCAACGTACTTCAGTATTACTACAGAGGTAATGCCAACCAGAAATGGTATTTTGTAAAAGAGGGCAACTACTACATTATTAAGAATGCCTCCACGGGCAAGGCCCTGTCGGTGCAGGATTCAGCTTCCTGGGATGGAGCTAATGTATATCAGTGGGATTATTACGGCGACGATAGCCAGAAGTGGGAAATTTATGCTGCAGCCAATAATACCTACAAGATCATCAACCACAAGAGCGGCAAGTGCCTCAATATCGCATATGGCAGCAACAGTGCCAATGCGAACATCGAGCAGTACAAGGATGTATCATCCAACTACGAGCGCTGGTGGATCGATATCGCAAATTAATTATTAAGCCGAAAAACTATATGCGGGACAAAATCAGCAGCCCGTAGGAAGTATATGGCCGCCGAAGAAATGTCACCTTGTTAATCAGAAGGCGGCAATCAAGGAGAGCAAGATGTAGCGGACTTTCAGCAAAATGGCGGTGGATTCGTGGAGGAAATCAGAATATGATGTGAAAAGATAAGGTTTATTAAAGGAATTAAAGATATGAGTGATAGGAGCAAGAGGTGGATTCTTTCAGGGCTGCTGGCGGCGATGTTGATGGTGGGGATGCTGGGATGCGTCACCGGGAATGAGGCAGGCAGCAGTCAGGAACCGGATACTTCAGTAGGAGAAGCCGGTGTTGAGGAAGTCAGGGTGGATGAATCTGTAGCAGAGGAGAATGCATCAGAGGATACAGCATCAGAGGATACAACAGAGGAATCAGAGGTGGTGGAATCTACGCAGGAATCCAGTACAGAAGAATCCGGAGATAGCGCAAGTAAGGAAAGAGGGGAAGAGACTAAAATGGCAGAAGTAAAGAATGAAGAGAAGAATTTTCATGAGAATCCGATAGTAAGGAACATCTACACGGCAGATCCGGCGCCTATGGTGTATGGAGATACGCTTTATCTTTATACAACTCATGATGAGGATGAGCTGGTCAATGATTTTTACACCATGAAGGATTGGAGATGTTTTTCCACCAAGGATATGGTGAACTGGGAGGACCACGGCTGCATTTTTTCACTGGATGATATCGGCTGGGCGGATGACAGAGCCTGGGCGCCCCAGTGCATTGAGAGAAACGGCAAGTTCTATCTGTACTGTCCAGTGCACAAGAGAAATGGTGGAATGGCCATTGCAGTAGGTATTTCGGACAGCCCCGCAGGTCCTTTCAGGGATCTGGGACATCCGCTTGTTGATGAGGGTGATTGGAACGACATAGATCCCACTGTATTTATCGATGATGACGGGCGGGCTTATCTGTACTTCGGCAATCCTGAGCTTAGATATGTTCTTCTTAATGAAAACATGATCTCTTATGACAAAGAAGTGGGCATCGTTAAGGTTCCCATGACAGAGGAATCTTTTGCAAAAGGAAGTCATGACACAGGCACTTCCTATGGCGAGGGCCCTTGGTTCTACAAAAGGGACGGTCTCTACTATATGGTATATGCTGCCTTCGGCGAGGGCAAAAATATGGAGCACCTTGCTTATTCCACTTCGGAAGGCCCTACAGGCCCATGGGTTTATGGGGGAGTTCTAATGGATGAGAAGGATGGCGTATTTACTAACCATCCGGGAATCTGCGATTTCAAGGGACATTCCTATCTCTTTTACCACACAGGAGATCTGCCCGGAGGAAGCCTTTTCCACAGAAGTGTGTGCGTTGCTGAGTTTAACTACAATGAGGACGGCACAATTGATGTGATTCCCAAATGCAGCGGAGTCAGCAGAATAGATTGATGTAAAACCCATTAGAATTCACAGATTGTTCATGAATGAGGCGGTTAATCCGCTTGTATATACGCTTACCGTGGTGCTAAAATATCGATATTTGAAGTATCATGGGAGGACGTAAGTATGGGAAAAGTGTTAGCCAGAATAACACCAATATTATTATCCGCTTTTTTGGCGGCTGAGAGCGCAGTTTGTCTGCCTGAGCAGGTATATGCCTGTGAGGACGGGGCTGCGCTTTTTGAATGCGAAGATTTTGCAATAGATGAAACTGCTAAAGAGGAAGAAGCAGTAGAAATCGAAGAAGTACAATTAGAAGAAACTGAGACAGAAGAGACTGAGACAGAAGAGACTGAATTCGAAGATGTTGAATTAGAGGAGTCAGAAACAGAAGAAGCAGACGATGAGACAGATTCAGAATTAGCAGACGATGAAGACATTGACGATGCTGCTTTTCAGGGAGAGGTTACAACCAGGGATGAAGTGTTCCTGGAAGGAAAGTGCGGAGATAACCTTCAGTATCAGGTGATGAATCATTATACTACTGAGGTTAATGGCGGCCATGAGTTTACAAGCAAAAAAGTGATCATGAAGATCTCCGGCAGCGGCGAGATGTATGATTATTCTAAGGATAATCTTGCGCCATGGGCCAGTGAGTGGACGAATGTTTCTGAGATTACCTTTGAAGAGGGAATTACCAGCATCGGAGATTATGCCTTCTGTATGGCAATTCGCGGTCATGTGATACATAGTCCGGCAATTAAGCTGCCAAGTACTGTGAAGAGAGTAGGTAATCATGCATTTTATGGTACGGATCTTAGGTACGTGAAACTGCCTGAGGTTATGGATAGTGTTGGGGACTGTGCTTTTGCCAACTGCTCTCTTAGCACATATGCAAACAATGAAGTCGTTTTTCCCAAGACTATAAGATATATTGGAAAATATGCTTTTGCCGGTGCGCCTTTCAAGAATGGTATAGAGTTTAATGGAACAGAAGTAATTGATGATTCAGCTTTTTCCGGATGTAAGATTTCCGGGATTACATTTTCTGATTCTTTGAAGAAGATCGGAAGTGAGGCTTTTAAGGATGTTAAGTTAAGTCAGGCAGAGCTGACATTTCCGGTTGGATTGGAATACATAGGAGACAGGGCTTTTTACAATGCGAAGGCTTATAAAGTGGCCTTTAGAGGAGATGTTCCTGAGACATTGGGTAAGGATGTGTTTTTACACTTTGGTGCAGGCCCCACAGGCAGGGAACTTGTAATACGCTATCCTGTTGAATACCACAAGTGGGAGGAAGTTGTAAACGGTGATTATACCGAATGGACAGGAAGGGAAGTACAGTTTGAGGCTTATAAGAGCATTTTGAAGGCGCATTTCCATGACCCCTACGGAAATGTTATTGAGCAGATATACACAACTGAGAGCGTGCTTGTTGCTCCTGAGCTTGTGCTCAAAGAGGGAGACAAGCTGTATGGCTGGTACTCAGATGCTTATAATCAGTGCGTAGAAACAAGATGGAACTTTGAAACAGAGATTAAGGATGATGTCGATCTGTATGCAAGACTTGAGACAGCTGACTGCAGAGTTATGTTTGATACCGGATGTGACGCTGTCGTTCCCTATCAGATCATTCCCGGCGGCAAAACAGCTGTAATGCCGGCAAGTCCTAAGTGTGATGGCAAAATCTTCGTGCGTTGGGAGGACAAAAACGCTCCCGGCAAGGAGTTTGACTTCAGGACACCGTTATATGAAGATACAACACTTGTCGCTGTCTGGAGAGAGCCCGGAGTTGTGACCTGTTATGGCTATAAGTCCAGCGTTGAGTTTACCGGTTTTCCCGTCACATTCCCGGATCTTAAGGTGTTTTTGGACGAAGAAGAGCTCGCTTACGGAAGAGATTATACTGTGGACAATCATAACATTATAAATGCCGGACTTCATTCTTTTGCGGTTAAGCTTCAGGGCGATTATTCAGGCACAATCGGCCAGCTGTATTTTATCGATCGGGCAGTGCTTTCTGACGATCCTGATAAGACCAATGTATATTTTGCAAAGACGTGTCCGGTTCTTAAATACAATGGTAAGGTTCAGAAACCCAAGCCTGTGCTTAAGCTTAAATCCAAAGATGGTGAATACACCTTGAAGGAAGGCAGGGATTACACGCTGACCTATCCGCATACCGATAAAAAGTACGATGAGTATGATCCGGATGCTTATGAGTATGATCCGGATGCTTTCAAGGCACCGGGAGATTATGATGTTGTGATTGAAGGTAAGGGCAATTTTGCCGGAACTATGACGTGTTCAGTGACCATAAGTAAGCTGAAGGACTTCAGCAAGTGCAGCGTAAAGGTCTTGGAGGACTGTACATATACAGGAGAAGCGGAAATTCCCAGGCTTCTTGTAAAATACGGTAAAAAAGTATTGAAATGTTATGTGGATGACGAGTTTTATGGATGGGAGGAAGGAGATTACTATTACGAGTTAGGCAACTGTATCAATACCGGTATAGGTACGCTATATTTGTACCCGGTTGATACAAACACCTATTGCGGTGTGAAGGTTGTCCACTACAATATTGTGGGCACATCAATCAAGGACGCAGAAATCTCCGGAGTGGAAGACCTGGCGTATACAGGACAGAGCCGAATCCAGAAGAATCTGACTGTATCTTATGACGGCAAGGTCCTTCAGGGGATGCCAAGATATGAATTTGAAGCCGGAATGGCTAATCCCGACTATCCGGAATATCCTGACTGTAAGTATACCTATGAGTATATCAATAACGTGAAGATAGGTACTGCCAAGCTGGTGATCAAGGGCGTAAACGGTTTTTCCGGAGAGGTGACGATTCCCTTTAAGATTACAAAACCTTACATTACAAAGCTCGATACTATTGATATTCAGGAAAATGTAAGATACAGCTATAAAGGCGCTGAGCCCGAGGTTAAGCTTGTTGATGGCAGATATAGACTTGTTGAAGGAAAGGATTATTCCGTTAAGCTCTCAGGAAACAAGAAGCCGGGCACAGGCAAGATTGTGATCAAAGGAAAGGGTAATTATATCGGAACTATTACCGGGACCTTTGAAATAACTGCAAATGATCTTGGCAGCTCAGAAGTAACTGCTAAGGATATAGCTTTCAGAAAGAGCGCCTACATCAAACCGTCTGATCTGAGAATCATGGATGACCGCGGAAACAAGCTGAGGGTCGGCAAGGATATTGCCAAGGATATCACCTATAGCTATGCCAAGGATTGCGTAGTCATTCAGAAGGATGAAAAGGTCAAAAGAAATGCAGGTGACCCTGTTGATAAGAAGGATTGCCTTCAGTCAGGGACTGTTGTGAATTGCACCATTAAGGGCCTTTCCAATTACACCGGCGAGACTACTGTTACTTTCAGAATCATGGATAAACTCATAGATTACGCCAAGGTAACCATTAAGGATCAAGCTTATACTTCAATAGCAGTGGTTCCTGACAAAAAGAGTATAAGAGTAACGCTTGGTAAAACAGTACTTGACGATGATGACTATGAAATTGTCGGATGCACTAATAATGTTAGAGCAGGAAAAGCTACAATAACCCTCAAAGGCAAGGGCAATTACGGCGGAACTGTGACTGCTGCATTTAACATAACGCCAATGAAGACAAGACGTTACTAGAGTTTCCATTGACGAAATTTAGATGGTAAACTATAATAAAGTGCTCATGTGGGGAGGAGACTCTTCGCATGAGCATTTATTTTACTTTACTAAAGTGACAGGCACTATGGCAGGCTAAAGTGACAGGCACTGTTAAGAGGTATAGGAATGAGAATAATTTTTACATCTGATACACATGGACATTTGTTTCCGATAAATTATGCGAAGGACAAGGCTGAGAAATCGGGGCTTTTTTGCCTGGCGTCGCAGATAGAGAAGGACGGCAATACGCTGGTGCTTGATGGAGGAGATTCCCTGCAGGGAACGCCGCTTCTGTCATATTATCTTGAGCACAAGGATGAGTATGACTTCAATCCGATGGCTGAGGGATTCAATGCCATGGGGCTGGATTACTATACTCTGGGCAATCATGACTTCAACTTCGGATACGAAGCAATTGCTGATTATGCCAAGTATATGAAGGCTCAGCTTATCAGCTGCAACGTGACAGACCTTGGGGGAGAGCTGGATATCAAAAAGAATGTGATCCACACCCTGGAAGATGGAACAAGAGTAGGTATAACCGCTGCAGTTACAGGATTTGTCAATGTTTGGGAGGCAAAAGAGCACCTTGAGAAGATCACTGTTTCCGAGCCTCTTCCTGCGATAAAAGAGCAGTATGAGTACCTTAAGGATAAATGCGACATCACAGTCTGCATCTATCATGGAGGCTTTGAGGAAGACTTACAGACAGGAAGACTTCTGTCTCAGACCGCTGAGAATCAGGCCTGCAGGATCATGAGAGAGATGGGATTTGACATTCTGCTCACCGGTCATCAGCATATTCCGGTTGAGGGCGTTACCATAGAGGGGACCTATGGCGTTCAGCCTCCGTCAAATGCGCTTAAATACTGCTATCTTGAGGCAAAAACTCCTGTGAATAAGGCTGAGGGCCTTGGCGTGACATCAAGTCTTGTTTCTGTAAAAGAGCCTGATGAGAGATATGAAGAGCTGGCAAAAGAGCATTCTTTCATGAACGAACTTACCGATAAAGTCCAGACCTGGCTTGACGAGCCAATCGGAAGCCTCGCAGAGGCCATTGCTCCCGAGCCAAAGCTTGAGACAGCCCTTAGCGGCAGCAAGGTTGCATCCATTTTTAACCAGGTTCAGCTGGAAAAAACAGGAGCAGACTTCTCCTGCACTTCTTTGGCCAACGATCCTCTTGGACTTAAGAAGGATATTACAGTAAGAGACGTGCTGGGAATCTACCAGTTTGCCAATACTATAGAAGTTAAGGAAGTTACCAAGGCAGTGCTGAAGCAGGCCCTTGAGAGAAGCGCAGAATACTTTGACTATAATGCTAAGACCGGCGAAGTTAAGGTTTCAAACATCTTCCTTCAGCCAAAGGTTGAGCATTATAACTACGATTATTACGCAGGCCTTGAGTACACCTTTGACCTTAGAAGACCTGTGGGAGACAGGGTTGTGACTCTTCGTAAAATAGACGGAACAGAGCTGTCAGATACCGAGACCTACACCCTCGTAACCAGCAACTACAGAGCCACAGGAACCGGCGGCTACAAATGCATCGGCGACAGCAAGACCATCCGCAGCACCACCGACGAGATGCCTGATCTTCTCATCGACTTTATCCGCCGCCACACCCCCGTACCCGAGATCCACAATAGCAAATTCACCTGTATCAGATAATATAGCATTTATACCGAGCCATGGCCTCAATCACAGCGGTCATGGCTTTTTTTATTTCCCAATATCTTATCTTCCTCACAAAAAACAGCACAGGCTCGGGGTGGGAGGCGCACGAAAACAAGCTTTTTTACGGTGGTTATATGTTCCTAGCTGTATCATCAAAAGACTTCTTCTCCAGGGATAGAAGGTTTGACAATTTGTGCGAGGGAAGGCATACTATAGTAGAGTTTTTATCGATTTTTATAAGAAGAAGGTCTTAAAATGTATAAGAGATTAGAGCGAAACGATCCCTGCTGGTGCGGCAGCGGCAAGAAGTACAAGAGCTGCCATGCTGCCTTTGACGACAAGCTCATCAGCTTCGAGCATCAGGGCATCAAGATCCCGGACAGAGGATTATTCAAAACCGAAAAGGATATTGAAGGCATCAAAAAGAGCGCCGTTATCAACATGGCTGTTCTTGATGAGGTCGGCGACAAGATCAGAGCCGGCATGTCGACTCAGCAGATAGACGACATAGTTAACGAGGTCACCAGGAAGATGGGGGGCACCCCAGCGGACTTAAATTATGAGGGCTTTCCCAAGAGTGTTTGCACCTCAATCAATGATGAAGTTTGCCATGGTATCCCTTCTGATGACATCATCCTGAAGGATGGCGATATTATTAACGTAGACTGTTCCACAATTCTCGACGGATATTTCTCAGATTCATCACGAATGTTCTGCATCGGTGATGTTTCTCCCGAGAAGAAGAGACTTGTCGATGTGACAAAAGAGTGCGTTGAAGTGGGTCTTAAGGCAGTTATTCCCTGGACTCCCATCGGAGATATGGGCTACGCTGTTCACCAGCACGCACTTAAAAACGGATATACAGTAGTCAGGGAAATCGGCGGCCACGGCTGCGGCAACGCTTTCCATGAGGAGCCTTTTGTAAGCTACGTCAGCAAAAAAGGCACAGGAATGCTGATGGTTCCCGGTATGGTATTCACCATCGAACCTATGGTAAATATGGGCAAGCAGGAGATCTTCATCGATGATGAGAACGACTGGACCGTATACACCCAGGATGGAATGCCTTCCGCACAGTGGGAAGTAGAGATCCTTGTCACCGAGACAGGCTACGAATTACTATGCTGGTAAAAGTAATCACCTGGCGAGGTCCTTTCGAGCCTGGTGTACTACTTTGTTCCGGAAAACGCATTAGCGTTTTAGCGGAACTTCCATATGAAAAAAGTAAGGAAGGATATAAAAATGCAGAATAAAGGTAAATACTACATCACAACTGCCATCGCATATACCTCAGGTAAGCCTCATATAGGCAACAGCTATGAGATCGTGCTGGCAGATGCTATTGCAAGATATAAGAGAAAAGACGGCTACGATGTTCACTTCCAGACAGGCTCAGATGAGCACGGACAGAAGATCGAGACTAGAGCTATCGAGGCCGGCTGCGCATCTCCCAAGGAGTTCGTAGACCAGGTATCAGATACGATCAAGGGACTGTGGAACCTTATGGACACATCCTATGACAGATTCATCAGAACCACAGATGATGACCATGTTAAGCAGGTTCAGAAGATCTTCAAAAAGTTCTATGACCAGGGCGATATTTACAAGGGATCTTACAAGGGAATGTACTGTACAGAGTGCGAGGCTTTTTACACAGAGTCTCAGCTCGTTGACGGCAAGTGCCCTGAGTGCGGCGGCCCTGTTCATCCCGCTGAGGAGGAAGCTTACTTCTTCAAGATGAGCAAATATGCCGACAGGCTTATCGAGCACATCAACACTCATCCCGAGTTCATTCAGCCCGTTGCACGTAAGAACGAGATGATGAACAACTTCCTGCTTCCCGGACTTCAGGATCTGTGCGTATCCAGAACCTCCTTCAAGTGGGGAATTCCTGTTGATTTCGACGACAAGCACGTAGTTTACGTATGGCTTGATGCTCTCACCAACTACATAACCGGTATCGGCTATGATGCGGACGGTAACAGCACAGAGCAGTACAAGAAGTACTGGCCTGCAGACCTTCACCTTATCGGTAAGGATATTATCCGTTTCCATACTATTTACTGGCCTATCTTCCTTATGGCCCTCGGCGAGCCCCTTCCGAAGCAGGTATTCGGACATCCCTGGCTCCTTCAGGGCGGCGAGAAGATGAGTAAGTCCAAGGGCAACGTTATCTACGCAGATGATCTTGTTAGCCTCTTTGGCGTTGATCCCGTAAGATACTTCGTTCTTCACGAGATGCCTTTTGACAACGACGGTGTTATCACCTGGGAGCTGATGGTTGAGCGTTTCAATTCAGATCTTGCCAACACACTGGGCAACCTGGTTAACCGTACCATCGCAATGAGCAACAAGTATCTCGGAGGTGTTCTTGCTGACAAGGGCGTAGCTGAGGACGTTGATGCAGACCTTAAGGCAGTTGTAACCGGCTGTTATGACAAGGTTGAGAAAAAAATGGATGAGCTTCGCGTAGCCGATGCTCTCACAGAGATATTCGCTCTTTTCAAGAGATGCAATAAGTATATCGACGAGACAGAGCCCTGGGTTCTTGGTAAGGACGAGGCCAAGAAGGACAGACTTTCTACAGTTCTGTACAACCTCGTAGAGTCAATCTCAATAGGTGCGGCTCTCCTTGATCCTTTTATGCCCGAGACTGCAGAGAAGATCAGACAGCAGCTCAATTCTCCCGAGAGAGACTTCGACAGCCTTGATAAGTTCGGTGTATATGCAAGCGGAACCAAGGTTGTGGAGACACCCGAGATGCTTTTTGCCCGTAAGGACTTAAAGGACGTTCTTGAAAAGGCAGCAGAGATCACAAGAAAGCAGAAGGAAGACTTCGAGAAATCGCAGGCTATCGCAGCTGAGAACCTCTATAAGGCAGGACTTGGTCCCGCACCCGCTAAGGCAGAGGATAAGGCTGATGATGCGGCAGTTATCGATATTTCTGCCAAGGAAGAGATTGAGTATGACGATTTTGGCAAGATGCAGTTCCAGGTAGGTGAGATCATCGCCTGCGAGGCAGTTGAGAAGTCCAAGAAGCTTCTTTGCTCACAGGTTAAGATCGGAAGCCAGGTTAAGCAGATTGTTTCCGGAATCAGAAAATATTACACACCTGAGGAGATGGTTGGTAAGAAGGTAATGGTTCTTGTTAACCTTAAGCCCGCCAAGCTTGCAGGAGTTCTTTCTGAGGGAATGCTTCTGTGCGCTGAGGATGCTGAAGGCAACCTTGCCCTCATGACTCCCGAGAAGCCTATGCCATCAGGAGCTGAGATCTGCTGATAGTAATAAAAGATTTGTTTGTATAGCGCTCATTTAATTGTGGTATTATAAATATATAACCTAAAATTATATGTGGAGGGATTCCTGTTATGGTACGCAAAGAGGAAGTGACTTACAAATCAAGAGACAGACAGACCATGATCCATGCAATCAAGTGGATTCCTGAGGGACAGCCCATTGCTATTCTTCAGATCATTCACGGAATGCAGGAGTACATTGACCGCTATGATGAGTTCGCACGCTTTTTGGCTGAGAAGAACATCCTGGTTATGGGTAATGACCATCTGGGACACGGCGGTTCCATCGGCGAACACGGTACCAAAGGATATTTCTGTAAGGATGACGCCGCAACCGTTCTAGTGCGTGATGCTCACAGGCTTAAGAAGATGGTTCAGGAAGAGTATCCCGGAATTCCGGTATTTATCCTGGGACACAGCTTTGGCTCTTTTGTTGCCAGAGAGTACATAACAAGATACGGAACAGGTATCGCAGGTGCCATTATTCAGGGCACAGCTTTTGCACCCACCGGAACAGTTAAGTCAATGGGCAGTTTGTGCAGCTTCCTTAGCTTCTTCCTTGGAGAGAAGACCCGTTCAAATATGGTCAATAATATGGCTTTCAAGGGATATCTCAAGAAGATTCCAAATGCCAGAACCAAGCAGGACTGGCTTTCTCATAATGAGAAGAGCGTTGACAAGTACATTGCAGATCCGTTCTGTAACTTCGTATTTACTCTGAACGGATTCAAGACCATGGCGACACTCCTTACCAGAGTTCAGAATGTGGAGCTTATGGAGGATATTCCTAAAGAACTTCCTATCCTTATCACAGCAGGTAAAGAGGATCCTGTAGGTAACTACGGAGAGGGCCCTGAGAAGCTTTTATATATTTATAAAAATACCCTTCAGCTGAAAAATGTTGAGATCAAGATGTATGATGGTATGCGTCATGAGCTTCAGCAGGAAATCGGCAGAGAAAAAGTATTTGCCGATCAGTATGAGTGGATTAAGAAAGTAGCAGACAAAGTTGCAAAAGGTTGACACTTCAAAAATAATGGTAAGATTTGCTTACCATTCTGACTGGGACGGGGCTATGAAGCTTGCCTGGGATACCTTCGTAAGATTCGATGCCCCCGACTATTCTCAGGAAGGAATAGAGAATTTCCGCAAGTTTGTCACAGATGATACTTTAAGGAAAATGTTTCTGGCGGGTAACTACCAGCTCTTTGTGGCAATTGATGCGGATAAGTGTGTAGGTATGCTTTCCCTCAGAGAGAGAAAGCATATTTCTCTGTTATTTGTAGATGCGGATTACCATCATAACGGCGTGGCCAGTGCCCTTATACATTTTGCCGGATATTATGTGGCTAATGAAGAGGGCTTTGAACAGATGACTGTTAATGCTTCGCCTTATGCGGTGGGATTCTATCACCGCAAGGGCTTCTATGACCTGGGTGTGGAGACAGTGGCAGATGGCATCAGATTTACGCCGATGCAGCTGGATTTACATAGATACAAAAGGAAATAATTTTTAGAAAGTAAAAGGTTTTACGGTTTTATGGGTAAGTTATTTGATCTCGACAGCCCGCTTATGCGAGCACTCACAAGAATCGCGGATATCATGATTCTTAATCTACTGACAATTCTGTTCGCTCTTCCCCTTGTATTTGAACAGGTACTGATGCTGTATCCGGTATATGAGGCGCTTATGAATGCCACGGATATTATAGAGCTCAAGGCCTATACGGGAATGATCATTGCCGCCTGGCTTGGCGGAATCGTATGCTCTATACCGCTTGGCGCTGCCTGCACGGGAATGCACTACGTGCTTCTCAAGATGGTAAGAGATGAGGACAGCTATATTGTCAAATCCTTCTTCAAGTCATTTAAGGAAAACTTCAAGCAGGCCACTGTTCTTCAGGTAATCAAGTTTGGTATCGCCGGTATTTTGTTCCTTGATTTTCTCATTATGCTGGGAAATGGCACGATTTACGGTTATATTGTGCTTGCCTTTGCACTTATTCTGTATATGGCATCGCTGTATACCTTCCCGCTCTTGTCCAAGTTTGTAAATACAGTTCCGGGAACAATCAAGAACTCATTCCTTATGGCAGTACTTGCGCTGCCCAAGACAGTTCTTATGGCATTTGCAACAGCTATTCCGATTGTGGTTCTGTACTTCTTTGATCTTAGAGCTGTTCCTGTTATGATCCTTATCGGCATAGCAGGTCCTGCATATCTGGAGGCGCTTCTCTACAATAATACCTTCAAGCGTTTCGAGCCAAAGGAAGAAGAGATCTCCGAAGAGGAAGAACTTAATAGAGCAATCTCCAAAATTGATGAGGACAGCACGGTAGAGTAATCTACCGTGTTTTTTTGTGTGGATACCCGGACGGAACTTGCGGGAGGAAAGGCATCCCACAGAAGGATGGCAGAAATAGTCGCCCCTCGTTCGCTTAGATTGCATGGCTTTCCATAAAGGCCCCGACGGGTCTGCAGCTCCTAAACTCCGTCCGGATTATTGCGTCGTGGTTACCCGGAGGTGATGTGGCCGGACGTCAGACAAATGAGCTGCGAACAGACCCATCAGGACCTTTCTGAAAAGCTCATGAATCTATACGCTCTCTCAGAGGCGACTATTTCTGTCATCCTTCTGCGTGATACCTTTCCTCCTCGCAAGTTGCTGACCCTCGATGCCACAAAAAATGGAGGAGTAATCAGATTACTCTATCTGCAGCTTACGGGGAGGCTTCAATCGCGAAAGCAAAAAAGGACTGTAGTATTCAGAATGCAGGGTATGTTTGAATGGTGACTTGAATATATGTGGAGAGCATATTGGGTTATTTGTTAGTCTTAAGTTTGTATACAAGGAATATTGTATAGATTGTGGCTATGATCAATAGCGCAAGCCAGAGATAAAACCGGGAAGCTCCTAACCAGAGAATAAGGTCAATCTCAGCTTTGACACCTTCCCAGCCATAATATGTAACTGCATTATCACTGAAAAAACCTGCTATATTTACACCATCTCGGTAGGCATGAATCAGCTCAGTTACATAAACAACTCCCGGAATAAAAGCTATTATCCACAGAAAAACATCAATCCCAATAAGTACTTCTTTCTTCTCATTATCCATAACTTAAATTCCCCACTATGTTTTTTACTTTATTTTTTCGCGTTATTACCCCATTCTATTTCAAATATTCATCCAAATATACAACTCATAAGCCAGAAAACACTAGGCTATTTTCCTAAATCTGCAATTTATGTATCGGGGCAACTATTAAGTAACCTAAGCAAACGTGGATTGCAGCCTCCCAGACACTGTGCATATTTGCATTAGGTTTTGAATATATAGACCAACATTTGGAATTGATTTGAGTTACCATACACAGTCCCTTTCGATAGACTTGGCTGAGGCACAGTGGAAGGATAGAAATATTCGCCTGTGAGAGAGCGCTAAGATTCATGAGCCCTTGAAGATACCCTTCATAATCTGTCCACGGCTCATTGTCTGACGCCCGGCACCTGCGATGTTCACAGTCTTCGCCAGCTTTCGGGGCTTGGCTCTGCCGGGGGAAGCATACAAAATGTGCAGTTCTTGTACGACGCGATGATTATCAAGACGAGAGGACGAAGGAATGACGACTGTTCACGAATAGGCATGAGTAGGAGGCATTCCTTTGGCATCGAGTCTTAGATAATCACAAGGCGCACGAAAACAAGCATTTTGTATGCTTCCCTCGAAAGAACCAAGCCTTGGAAGCTGTCATAAACTTTAATCACTCACCGGGCGGAGTTTTGAGCCGTAGATTATGGAGGGTAGAAGCAAGGGCCATGCAATCTAAGCGAGCGAGAGGCGAATATTTCTATCCCTCTACTGTGACTCATCAAAACCTACACAAGGGACGTCCGGGAAACCAAAACTAACCAAATTGGAGATATTCAATATACAAATTGCACAGTGTTAAAAAAAATTATTCGGCATTATTTTGGAGAGGGGGAAAAAGGGCTTTTTTCTTTGGCAGAATTGCTAATGAAAAGTTAAATATTTGTGAAAATAGTGAATAGTAAATAAAAAACGTTGAAGATATACTTTTATTGTTGAATGGCAATTATGCTATGTAAATTTAGGAGGATTAAAAGGTATGGCAAGTTTATCACTTGAGCATGTTACTAAAGTTTATCCTAACGGTTTTGAGGCTGTTAAGGACTTCAACCTCAACATCGAGGATAAAGAGTTTATCATTTTCGTAGGACCTTCAGGATGTGGTAAGTCCACAACCCTTCGTATGATCGCAGGTCTTGAGGATATCTCTTCAGGTACTCTTAAGATTGGTGACAGAGTAGTTAATGACGTTGAGCCTAAGGACAGAGATATCGCGATGGTATTCCAGAACTACGCTCTGTATCCTCATATGACAGTATATGATAACATGGCTTTCGGACTTAAGCTTCGTAAAGTTCCTAAGGCTGAGATCGACAAGATGGTTAGAGAGGCAGCTAAGATCCTTGATCTTGAGAAGCTCCTTGATCTTAAGCCTAAGGCTCTTTCAGGTGGACAGAGACAGCGTGTTGCTATGGGACGTGCTATCGTTCGTAACCCTAAGGTATTCCTTATGGACGAGCCTCTTTCAAACCTTGATGCTAAGCTCCGTGTACAGATGAGAACTGAGATCGCTAAGCTTCACCAGAGACTTGGCACAACAATCATCTACGTTACACATGACCAGACAGAGGCTATGACTCTTGGTACAAGAATCGTAGTTATGAAGGACGGTGTTGTTCAGCAGGTTGACACACCTCAGAACCTCTATGACAAGCCGGGCAACCTCTTCGTTGCTGGATTCATGGGATCACCTCAGATGAACTTCCTTGATGCTGATTGCGAAGTTCAGGGCGACAAGGCATTCCTTAAGATCGCTGGTCAGTCAATCGAGCTTCCTCCTGCAAAGGCTAAGAAGCTTATCGAGGGTGGCTACGCTGGCAAGAAGGTTGTATTCGGTATCAGACCTGAGGATGTTGATGATTCAGAGATGGTTGTTAGCACATCTAAGGCTGTATTCGAGTCAACAATCAACGTATACGAGCTTCTCGGTGCAGAAGTTTATCTGTACTTTGATCTTGCTGAGTTCCCTATCACAGCTAGAGTTGATTCAAGAACAACAGCTAGACCTGGCGATAAGGTTAAGTTTGCGTTCGATGTTGAGAAGATCCACGTATTCGACAAAGAGACAGAGAAGACCATCACCAACTAATATTGATTTCCCGGAGCCGTGCATTTTGCACGGCTCTTTTTTGTGATATAGGAAATTTCTCCGAAATTCCTATATCATAAAAAGAGCTGATAAAAATGCAGGGCTGGAAATGGGTATTTGTCATAATTGTCGTGATATTAGAGAATATTACCGATGGGCAAATAGATTTGATGATTAATAATTGCATTTGATGATTAATTTCTGAAAATATAATAAAATGTTGTTATATCGTCAATGTTTGTTTGATAAATAGGGGGGGTATACGATGGCATCATTATCATCAATCAAAGGGTTAAATTCGTCTCAGATAGGAAGTCTTTCGCAGCTGTGTAGTATTGCGACAGCGGATAAGTTGTTGGAGGTGGGGAAGACGCCGGGGGAGAGGAAGGTAATTGCGGATAAGCTGGGTGTTGACAGGAGATATGTGGATCTGTGGGTGAAGCAGGCGGATATGCTGAGAGTTCAGGGAATGACGGGGGACCAGGCATTTATTTTGGTTGCTGCGGGAATTCGCAGTGTGAGTGATCTGGCTGAGGTTGATTATGACTATGCGAAAAGAGCGGTCAAGGCGGTGTCAAATGCACATCCTGAGTATAAGTATGATGAGGCTTCATTGGATGAGATGATGAACGAGGCAGAGAAGATGACTTCTTCGCTTGAGTTTGATGATGCTGACCCTGAGCCTAAGCAGCTGTATGCAGGAGGAAGCACCAAGGGGATAAAGGTTGAAGCGGATAGTTTTAACGGAACAATGACATTTACAAGTGGAGATGATGTTTTCCAGATTGAACTACCGGAAGGGTATAAGTGGGAAAGCACCACATCCTTCAAGATGACACCAAGCGATGGCGGCACCGGCGGTGATAGCGATGATGGCGGAAACAGAACCAGGCCCATGGGAAGAGTAGATCATCCGGGAATGACGGGCGGAGGAAGTGGTATTAATAGTGGTACCCATGATAGCAGTAATAACAGTGGAAATAATAGCAGTAGAGACAGTAATGGTAACAGTAGCACCAGACCCACGGGAAGAGTAGATCACCCGGGAATGACGGGCGGAGGAAGTGGTATTAATAGTGGTACCCATGATAGCAGTAATAACAGCGGTAATAACAGTAGCAATAACAGCAGAGGCAGTAATGGTAACAGCAGCCCCAGACCAACCGGAAGAGTGGATCATCCCGGTATGACAGGAGGAAGCAGCAACAGCGGCTCAGGAAGTAATTCAGGAAGCAATTCAGGGAACTCCGGTACTCAGCGTGGCAGCACCGGCAGAAGAAGGTGATTATAATCAAGGAATGCGTTGTGAATATACAGCGCATTCTTTTTTTGTGGACATGAATCTATATAAGTGGCAGTGATTTCTATCAGAAGCATATGATTTTTGTAATGGAAGCATATTCAAATTAGTGGATATAAATTTACAAAATACAACATATTGTGTGTATTGTATGAGTATTTAAACAAACTGTTAACGATTTATAAACAATACTGATTAATGTCTGATAATAATATAAAATTATGTTATGCCGAATACATCAATTCGACGATGCGATAAAAGTACCTGTGGTTTTTGTATTGTAGAGGGGTATAACAATGGGAACATCACTAATACCGATCAAAGGAATCAGCCAGGCCCAAAAGCGTAATCTTGCAAATAACTGCAAGATCATGGATATCGCGGGGCTATTGGCCAATGGCAGAACGCCGGAGCAAAGGCAGACAATCGCAAGCAAGCTCCAGGTTGACAAAAGACATGTCAGCATTTGGGTAAAGCAGGCAGATCTGTGGCGCGTCAACGGCATGACAGAGGATTATGCATATCTTCTGGTGCTGGCGGGGGTGCGCTGCGTCCAGGATCTTGCCAAGATTGATGTTGAAACAACCAGGGGGGTACTAAAGTCCATATCCAATACCCATCCTGACTTTGAGTATGATTCTGGTGCTCTGGAGGATCTCAAAGCTGAGGCTGCCAAGCTGTGTCCAACTGCTCTTGCAAGTCATAATCTTCAGCTGGTAATTGAGGCACTCGGTAAGGATAGCGAGGAACTTGAAAACTTTTTTGGACAGTTCAAAGACAAGTACGAACAGACGGCACTTGTTTTTGATGCCAATGATCCTGAGCCTACGCATCTTTTTGGCATGGATTATGTCCTTGAAGTTCTTGATAAGAAAAGCGAAAGTGAGATCATAAACGAAGGTCTTGATGCTCTTCGAGGTATTACGGTAGCACTCCCCAATCCCAGATATTTAACAGGTAAGGTTACTTACCGCAGCATAGGTGAAAAGAAGACCAGAGAGTCCATTAATGTTGCTAATCTCAGGGTGGATGTAGATGGCGTAATTAAGGATCCTGCTGATTCTGAGGCGGCTTCAGAGAAAAATTTTGCATATACGAATGCAGAGGGTATTTTTATCATTACTCTTCCAAAGGACTATACATGGGGGGATTTTATTACTTTTACCATCTCCCAGGGAGGCTGTAAGCAGGTCTTCAAATTTGATGTGGTGGATCTTATAAGAAATGCAGTTGTTAAGGATTCGATGATAAAAAAATCGACCTCTGAGCTTTTGGAGGATCTGGAAACAATTGATGAGTATAACAATATAATCAGTGTTTATACTTATGACCGGAAAATAGTTAAGGTTATGGCTGATCTTCATGCAGAGATTGAGTCTGCCAAAGATGATGAGGAAACAATTGAGACCAGAGCCAAAAAGGAACTGCTTGAAAAGCTCAGGAACAGGGTCGAGATCCTTGATCTTGACGATGATCTTACCAAGAATCTGCAGCTAAATTATAACAAGATGCTGCCACAGATGATAGATAAGTATCTTGAGGGTGAGATAAACAATTATCGCAAGGCAAGAGACTGTATCATTGATGAGGATTTTGGCCAAAAAGCTCCGAAGAAAGAAAAACAGAGGAAGGTTTCTTATCTTATTGGACTCATTGAACTTGTATGGAAGTATGGCCTTGAGGATGGAGAGGAAGGCTTTGTACTCATTGAGGAAGTCTTTAAGGGGTATAAGGATGATCATCCCAAAGCTCTTCCAAGTGTGAAGCTAATGGGCGAAGGCGAAGATGCGGTTATGCTTCCGACAGATAAGGCGCCCTCAAGAACCTTTAGCTATTCACTGCTTCAGAGGTTGGTTGAACCGTCAATATATCCTGAAATGGGCGATTATGATGAGGAGGGTAAGAAAAGACAACGTCGTAAGCTGGATAGGCCAGCAGATGTGACGGAATTCCAAAAAAGTTTTGGCAGGAACCCTGATGGGTATCCTATCATGTCATCTCTTGGTATGGGCTATACCCTTAACCTGAGCCAGTCATGGGTTCCGGATGGATTTGCGCTTGGCGAGCTTCTGTATTCATTAATACTGGCTCCGGGCGAGGAACAGAGACTTATTGTAAGGGACAGTAGCAGTTCATATGCGATTCAGGACAATATTGATGCGCAGGACTATAAGTCAACGAGCCAGACACAATCGCAGACAGATGCCATCCTGGCAATGTATGACTATGCTATGGGGCAGAGTATGTACGGATATTCCGAGATGGATTATTCTACAAAGACTACCTCCGGAGGTGGAAGTGCCGGTGGAGGAATTTTTGGTGCGATTTCAGGAATATTTGGAGGCCTGTTTGGAAGCGGCTCAGGGGCAACTTCCAAATCCAGTGGGAGCGCAAGTTCCAGCGCCGGTCAGACTAACAGGCATAATGAAGCTTCTGTTGCTGCGCAGGCCTTCAACCAGAATTTCACGGTTGCTGCAAGCCTCTATGAAAGGGCTAACAGAGTCAATATTCGTGCGGCCACAAGTCAGGAGAGAGATTCTGTTGCAACAAAGATAGTAGCCAATCACAATCACTCTCACACAATGACAGTGCAGTATTGGGAGGTTGTGAGAAGATACCGATTGGAGACTGCAATACAGGGAATCGATCTGGTACTATTTGTACCGCTTAAACCGGTAAGATTTTTACCTGAGACTCAAGCTTTGGAACTAAACTTTGGGTATGGACCTGAGTGTGAAAGCGGAAAGCTCAGCAGTGCCTCCGAGATGACCTGTTCAAGTTTCAAGAGCAGATATCAGAACGTCATAAGGCATTATAGTGCAATCAGAAGTATGATACCGTATTCATACAGAAACGGTCTTGATCTGATGCAGAAGTTTTATGCAATGCCATATTTTAAAATTGATAAGTTTGATCTAAATACGACAGATGAAAGATATTACATTGAGGTAACCGGAAACTTCCTGGAATTTGATAATCTGTCAGCAAAGATCTCATTTGATAACGGAACTAAGCCCATATATGGAAGGGTGATTAACTACACCTATTCACCACTTATTCTGAGAGAGCTTGGTCTCGGTTTTGCAGCGAAAGAATTTAATATTTCCAATGCTAATGAGCTTGCACATGAACCTCATACAAGGCAGGAAGTTAAAGAGGCTGTAATATTTAGCAGGAATTATAACGCTGAATATGTTAATTCAATTTCTTTTGAGTTCCTTTTGCCCTATGGAACCACCAAGGATAATATTTCAGAGCTTGAGATAAGAAATAGCATTACTGACGGATGGGATTATGCTTTATCCCAGGATGAGAAGGATCAGACGGAATCAGAAAATTATGCGATTAAGAATTACAAACTCTGGATGAACAAGTTATATGATAATACGAAAGACCGTGACCGAGAGTCGGAAGTTGTTGCGCAGTTCAAGCAAGGACTTCCTGAGTGGTATTTTAATCCGATAGCAACATTCAGTGCCAGCGAGTTGTATTCCTATGGAAATCTGAAAATCACTGTGTATGAAGGATTAACCAAAGGCCCGGCACTTGAAACACAAGCGGTGCTGTCACGGAGTCCTGTCGTGCATTCCTATGGAAGACAAACTCCTAAGCTTACAGTGGCAGGGTTCCAGGAAATTGAGAGAACTTTCCAGCATATTGTGACCAATACCCTGCGCTATTCAAGGGCTGTATGGCAGTCGATGACGACAGATGATCTTGCTATGCTTCTTGAGCAGTACAATGTAGATATGGATTTTGATAACTACTATGGTGATATCGGTGATGATGCTAAGAAAGATATTTCAGATATTCCTCTTCTTAATTGCATCAATGTAAAAAAACCTCTCGGATTCTATGGAAACTGTATACTGTTCCCGTTCACATATCCGGAAGAACTTGCTGTTAAACTGGGAAAAACGGCAGCAGAGGTTCAGGATGCACTGTATCTGTATCACGCATCCTGCTTCAGATCACCGTCGACGGTTATATCCATTCCTACAGATGGCATGATAGGTGAAGCCGTTCTCGGAGCTACGAATGTAAGTGAAAAGATTGATATCACAAGGTTCTGGAACTGGAAGGATTCACCTATCGATTCCATGACGCTTGACAGCACCTACCTGAATAAGACAGATTATCTAAGCGGCAAGACCACTGCAGAACTTAAGCCTATTGGAATATCATCACCTGCGCTTGCTACTCCTACAAGCGTAAACGATGTAATCAAGAGCCTCGTAGAAAAGCTTCCTCCGGAATTCAATGATATTACCGGAATCGAGAGGACAGCTGAAATTCTGAGTAAAGCAACTGAGTCAAATGCGACGGGAAGAGATACTGTTCTTAACAAGAATGCGGAGATGGTCAACAAAGTCGTAGACTATGCTACCGAGGTAATGAAGGCGCAATCAGCCAAGTCCGGAAATAGAAATCAGGGTAATCCGAATAATCCGGATGGCGGCAACAAGCCGAATGGAGATGGCAATTCCGGAGGCGGCGGAGCCGGTGGAACCGGAGGAGCAGGCGGTGGCGGATCCCATACAGCTTTCGAAATGCTTGTTGAGGCTCTGTATATGCTACTTTGCTGCGGACAGGGTGGATCTCAGGGCGGCAAGCCGGGTGGAGACACAAATGCGGCTAAGCCTGATGATAAGAAACCTGATGACAAGAAACCTGATGACAAGAAAACTGACGACAAGAAAACAGATGCACCAAAGACAGATGCAAGGAAATCATGATAATACACAATTATGTTATCGGTGACATAGATAAATGAACGCAGCGGAAAAGGAGAAAAAATATGGGAACTGAAGATAAAGATCCTAAGGCCGAGACCGGCGCAGAGACCGGAAAAGAGACCGGAAAGGAAACCGGAAAAGAGACCGGAAAAGAAGGCGGAAAAGAGACTCAAAAAGAGGCTGAAAAACTCATCGGAACAGAGGCTATTGAGCTTGCTTTGGCCAGGATTCTGGAACAGGAGACCTCAGAGGAAGCCATGGAACTTAAAAGGCTGGCTCTCAGGAAAGCTGCAATGGAATGCGATACAGCAAGAGCCCGAATTCCCGCACCTCTGAATATCACCGAAATCGGAGGATATTACAATCTCCTTGAGAACGATCCGGAGATGAAGAGGATGATGCTTGCATCAATTCTGGGGCTGCCATATTAAAGCCGATTCTCGCCTTTCATGGCGACATACATAGCGATGGGTGTCGAAGGACGGACCCTTGAGAGAGGGTTTGAAGAGGTCCCCGAAGTACGTTAACGGAAAAGTTGGAGATGGATGTCTACAAGAGTTTATTGAAAGATGGAGTACGTTCTGGCAAGGGCCGTCATTTTACGAGGATATTGAGTAACTAGAATTACTCAAAATGAATCAAGAGATGGCGAGGCGTTCCTGAAAAGATGTGAATAATGGGACAGCTTTAATAACTTGCCCGGGTTGGTTGCTCGCGGCTTCGGCCGGTTCAATCGATTATCGGAAGTTGGGACAAGGATGTATTGAAGATCGAAGTAGGCGCCCTTGTGGGTTATAGGTTCTACGGAACTACGTTAGTATGCAGTAGTCGGGCCCACGAAGTTAAGGGGTACGATGCGATGGATTACGGAAACAGAAGGAGGCAGGAGGGCCAAAGGATTTCTGAAAACTTAATACTGTGAATATGTAAGTGTGAAGCTAGTGCTTTGAGATGAGGTTTTGATGTTATGTAAGTTCAAGAAGATAGTGAACAGGAACGTTGAAACGGGAAAAAGACGTAGGAATGATAAGGGCCGGATTGCTTCCGGAAGAGGAAGTGGTAATGTCGTGCCTTGCCGGAAAATTCACGAGATGGCAGATGATGAGCCGCGGGAAACCGCGGCTCATTTTCTTGTAGCACAAGACCGGCAAGCGTAGAAAACCGTTGGCCAGAAGAAATACTGCGGCCATGCGCGTATTCTTTTTTTGGAATAAAAACAATAAAATGTGAATTGTGCTTCTATATATTGTGGATTTTAACATACTCCGGGAAGATTGTGCTATTATAATGTTAGATATGGAGCAATTCGCATCAATGTGATATAGTGTCATTTGCAGTAAATGCCTAAAAAAGGAGCAATAGTTATGATATCAGCGCAGACTATAAGAGCAAGTATTGAGGAACTCGGGGCCATTTCCAAGGTTGAGCTATGTGTCATGGATCTTGGTGGAGAAGTGGTGGCAGCAACCTCAGAGAGGGAATTTCTTGATATTTCCATAATAATAGGTTTTGCCAATTCTCCGGTGGATTCCCAGGTTATCGGAGATGTTCATCTGTTCAAGGTGCTGGATGAGGGAGATCCCGCTTATGTTCTTCTGGCCAAGGGCGACAGCGAGCACGCCTACATGATCGGCAAGATCGGTGTCAGCCAGCTGCAGAATCTTATAGTTGCCTACAAGGAGAGGTTCGACAGGAACAACTTTTTCCAGAATCTTCTTTTGGACAATATGCTTCTTATTGACGTATATAACAGGGCCAGGAAGCTCAAGATCGAGGTCAATGTTCCCCGCGTTATTATTCTGGTTGAGACAAGGCACTCCCAGGACAACACCGCTCAGGAGCTACTGAGCAGCATGTATGGTCAGCACTCCGGGGACTATGTGACAGCAGTTGATGAGAATAACGTCATTCTTATCAAGACTCTCGCCAGAAGCCAGAATTACAACGACATTGCGCAGATCGCCACGACCATCGTGGATATGATGAATACCGAGGCGATGCTTAATGTAAGGGTATCCTACGGAACCATCGTTGAGGAGATCAAGGACCTGTCCAAGTCCTACAAGGAAGCCAAGATGGCCCTTGATGTTGGAAGAATCTTTTACGCAGAGAAGAGAGTCAATGCTTACAACGAGCTGGGAATCGGAAGGCTTATCTATCAGCTTCCCGAGAGCCTGTGCAGGATCTTTATAGATGAGATCTTCGGAGGAAAAGAGGTTCCGGATGACCTTGATGAGGAGACTCTTAACACCATCAGCAAGTTCTTTGAGAACAACCTGAACGTGTCTGAGACTTCAAGACAGCTGTTTGTTCACAGAAATACGCTGGTGTACAGGATTGAGAAGCTGGAAAAGAGCTCGGGACTTGATGTCAGAAAGTTTGACGATGCGCTGACCTTCAAGATCGCGCTCATGGTTATCAGCTATATGAAGTATCTGGAGAGCAGAAACAGCTGATAAAATAGTACTTGCTAAAATTACTAATTTTAAGTATATTTATATAGCGGCTTTGCGAGAGGTGTATGTAGCAGTCCTTCTTGTTTAGCAGCGGGTCTTATGCAATGGGAATCTGCGAACCGTGTCAGGTCGGGAACGAAGCAGCACTAAACAGAACCTCTCATGTGTTGTAAGGGTGCCTGTTGCTTGCGGGGGACGTGCATGCATCTCTCCCAGAGCCGCTTTTTGGTGACAGGCACTGCGGCGGGATAAAGTGACAGGCACTGCATTTAACTAAAGTGACAGGCACTGCAGTAAGCTAAAGTGATTTTTACTTTAGTTTACTGTAGTGCCTGTCACTTTAGTTAAATGTAGTGCCTGTCACTTTAGTTAAATGTAGTGCCTACCTCAATCACTCTCGCCCCTACGGTACTGAACCACAAGATCCTCCAGGGTGAATTTATCCACGTAATCATTAACCACCTTATCCAGCCCCTGCCAGAAGCTTAAGGTTACGCAGTTGTCGGATAAGGGGCACTCAACACCGCTCTCCTTGGCGGCGCACTCCACGGGGGAAAGGTTACCTTCCATCACGCGAAGGATGTCGCCCACAACGTAGTCCTTGGGGGCTCTTGCCAGGCGGTGTCCGCCGTTGTTGCCGCGCATGCTGCGAAGAAAGCCGGCCTTGTTAAGGACGGTCACAATCTGCTCGAGATATTTGATGGTGATGTTCTGCCTTGCGGAAATATCCTTGAGGGCGATGAATTCACCCTTGTCGTTAACTGCAAGATCTATCATTACTCTGAGGGCATATCTGCCTTTGGTGGAAATTCTCATTTAATTCTCCTTGTATCCGGATTTGCGTGTTATGTTAATAGAACTTATAATTAAAATAGCGTGTTGCCTATTATATCAGATAATCTTGGCAATTACTACTAATTTGATATGAAATGTGTGAAATGACAAAAGGAATTGTTATTATATGGCAAAAAAGATAAGACCCCGGCAGGAGATTAGCCCGGAGGAGCAGCAGGACATCAAATATATGAAGGCGGCCATCACCCAGGCCAAAAAAGCCTACAAACTGGGAGAAGTGCCCATCGGCTGCGTCATAGTCTATGAGGACAAGATCATAGGCCGTGGTTACAACAGAAGAAATACAGACAAGACAACGCTGGCCCATGCGGAGATCACGGCTATCAAGAAGGCCAGTAAAGTAATAGGAGACTGGAGACTGGAGGGGTGCAAACTCTATGTGACCCTTGAACCCTGCCAGATGTGCGCCGGAGCCATAGTTCAGGCCCGTATCCCGGAGGTTATAATGGCAGCTGAGAGTCCTAAGTCCGGCTGCGGCGGTACAGTACTTGATATTTTGAACAACCCTGATTTTAATCATCAGGTCACGGTAAAAAGAGGAGTTCTTGGGGCCGAGTGCAGCGCCCTTCTCAAGGAATTTTTTGTGGAACTGAGGATCAGAAACAAAGCTGAAAAAGAGCAGAAAGGGAATCCCGGTTGAAAAAGAGACTTTTTTCCATGGTACTTGTAATAGTATTGCTACTGCCGATACTGTGCTCCTGCGGCATGGGCGGCAGCAGGGAAAATTCGCTCTATCCGGCTGTTAACTTCATGGAAAAGCCGGTAACCATAACCTATATGACCATCGGTGACAAACCAACCAACGGAAGGACCGAGGAGGTTGTGGAGAGGATCAATAAGATTCTGGAAAAAGAGATAAACGCAAGGCTGGATATTTTTTACGTCAGCTGGACCGATTATCTTGAGAATTATAACCGGACATTGAGTGAAGAGACGGTTAACATCGACCTGGTGGGGACCGGAACGGACTGGCTTGATGCCTGGAAAAATGTTGTAAACGGCAATTTCCTTCCCATGACGGAGGAAATGATAAGGACATACTGTCCCAGGACCTATGCCAATGTCAGCAGCTCCCAGTGGGAGGCTTGTAAGTATAACGGTAATATCTATTTTATCCCGGAGAATGAGTATGAGCAGTGGACCAACCACGGCTTTATCTACAGAGGTGATATCGCAGGGCAGGCGGGGATCAACTCTGTGGAGACCTGGGAAGATCTGACTAACTATTTTCTGTATGTCAGGGAGAATTATCCCGACATGATACCTTGGGATGCTTCCGGCGACATTTCTGTGGTGGCGCTGGGCTATCTCATGTCCAAGACCAAATATGTTCCAATTTATGAAATAACAACATACGGAATATGGGGTGCGTACAACAACGATTTGGGTACGCTAAGATCCCCTTTTTACAAAGGAGAGGAACTGGTGGAGTTCGCCAGGCTCATGAGGGAGTGGAACCAGATCGGGGTATTCAGATCTGATAATTCCGTTGCCGGCGACAATACTGAGGAGTTCCTGCAGGGAATCACCTCTGTGGATCAGCACCACACGCAGAAATATTACACGGAGACCAAGCCTTCCCTTGAACTGTCGCAGGTGGGGGCTGATGCGAAGTTCTTCTGGTTTGGCAAGGAATCCGGGAATCTCCTTCGAACCAGTATACTTCATGGGGCAATGGCCGTCAGCGCAAGGTCAAAGAATCCGGAAAAAGCCCTTATGGTCTACGATTATCTTAGAAACGACGAGACCTGCTACAGGCTCATCCGATATGGAATAGAAGGGACTCAGTATGAGATCAACGATGAGGGCATGCTGGAGAAGCCAAGCGGCTACAATCCCGACAAGGACAGCATAACCACCAACTTCTGGTGGGGCAGGCGTGATGCTCTGGAGATACAGGATTCCGGAGCTGCCTGGGAGGATTACAATGAGCTGTTAAAAGAGTATGAGCAGGTGGCCATGGACTACCCTTGGGATCAATATCCTTTTGCCACGGCAGATATAAGCGAAAGAGTGGACAGGATTAATGAAGTATGCGCCAAATACATCCCGGAGATAATCTACGGTAACTACAGGATGAGTCCGGAGGAAGAGGTGGCGGCCTTCAGAGAGGACCTTAGGCTCGCGGGATATGAACTTGTTACAAAAGAACTGCAGAAAATCCTCGATTCACATTAATTTTGCCACTACCAACATGGTGCCGATTATGGTATTATGGCGCTTAGAATAATTGTATACATGTATGACGGCAATAAAAAAGTACAAAAAGGCAGGAGGAATTTTATGGTTACAACGTTGGAAACCGGATGCTATCTGGTAAATGGTAATACTTTGATACCCGATGATTCACAGGCTAATGCTCAGCTGGCTGCTCTTGGAGAAGGCTCTGTAACTAAGGAGAGCGCTAAAAAGAACACCATCGCTTACGGAATTCTCAGTAAACACAACACTTCCGGAAATATGGACAAGCTCTGTGTCAAGTTCGACAAGCTTACTTCCCATGACATCACCTACGTGGGAATCATCCAGACAGCAAGAGCTTCAGGACTTGAGAAATTCCCTATTCCCTACGTTTTGACCAACTGCCATAACTCACTGTGCGCGGTAGGCGGAACCATCAACGAAGATGATCACATGTTTGGACTTACCGCAGCTCAGAAATACGGCGGAATCTATGTACCACCTCATCAGGCGGTAATTCATCAGTTTGCAAGAGAGATGCTGGCTGAGAGCGGAGCTATGATCCTTGGTTCCGACTCCCACACAAGATACGGAGCACTGGGTACAATGGCTATCGGAGAGGGCGGCCCCGAGCTGGTTAAGCAGCTCCTTGGACAGACCTACGACGTTGATATGCCCGGCGTTGTTGCCATCTATCTTGAAGGCGAACCCAAGAAGGGAGTTGGACCTCAGGACGTGGCTCTTGCCATAATCGGCAAGGTATTCGGCGACGGCTATGTCAAGAACAAGGTTATGGAGTTCGTAGGACCCGGCGTTGCCAAGCTGTCCGCTGACTTCCGTATCGGCGTTGACGTAATGACAACAGAGACCACCTGCCTGTCCTCAATCTGGCAGACAGATGATGAGATCAAGGATTTCTATGAGATCCATGGTAGAAGCGAAGCATATAAGGAGCTTAAGCCCGGCAAGGTTGCTTACTACGACGGAGTTGTTAAGGTTGACCTTTCCAGCCTTAATCCAATGATCGCAATGCCTTTCCACCCCAGCAACGTATATGAGATCGCAGAGGTTAACGCAAATGCGGCTGATATCCTTGCAGACGTTGAGAAGCGCGCTAAGGTAAGCTTTGGTGACAAGGTTGATTTCTCACTTCAGAGTAAGATTAAGGACGGCAAGCTCCTTGTTGATCAGGGAATCATCGCAGGCTGCGCCGGCGGCGGATTTGAGAATATCTGCGCTGCAGCTGATATCCTTAAGGGCAAGTTCATCGGTAACGACAGATTCACCCTTAGTGTATATCCCGCATCCACACCTATTTATATGGAGATTGTCAAAAACGGAGCGGCAGCAGCAATCCTTGAGTCAGGTGCGATCCTCAAGACTGCTTTCTGCGGACCCTGCTTCGGCGCCGGAGATACACCTGCCAACAACGCCTTCAGTATCAGACATTCAACCAGAAACTTCCCCAATAGAGAAGGTTCCAAGGTTCAGAACGGCCAGGTTGCTTCCGTTGCACTTATGGATGCAAGATCAATTGCCGCAACCGCAGCTAATCAGGGCATACTGACTCCGGCTACTGAGTTTGACGCTAGCTTCGAGAAGTACAAATATCATTTTGACAGCAAGATCTACGCTAACCGCGTATTTGATTCCAAGGGCAAGGCAGACCCTTCGGTAGAGCTTCAGCTTGGTCCCAACATCAAGGACTGGCCCAGCATGGTGGCACTTACCGACAATCTCCTCCTTAAGGTTGTTTCTGAGATCCACGATCCCGTAACAACTACCGATGAGCTCATTCCTTCAGGTGAGACTTCCTCCTACAGATCCAATCCTCTTGGTCTTGCGGAGTTCACTCTTTCCAGAAAGGATCCTGAGTACGTTGGAAGAGCCAAAGAGGTATATGCACAGGAGCTTAAGAGACGTGAGGATGTTCCTTTTGACAAGATGAGCGAGGACACCGCTGCAGCAGCTAAGGCTGTACTTACACAGTTCCCTGAGGTGAGCGCAGCCAACACCGGCATTGGCTCCACCATTTTCGCAGTTAAGCCCGGTGACGGATCTGCGAGAGAGCAGGCAGCTTCCTGTCAGAAGGTTCTCGGAGGCTGGGCTAACATCGCCAACGAGTATGCCACCAAGCGTTATCGCTCCAACCTTATCAACTGGGGTATGCTTCCTTTCATCATCAAGGAGGGCGAGCTTCCCTTCAAGAACCTTGACTACATCTTCCTTCCCGGAATCAGGAAGGCAGTTGAGAACAAGGACAGCGAGATCAGGGCCTTCGCAGTTAAGGACGGCGCACTCACAGAGTTTACCCTGACTCTTGGCGGACTTACCGATGATGAGAGACAAATTATTCTTGATGGTTGCCTGATTAACTATAACCGCGTAAAATAAAGGTGTTATGAAGCATTTTTTGAGGGCGGACAGATTATCTGAATATTTGGCAGTTGCAATACTGCTTGGAAGCGTCGCAGGCTGCGGCGCTTCTTCGGTTGAGGAAAAAAGCGAGGCACCTGTAGCAGCTCCGGTAAATATGGTCTCAGGGGATATCAGCACCGATTATGAGTCGCCGGTTCAGCTTCCGGGAACACTTGTGGATCAGCTCGGATTTAAAACGGACTCTGATAAGATGGTGATATTTAAGGGCACTGATCTTGAAGGCGACTTCTTTGTTAAAAACCTTGATACCGGGGATGTTGTATATACCGGACAGGTACAGAGCTACGGACGAAGCGGTGATGAGGAGTACTGCGCAGCAAGGTTTACGGAGTTCAAGGAACCGGGCAGATACTGTATTTATACGGATACCTTGGGCGAGTCCTATTCTTTTACGATTAAAGAGAATCTGTACGACGAGCTGCTGAGCAGTGCCTGCAAGAGATATTACATTAATAGATGCGGAACGAGCCTATCTGAGGAAAATGCCGGCAAGAATGCCCACAGCGCCTGTCATACCGCTATGGCACATCTCAAGGAGGATCCCCAGACAGAACTGGATGCTACCGGAGGCTGGCACATGGACAGCCAGGGTGACAGAGACGCTGCTCTTGGCAGCCGGATAGCGGAGGAGCTTCTTATTGCCTATGAGCTTAATCCCGAGTCTTATACCGATGACAGCGGGATTCCGGAGAGCGGCAACGGTGTTCCGGATATTCTGGATGAGATCAGATATGAGGTGGACTGGCTTCTTAAGATGCAGGATCCAAAGACCGGAGGCGAGTACGGAGCTGCTCTTACGACCGGGTCAGAGGACGAGGACGTATTTGCAAGACCTGTTGTGGTGACACCGGTGTCAATGGAGGCCACCATATCCTTTGCATCCATGATGGCCAGATTTTCCTATTTTTATCAGAAGTATGATTCTTCCTATGCAACTACCTGTCTTAGGGCTGCCGATAAGGCCTTTACCTGCTTTTTGAACAACCAGAAGGCTGAGGATAGCAGCGGGGCATTCAAGGCTGCCGCGCAGCTCTACAGAGCGACGGGAAGTGATACCTACGTGGAGGTTCTTGACAGCTTTTTTGCAGGCAAGGACTTTATGGATAAGTTTCATGAGGATGAGAATATTTTCCTGGGGGCTGTGACCTATATTTCTACGAGCCAGCCCGTTGATATGGAGCGCTGCAGCGTTATAATGAAGGCTCTTATGAAAGAGGCGGAGGACATTGCCAAGGAATCCTCGGAGGAGGTTTTTAAAGTAGCTGAGCCTGAGAATCCTGGCGATTTTGAGAAAATGCTGGATGATATGAGGTGCCTGTCAATAACCAATCATATTATCTATAACCACGAATATACCACGATTATTGAAAATCACGCCCATTATATGCTGGGAATGAATCCGGAGGCTGTGAATTACCTTACGGATGACACAGAGAGGACATATGCGGATGCCGGCAGGAGTGGTGTTATGCACGATCCGCAGCAGGATGCGCTTTTGATACTGATGCTGGGCGGCGTTAAGTGATATCAGCATTTTTTACCATGTATTTGCAAGGATAAGGAATTTGAAAAGGCCGGTGGTCGGTGCTAAGATGGTTACGATATGAATACAAATATTAATGGACTTAATATCAATTATATAGATGAGGGACAAGGACCCATGCTGGTGCTTCTGCACGGATGGGGCTCCAACATTGAGCTCTTTAAGGGCATTATTGATTTTACCAAGGGTAAGTATCACGTTGTTGCGATGGATATGCCCGGCTTTGGTAAGAGCGATGAGCCAAAAGAGCCTATGGATGTGGATGATTATGTGAATTTTGTCCTGGCTTTTATTAAGGAGCTGTATCCTGATGAGAAGGAGATCATGTTCCTTGGCCATTCCATGGGAGGCAGGGTTATAATCAAGCTCACCAGCGCAGTACATGACGGAAGGATCAAGGCTGATTTTACCGTGCCGAAGGTTATTCTTACAGATGCTGCGGGAATCAAGCCTGTGAGGACTAAGGCTCAGAATAAGAGGACCAAGAGATACAAGTTCTACAAGAATCTTATTACCAAGACCGGAATCGTCAAGCTGTTCCCGGGAACTCTGGATGCTCTTCAGAAGAAGTTCGGAAGTGCGGACTATGCGGCTGCTTCGCCTGTTATGAGACAGAGTCTTGTTAAGGTGGTCAATGAGGATCTTGCGCCCTATATGCCTTCTGTTACAATGCCGGCTCTTCTTATCTGGGGGGACAGGGATACTGCGACCCCGCTTTCTGACGGGCAGCAGATGGAGAAACTTATGCCTGAGGCAGGGCTTGCTGTTATTAATGGGGTTGGCCACTATTCATTTTTAGAGAACCCTGTTCTGTACAACAGGATTCTCGGAAGTTTTTTGGGAATTGACTAAAGTTTACTTGATGTGAGGTTTTTTATGGTTTTTGCATTAGTTTTGTTGGTGTACGCACCGCCGATAATCTTAGCGGTATTGGGACTTCGTTATCACACCCATATGCTGCAGCTCTCCAGCTATCAGTTCCAGGGGTATTTCAGACACCTGCGAAACAGTAAGCTGTTGCTGCTGGCGCATTTTCTCTTTTTAATAAGGGGAATTGCCGAGAGAGCGGTGGAACTTCTTCACAAGCCTGTGCGAATTGCAGGAGGACTTGTGCTTGGCGCTGCATATTTGTGGCTTCTTTTTAGGTATATACCAAAGCCTGCCAAGAAAAAGTTCGTGGTAACAGCCAGAGTTAAGCGCTTGTTTGCGACATACACTGTATTGTCAGTTCTGATACTTTTCCTTCCTTGGATTGTTTTGCTTATAGAATCTGCAAGGGGCAATGCGTCAATTGGTGGAAATATATACAGACCTGCGTTTATTTATATGGCGCTGATTCCTTTTATCCCGGCAATTGCCAATTTCATCAATATGCCAATTGAAAAGGGCATCAATCAGCATTATATTAACGATGCGGTAAGAATTCTTCGAAGCAACAAGAACCTTAGAATCATAGGCATTACCGGAAGCTACGGTAAGACCAGCGTTAAGTACTATCTGACAACTCTTTTGTCCGAGGGCTTCAGGGTCCTTATGACACCGGAGAGCTTCAACACTCCCATGGGAATTGTCAGAACCATAAGAGAGCATATGAAGCCTACCCATGAGATTTTCGTCTGCGAGATGGGAGCAAGGCATTTACATGATATAAAAGAGATCACGGATTTTGTTCATCCTGATGACGGAATCGTCACTTCTATCGGCTACCAGCACCTTGAGACCTTTAACAGTCTTGATAACATCATCAGCACCAAGTATGAGCTGCTGGATGCGGTGGATCAGAAGGAGAAGGAGGAGGGCAAGGCCCCCGGCAAGCACCTTAAGTTTGTCAACGGCGACAATGAGATCATTCGCGCCAATATGAAATACAAGGATGCCGTTACCTACGGACTGTCTGAAGGATGCGACTTCAGGGCCACAGACCTTAAGGTTACCGGAGCAGGAACAAGCTTTACCGTAACAACTCCTGCCGGCGAGACAGCTGAGTTTTCCACAAGACTTGTGGGTCAGCACAATGTAGAGAACATCATGGGAGCAATTGCCTGCGCCAGCAGCCTGGGCATACCCCTTACCAAGCTGAAGATGGCGGTAAGGCGCCTTCAGAGCGTGCCTCACAGACTTGAACTTACAAGGCACGGCAATGTTTCTATTCTGGATGATGCTTACAATTCCAATCCCAACGGAGCCAAGGTTGCTCTTGATACACTTTCTCTTTTTGAAGGAAACGTCAAGATCCTGGTTACCCCCGGAATGGTTGAGCTGGGTGAAAAAGAGGATGAGTACAACAAGGAGTTTGGCAAGCAGGCAGCAGCTGTTTGCGATTATATTATTCTTGTTGGAGAGAAGCAGACCCATGCCATTAAAGAGGGCATTTTGGAGGCCGGCTTTGACAGCGAGAGGCTCTTTGTGAAGAACAGCTTCAATGAGGCTTCACAGCTGATGTATGAGCTTGATGCGGGAAGGGATAAGGTAATCCTTTTGGAGAACGATCTTCCCGATAATTATTGATATAGGTTTTATTAAGAAAGAAGGATATTATGAAGTTAAAAGTAGCGGTTTTATTCGGCGGCAAAAGTACAGAGCATGAGATCTCAATTATCTCTGCAATCCAGGCTATAGGACATATCAACAAGGATAAGTACGAGGTTATCCCCGTATACATGACCAAGGAAAATGATTTCTATGTTGGCGAGGATATCGGCAAGATCGAGGAATATACACATATTCCACAGCTTCTTAGTAAGAGCACACAGGTAGTGTGGATCAAGGATAAGGAGACAGTATCTCTTGTAAGATACCCTCAGAAGAAGTTTGGTAACAACGTTATCACAACCGTTGACGTTGCATTCCCTATTGTTCACGGAACAAACGTTGAGGACGGAACCCTTCAGGGCTTCCTTGCTACCCTGGGACTTCCTGTGGTTGGCTGCGATGTTCTCTCATCAGCTGTTGGTATGAACAAGTATGTTATGAAGACTGTACTTAAGGACAACGGAATCGCCGTACTTGACTGCAAGTGCTATACATGGAAGGACTATGAGGATGTTGACGCACTTGTTTCCAGGATTGAGAAGGCTTTTGCCTATCCTGTGATCATCAAGCCTCTTAATCTTGGTTCCAGCATCGGAATCAAGAAGGCATCTGACAGAGACGGACTGTTGGAAGCTCTCGAGCTTGGATTTGAGTTTTCCAAGAAGATCCTTGTTGAGCCTGCTATCACAGACCTCAAGGAGATCAACTGCGCAGTTCTTGGTGACTATGAGAGCGCACAGGCATCGGAGTGCGAGGAACCTATCAACTCAGATGAGATCCTCTCTTTCGAGGATAAGTATATCGGCGGAGCCAAGGGCTCAGCTAAGGGCGGTGCCAAGAGCGGCGGCAGCAAGGGAATGGCTTCACTTAAGAGAAAGATTCCCGCAGATATCACTTCCGAGATGCGTGATGAGATCAGAAAAATGGCAGTTGATGCCTTTACCTGCCTTGGCTGCAGCGGTGTTTCACGAATTGACTTTATGCTGGATCAGGCCAGTGGCAAGGTATACCTGAATGAGATCAATACTATTCCGGGTTCTCTTTCCTTCTATCTTTGGGAGCCTCTTGGAATGAAGTATGAGGTACTTCTTGATAATATGATCGAGCTGGCACTTAAGGCCGACAGAGAGGCTCACAAGGTGGTTTATTCCTTTGAGACCAACGTTCTGGAAGGCGTTAAGCTTGGCGGCGGTACTAAGGGCGCCAAGGGCTAAGAGTTACAGAATATATACAGATATAATAAGCCCGGGAAATCTGTTTGGATTCCCCGGGCTTTACTTATGATCATCCGATTGGTTTAGCGGTTATCTTAAAGGACACGGTCTTTTGTCCGCCGTAGTATTCTCCGTTATATTTTCCGACACCCTTCAGTGTCACTTTTACCACCCCTGTATCAGTTGCCGGTGTGATACTTGCAATCTTATAAGCTCCTGTTGGCCATACATCCTTGCCTGAGGCTACGGTAAAATCCGATGTGCTGACAGACACAGCCTTACCTGTGTACACCACCGATGGGTTCCTGAGTTTGACGGTGGCGTTATTCAGGGACCTGTTTACATAGGTGAAATTGGCTGACTTGGTTGTGCCGGCGTAGCCCCCTTTTCCCGTGACGGTGATGGTTATCTTGGTGCCGGCGGGGATAATGTCCTTGCTGTCTACGACTCCGCCTTTTTTCTTGTAGTTTCCGTCGGTGTAGGTGAACTTGAAGGTCTTATCATAGTCGGTTCCTGCCGTGAGTTTAGCTCCATTGGTATCGTAGATGGAGATGGTGGGCTTGCAGATGCCGGATTTACCTACATAGACAACATCGTCGATACTCATTGTAGTCTTGCTAAGACTTGAAGGCTTGATCGTGAAGGTTCTGGTGAAGCTTCCCTTGAAGTTGCCCTTGCCGGTTACTACAAGTTTTGGCTGCTTGGCGCCTGTCTGACCCACAGCCTTGTTGTTAATATATTTGACGGTGTAATCTCTGCCGTTTACAAGGGACTGACCCTTGTAGGAGAGGCTCAAGGATGGCTGTACTCCGCCCTTTGTGTAGGTAAAGGAGCCCAGGCTTGCCTCCTGTGAGGAGGAGCTGCGGTTTCCGGACTTAAGCGAAACGGATCCGAGTGTAAAATCGCAGGGAGTGATCTTAAAGGTCTTGGTACAGGTTCCTGTGTATTTTCCGATTCCTTTGAAGGTAATTGTTCCTTTGCCGGCGTTGACGTTACCGCTTATCTCTGCAGTGTAGTCCTTGCCCTTAACAAGTGTCACCGGCTCCTTGGTCTGTGCTGAAGTGATGGTCAGAGTATAGGAGGGGGAGAGGGCGTTTCCGGTATAGGACATGGGGCTGATATCAGCTTTTGCCTTGGCGATGGAGGTGGCCTTTATCCTGAAGGTCATTGTCTTACTGCCGGTGTAGACGTTTCCTTTTCCCTTGATAATAATCGTCGCGGTTCCGGGATTAATGTTGTTGTAGTATTCAACGGACATATCCTTGCTTGTAAGGACATAGTTGTTGGCGGTATCTGTCACAACCACCTCCGGGCGTATCTCTTTGCCGGTTGCCTTCTGAACGGTAATTGCTCTGAAACTGAGTTTGGCAATATTTATCTTGGAATCCGGTTCAAAAATGATCTCGTTGAAGGAGGTTGTGCCGGTATAGGTGCCTTTGCCGGTTATGGTGACCTTGTAGGTTCCGGGATCTGCCTTAACCAGCGAATAGTCACAGGTATAATCAGTACCCTTCACAAGCGCATAGTAGGTATCGCCGATCTTATAGAGAACCTTGGTGTTGCTCTTTTGCACCTTGCCGTTGTATTCAAGGGAAATATCCGCAAGCTTGGCCTTACTGATATCAAGGGGAAGAATGCTGAAGTAGAAGGCGGTGCTTCCCTTGAAATTGCCAATACCGGTCACGGTTATTTTGGCCTTACTTGTGGCGGTGCTGACAGCGGTATTGTTGCTGTATTTGATGGTGACATCTTTATCTATGGTGAGTCGTTTTTTGCAGTCGTATACACGAAGATCATCGAAGGTTATGGGGCCTGCGGTGTAGGGGGTGTCGCTCTGACCTGCGATCCATACCTTATCGGGTACATCCTTGACGCTGGCAAAAAGCTTCTGATCTTCGGAGATAATGTCGCCCCAATCCTCAGTGGGTGTCGAAGGTGCGGGCTCAGAGGGCTCGGGTTCCGGCTCAGGTTCCATAGGTACAGGCTCGGGTTCCGGTTCGGGCTCAACACAGGTTACATCGATGTAGGCTGATATGCCCTCTGATGTCGCGGTAATCCTTGCTTTGCCGGCAGAGAGGCAGGTTGCCTTGCCGGAACTGTTGACGGTGAGTACGGAAGTGTTTGAGCTCTTCCAGGTAACGGTCCCAAGCTTATAGGAAGAAGGGACGGGAGTAACCGTATATTGCGCGGTGTCTCCTTTGGTCAGAGATGAAGCGCCTGTCACGGAGAGTGAGCCTAGCTTCTGAACTACGTTTACGGTAAAAGAGGCTTTGAGCTTGCCGCTGTTTACGGAAGCTGTGACAGTTGTGGATCCGGAGGAAACACCCTGAATAGTAACACTGTTTCCTGATGCGGATATGGCAGCCACGTTTTTGTTGCCGGTGCTCCAGGTGATGGCCTTGTTGGTGGCATTTTCCGGTAAAACAGTGGCTGTGACAGTGGTCTTGGCATTTACATCCAGCGAGATGGCTTCGTTTGATACTTTGTCAAAGGTGACCTTGGTGGCATCCACTGTTTTGGCCTTGGCATCCTTGGTAAAAGCCTTGATCCTCAGATTACCTTTGGTTTTGCTGCCAAAGTCCTGCCAGCCTGAGCTGTATTTGCACAGGCTCTGATAAGCCTTGGCGGAGGTGGTTACATCGTACCAATTCGAAGAGTGAACTGCGGATTCATAGCCGTAGCCTGCATTTACTCCGTTTTGTTTGAGAGTTATTACGACAGCAAAGGTGGTGCCGGCTGCAAGATATATCGGTGATGTCAGGTCAACGGTATAATAGCCTGTGTAAGTGGTCTGACCGCTGGCTGAACCCACAAGTGTGCCGTTCTCTGGATTGGTAACGGTGCTGCTCTTGTGCGTATAGATCTTGATGTCATAGGAGGAGGCGGGGGTGGGAGCATAGAAGGATACCGCCGTCAGATCCTCGTTTCCTTTGGTGGTAAAAACGTTGGCAGCGGCAGCAGCTGAGCTCTCTGTGCCTGTCTGCATTCCGCCGTCGTATTGGTAATTGTGGTCATAGTTGCTGTTCTTTTTGAAAACAAAGGATATCGCAGCTCCGGAAATGGACTTGTCATAATAAGACAGATAGTAGTAACCGCGAAAACTGTTTGCGGATGAAGAGGCTGTTTTCCAGCTGTTTCTAACAATCCAGGCGCCGTCGCCGGGAGCCTTGGTAATAAAATTATTGCGGGAAAAATTGTCATCCCATCCTACCAGTACGATGTCGTGATTCTGGCTTACATTAACGGGGGTATAAACGCTGTTGTGGGTGCTGTCATAGTAGCTTTCGTCGGCGCAGACACCGATGTTAACTGCGCCATAGTTATAGATAAGATTTTTGACGGAGGAGATACTGTTCTTATCGCTAGCGACGCTTCCGATAAGATAATCAGTCAGATGGGCCTTGTCAGTGTAGGCAATACTGCTACTTAATGCCTTATATGCGGATTCGGAAGTGGGGTAAGGAGCAGTGGATTCATCTGCTGCGCCAACCCAGGAAGCCAGCACGTTCTGGGCCAGTTGCAGATTGCCTCCTCTGTTGAGAATATGGGTTGAACCCTTGAACTTATTACTGTCTCCGGCTGTACCGCCAAGGGGATCGCTGACTGAGTTATAGGAAAAATATGCAAGGTGAAATTCAGATAGATCGATGTTTCCTGAGGAGTAGATTCCCTGCTTGATCAGATTGATCTCGGCAAGAGCAATAGCGGCATGTGCCCAGCAGGTTCCCCAGGGAGACTGGTTGCGAAGGGCAGGAAGGCCGGAAGTCTTATAGGAAGAGAGAGAGGAATAATCGTTACTTGCCTGGGTATGACCAAGACAGCCCTCTTCTCTTGGAGAGTAGGATCCTGACATGTCAGGATTGACAATATTCGGGGCATTCTCAATCTCCATGTATCCTGAACCTATGATGGGGTATTCTGATACCTCATAATTGTTGGCGTCTTCTTCGGAGAATTCTTCCTGCAATAGTTCTTCAGAAAAGTCTTCCTGAGAAAGTTCTTCTTCAGACAGCTCTTCCAAAAGAAGTTCTTCTGCAGATAGGTCTTCAGTAGTGCTGTCTGTTGTTATTTCGTCAGTATTTTCATCATCAGCCGAAACTTTCGCTTCTGACGATAATTCTGTTACATCTTCTGTAATAAGTGGCTCGTAGTCGGATGCATAGGAAATTACTGAGCTTCCCGCTGCGAGTGAGACGGATAGCAATAAGGCCAACAATCTTTTTTTCATATGTTTTACTCCCCTTGTAACATTTATCATACTTTTCCTATAATACTACGATTTGCCCATACAACAAAGAGTAAAATTCAAAAAATATCGAAATATTCGAAAAATTTAATAATTATATTCAATACATTTCATTAAAAAAAGACGCCTGTCATACTAAGATGAAGGCGTCTGAAAATTTGCTGAAAGACCTGTATTACTGGTTCTTTAAATATGTTTGTTCGATGATGTTCTTGACATACTGATCAATGTTCTTCTGGTCTTCCTTGTCCAGATCCTTGATGATTATGGGCTTGCAGTACTCGATGGTAACGTGGGTGCTGCGGATAAAGGGCATATGCTTTTCAAGAACTTCTTCGGAGTGATTGATAACTACGGGTACGATGGGGCAGCCGGTCTTCTGGGCGATCTTGAAGCTTCCCTTATGGAATTCGCCAAGAGGCTGGTCGGTCTTGTTTCTGGTTCCCTCGGGATAGATGAAGATGGAAATACCGTTTTTGACCTTATCGATGGCTGTAAGGACCATCTCAAGGCCCTTTCTGATGTCGCTTCTGTCAAGGAAGAGGCAGTCCATGTAGATCATCCATATATTAAGAAGCGGAACCTTGAGAATCTCCTTCTTGGCGATGAAGCCTGTGGGACGGGGAACTCTTGGGTAGCACAGCACGATATCAAAGATACCTCTGTGATTTCCAACATAGAGAACCGACTGGTCCTTGGGAACGTTCTCTTCGCCGATAATGGTCTTCTTAACTCCGCTTAAGAAGGCAACCACTCTGAAGGCCCAGCTGACTATGGCAAGAGATGCTGTCTTTTTGGCCCAGGGATTGAATCTTCCGACTATCCATAAGACTCCCTGAATGGGAAGGCTTAGGATAAGGAATATGGCAACAAATAATACAACGATAATACTGCGAATCATATATAAATATCCTCTTTTCAAACATTACTGATAAATTGACTCATATATTCTCTCATGACTTCACGAAAAATGAAACACTGATTTATATAAAAATACAAGAATTATATAGAATTATATATATTGAACAGAATTATATAGTATTATATACTATTATATAGAATTATATAAAATAAACCGTTTTATATGAATTGTTTCGGAGGCGTTATGGCAGTAAAAAACCCTTATACCATCAGCTTTGGTAAGATTCCCACCAAATACCTGAGCAGAAATTTCATAATAGACAGCATAGCAGAGGAGTTCGGAAGTGATGAACCTGACGAGCAGATCTTTAAGCTTACGGGAATAAGGGGGACCGGCAAGACTGTTACTCTCACCGATATAGAGCGTAAATTCAGAGGAGATGACGATTGGGTTGTAATCGGAATTCGTTCAGACTCAGATATTATCAGCGAGATAGTTGCCAATCTATACAGTGCAGTTCCGTTTTTAACGAAATTTGTTGATGCTAATCTTAATCTGTCTGCCTTCGGAATAGGACTCAGCATTTCGAAAAAGAGTCCGGTAGCCAGTATTGATTATGCTTTAAAGGTTTTGCTTCAGGAGTTAAAGAAGAAAAAGAAGCGGCTTTTGATTACCATCGATGAAGCGAGGAAAACCAAGGGGATAGTTGATTTTATACAGGAATTCCAGATACTTATAAGGGAAAATCTCCCGATCTTTGCGGTGGTAGCGGGGCTGTATGAAGATATTGAGAGCTTAGAAAACGCAGATGGACTGACATTTTTCCTAAGGGCTACCAAGTATGAAATGACACCCCTTAATATAACTTATATTCGTGATGATTATCAGAATACTCTTAATGTTTCCTATGAAGAAGCAGAGAAGATGGCTTTCATGACCAAGGGGTATGCCTATGCGTACCAGACATTGGGGAAGTATATGTGGGACAGCAAGGAAGAGACCATGACTTCTGAGGTGCTGCGTGCTTTTGACGATGTTCTTTCCGAAAAAGTATATAAGAAAATCTGGAGTGAACTGACACCTAAGGATAAGTGGTTTTTAAGTTTTATTGTAAAAAAAGAAACAATGAGTGCGACAGAACTGCTTACACTTACGAAAAAAAATCACAGTGAGTGGTCTATACCAAGAGCAAGGCTGGCAGAAAAAGGAATAATAGATATTGAGACTCGCGGTGAGATAAGAATCAAGCTTCCCAGATTCAGAGAATTTGTGGAGAGTCAATTATTAGATTAAGGAAAAAGGAGACCGAAATGCTGATATTAAAGGGTGGAAGGCTTATTGATCCCGCAAGTGGGACCGATGAAATAAGAGATATTGTTATAGATGGCGAGCGGATAACCGTGATCTGCGAACCGGGAAGTGACCATATAGCGGAGTATGAGAAGGACAGTGCGAATCAGGTCATTGATGTTGAGGGCAAGGTTGTGGCGCCCGGTCTGGTGGACTGCCATGTGCATTTCAGAGATCCGGGATTTACCTTTAAGGAAGATATAATAAGCGGTTCGACTGCGGCTGCCAAGGGCGGTTTTACCACCGTTGTGATGATGGGAAATACCAATCCTCATATGGATAATGTGGCTACAATCAAGGATGTGCTTGCAAGGGGTGCTGTAACAGGGATAAATGTCCTTTGCTGCGGCAATGTCACTAAGGAAATGGCGGGAAAAGAGCTGGTGGACATGGACGCACTTATCGAAGCAGGAGCGATTCTTTTTACCGATGACGGCAAGCCTATAACTGATGCGGATCTCATGGAGAGAGCCTGCGTTGAGGCAGCTAAGAGGGATAAGGTCATAAGTCTTCACGAAGAGAATCCCTCTTTTATCAGCGAGAACGGAATAAATGCCGGAGCGGTAGCCGAGAGGCTTGGAATCAAGGGTTCACCCAGAGATGCTGAGATCTCAATGGTTCAAAGAGACATCGACATCGCAGAGAAGACCGGAGCTTCCATCGTGGTGCAGCATATCAGCGCAGCGGAGTCAGTGGAGCTTATAAGGCAGGCAAGAAAGAGGGGAGTTAAGGTTCACGCCGAGGCAACACCACACCATTTTACCCTGACAGAGGATGCGGTGCTTAAATACGGAGCGCTGGCCAAGATGAATCCGCCCCTTAGACTTGAGAGTGACCGCAGGGCTATAATCGAGGGACTTAAGGATGGAACTATAGAGATGATCGCCACAGACCATGCTCCACATTCGAGAGAGGAGAAGGGGGGTGACCTGGTGAAGGCGCCCAGCGGAATCACGGGACTTGAGACTTCTCTGGCTCTTGGAATCAGAGAGCTGGTGAAGCCGGGGTATCTTACTCTTATGGAATTGCTGGATAGAATGAGCCTTGGATCAGCCAAAGTGTACGGCTTTGATGCGGGAGCTGTGAAGGAAGGCGGCTACGCTGATCTTGTGATATTTAACCCCGAAGAGGAATGGAGCTATGTCAGCAGTGTTTCCAAATCTTCCAATTCACCTTTCATTGGGCAGAGACTTCCGGGCAGGATTTATGGTACAATCTGCAGAGGAAAAATTGTATATCAGGGATAATGGTTTAATCAGGGAGAATTCAGATGTCAGTTAAGATGAAAAAAGAAGCAAAGGTCTTGAGCCAGGGCCTTCTTGCTGAGGGAATCTATGATCTGTGGCTTGAGACGGAAATAGCGAAGGATGCTTGTCCGGGGCAGTTTGTGGGGGTATATCCCACCAATAAGGCAACACTCCTTCCAAGACCCATCAGTATCTGCGAAGTGGACAAGGAGCGTAGCGCTATTCGCCTCGTATACAGAGTTGTGGGTAGCGGCACTGCAGAATTTGCGCTGTATCAGCCGGGGGATTATATGACGATCCTTGGCGTTCTTGGAAACGGCTTTCCTCTTGTGGCTGCAGCAGGCAAAAAAGTTGTTGTAATGGGCGGAGGTATCGGAGTTCCGCCGCTTCTTGAGACGGCCAAGAGACTGTCCGAGGCGGATACGCCGGTTAAGCCTGTGCTTGTAAGTGCCGTTATGGGCTACAGAAATTCGGATACATTTCTTTCGGAAGAATTCTCACTTTATTCACAGATACACATCGCAACGGAGGATGGCAGCGTTGGCACCAAGGGAAATGTCATTGATGCCATGAGAGAACAGAATGTGGAAGCGGATGTTATATTTGCCTGCGGCCCCATGCCTATGCTCAGGGCCATCAAGGAGTACGCACAGGCTAAGGGAATCAAGGCATATCTGTCACTGGAAGAGCGTATGGCCTGCGGCGTCGGAGCCTGCCTTGGCTGTATCTGCAAGACAACCAGGGAAGATCATCATTCACACGTTAACAACGCCCGCATCTGCACCGACGGACCGGTGTTTGACGCAGAAGATCTGGATATGTAAGGGAGGCTAAGATGAATACACAGGTTGAGATAGCAGGAGTTAAATTCAAAAACCCGGTAATGACAGCCTCCGGAACCTTCGGATCAGGCATGGAATATGCGGATTTTGTAGATCTTAATAAACTGGGAGCGGTAGTCACCAAGGGCGTTGCCAATGTGCCCTGGCCCGGCAATCCGGTTCCAAGAGTTGCGGAAGTGTACGGCGGAATGCTCAATGCCATCGGACTTCAGAACCCGGGCGTTGAAGTTTTTGCAGACAGGGACCTTAAGTTTTTGGAAAAATATGATACTAAGGTCATTGTTAATGTCTGCGGTAAGTCCGTGGAGGATTACTTAGAGGTTGTAGAGAGGCTTGCGGACGAGGAGAGAGTTGATATGCTGGAGATCAACGTATCCTGCCCCAATGTCAAGGAGGGAGCCATCGCCTTCGGACAAAAGAGTGCAGCCCTTTTTGACATAACTTCCAGAATAAAAGAGGTGGCAAGGCAGCCCATTATCATGAAGCTAAGCCCCAATGTCACCAGTATCTCCGAGATGGCCAAGGCTGCAGAGGCTGCGGGAGCGGATGCGATTTCTCTTATCAATACCATCACAGGTATGAAGATTGACATTCACAAGAGGAAATTTGCGCTGGCCAATAAGACAGGAGGCCTGTCAGGTCCTGCAATCAAGCCGGTAGCGGTCCGCATGGTATATGAGGCGGCTCACGCTGTTAATATTCCCATAATCGGAATGGGCGGAATTGCTAACGCCGAGGATGCCATTGAGTTTATTATGGCAGGTGCAACCGCAGTTGCAGTGGGAGCAATGAACTTCCATGATCCTTATACAACTGAGAAGGTAGTTAAGGGAATTGAGGAGTATATGATCAGATACGGCGTTGAGGATATTAATGAGCTCAGAGGTATAGTGGAATAAAGCCTTATAACAGGGCATAAAAAAATTGGGCCGGGTACTGTGGGTACCCGGTCCAATACGTTACTAGCAACTTTAAGTCTCTGTTTTTCCGGTGAGATCGTCGAAGCCCTTCATTACTGCTTCATAGGTTTGTTTCGAGATTTCCGGCAGCTCGCCGCCCCAGGTCTTTTCAGCCTGTGCGTAGCCCTTCTCGAAGGCAGACCTCATTTTTTCCAGCTTCTCAGGATCATCTCCGGCCAGCGTCTTGGCGAAGTCAAGGATACGTTCTGAGGTCTGTTTGACGCCCCAGTAGCCGTCCTCGGCTATGTCAGCCTGTGCCTGTGCTTTGGTAGCTGCGTCTACTGTGAAGTCTCCCTTTGCAAGGAACTTCCACATGGAATCTTCATCATTGTCAGAATTTGCGATGCCGTAAGATTTAGCCTGTTTGCCCATCATCTTCTGGACGATGTCAAGCAGCTGTTGTTGGCGCTGTGCCACATCGGCCTGCATCTGCTTAATGATCTTGGTTCTGTCCGCTTCCTTCTGGGAAATCTTAGGAGTTTGCGCGCTCTCCTCTGATTTCTCATAAACGGCTGCAGCTTCCGGTTTCGCCTGTACTTCCTGATCCTTCTTCTTTTCTTCAACCTGAGGATTAACGGTGGAAGCATAGGTGGTTGCGATGTTGTTAGTAACCTCGGTAACTCCGTTTACGCCCATACTGAACTCCTTTTCCGCGACAGGTTAACTAAATACCGCGCTTGAAACGAAAACCATGGTTTACCTAATCTCCTTTTCGGCATATTTTTAAAAAACTTTAGCCTTTCGACAAAAATTTTTTTAATTTTTTTGGACTTTTTTTCTTGAGTTTGAATCTTTGGGGTGCAAAAATGTAAAAGGCAGACAATATCTGCCCTTAATCGATTTCAGTAATAACAACGGGACGGTGGAAACATATGACAATTGAAAAGAAAGCCTATGGCAAGATCAATCTGGGCCTTGATGTGACCGGAAGGAGAGCCGACGGCTATCATATAGTTCGAATGATAATGCAGAATGTGGACCTTTATGACACCCTTGTCTTTGAAGATAATGACAGCGGTGAGATCAATCTTTTTACCGAGTCTGACAAGGTGCCTTCCGATGGCAGCAATCTTATCTGTAAGGTGGCAAGGCAGCTCCGGGAAGAGTTTGGGGTAAAAAAGGGCGCTGACATCAGGCTCACCAAGCGCATCCCCGTGGCAGCCGGCATGGCGGGCGGAAGTACGGACGGGGCAGCAGCCTATACCGCATTAAATGAGCTCTGGGGACTGGGACTTACTAAAGAGCAGCTCTGTGAGAGGGCTGTCAAGCTGGGAGCTGACATCCCCTATTGTATTATGGGCGGAACTGCCCTGGCAGAGGGAATCGGCGAGGAACTGACGATCATTAAAGATCTTCCTAAGTGTCCTATAGTTATTGCCAAGCCGCCAATCGATGTGTCCACCGGTTGGGTCTACAAGGAATTGGACAGCAAGGAGATTGAGAACCATCCGGACATTGATGGTATCAGAGGGGCCATTGAAACAGGAGATATCCGCAAAATGTGTGAACTGATAGGCAATGTGCTGGAGCCTGTGACGGCATCAAGATACTCCGAAATAGGACAGCTGGAGAGTCTTCTTGAAGAGGCGGGGGCTATCAGAGCATTTATGACAGGAAGCGGTCCCACTGTTTTTGCAATATTCGAAGATGAGAACAGGGCAAAAGAGGCAGTGGATAAAGTGCTGGCAAGTCAGATAACCAAAGAGGTGTATCTGTCGGGACCCATCAATCCCGATAACTGATCGCAAAAGGGAGTAGTGCTATTATGAAAAAACAAGTGACAGTCCGGGTTACCGGCATACACGCAAGAGACGGCGAGCCCACGGAGAAGATCATCACCAATTCGTCAGGCTATATTGAAGATACCGAGGACGGAGGCTGCATTCTGGAATATGTGGAAGAGCAGGACACAGGAAACGGAAGTATTAAGATCAATAACAAAGTGAACATCGCCCCTGACGGCAAGGGAATTGAGATCATAAGAGGCGGTGACATGGAGTCCAAGCTTGCCTTTGGCGAGGGACTTGTGTACGATACAGAGTACCATTCGCCCTATGGCTCAATGGAGATGACGGTAAGGACCAGCAGCTTTGACCTTGTAAGGACAAGGCAGGACGAAGAAATGAAGCTTATGGCTGAGTATGCCCTTGAAATGGGAGGCCAGGTGATGTCCTCGTCTATGATAATAATTGAGATAAAAAAATCGGAGACTGTTTGATCAGCCTCCGGTTATTATTTACATATTCTGTTATTACTTTACCATCTTGACACCGGCTTTTTCCTGAGCCTTGGAAATAAGGTTCTTGAAGAAGCCTTTCTTTTCTTCCTGAACAGGAGCCTTGCCGTGAAGGCCCTTAACCTCTGTTACGTAGATTCCGCTTACGGAAGCCTTAACTTCCTTTTTAACGGGAACTTTGTCAAAAATCTTCTCATCACAGATAAGGCTCATAACTCTGTTACCAACTCTTACCTTAAGGATGGGAAGCTTGGATCTGCGAAGAAGCTTGGGGGTCTGCTCGATAACGGCCTGAGGTAGACCTGCCTCGTTGAGCTTCATGCGCTTCTTGTCGATGATGAGCATGGTGACGGTCTGCTTCATGGCATCGAGCTGAGCCTGCTGCTCGTCCTGCTTTTTCTGTGCTCTTTTGCCAAGGAATATAAGGGCTACGATTGCGGCAGCCAAAATAACCATAATTACGATAAATACTATAAGTCCGGTATTCACAACTAAAACCTCCGAATAAATCTTGATAAATGCTAGACCATTGTAGCATTCTTTCCTATATATGGCAACGAAAGTTTTATGGATTTGATAGGACGGGGGAAAAGAGCGGAAGTCTGAACAATGACGCACAGTAATAAAATTTTGTCATAACCCATCGGGAATTTATGGCACCTCATCTTGCCAGACGCTCTCCTCTCACGCTGTTCGGGACAGTCGAACGTCTGACAATCTGAGGCGCTCATAAATTCGCCTCAGCGTTATAAGACAAACTTTTATTACTGCACGCCATCGTCCCGCCTTCCGCTTTTTTCCCCCTGTGTATCGATAAGCCATAAAAACTTTCGATGCAGAATAAAAGAAATGCTGCAAATGGTCTACATAAGAGGGGGCAGCAATCATCTTGGGGAATAGTTTGGGCTACTGAGTTACCACGTGATAACGATGATGTGATAACATGGTATTAATTATGAGCAAAACAATGAATTGCGCAGCGCTATTTCATTCATCTTTGATGATTTTCATTTTTTTCAGATTCCCCTTTAATAAGAAGATAAGGTGTGGTAGTATAAGAAAGATTATTTGAAAGTATATGTGTGGGCTAACTGTAGACTAGCCTATATGAAGGAGAAATTATGAAAAAGAAATTAGCAGTTTTATTAACAGCTACTGTAATGGCTACAACTGTTGCAGCATGCGGAAAGGAAACAGTTAAGGAAGAGTCCGTAAATACAGAGACTCCCGCAGCAAGTGAGAGTGCTTCAACAGAAGGCACTGAGGCCGCAGCTTCACAGACAGACGGTTTTGATGTAACCGCATATGTTGATGGTCTTGAGACTATGTCACTTCAGGACATCAAGGCTTCCGATTATGCAACACTTACTGAGTATGACGGAGTTACCGTTGAGGTTGCACCTGTCAACGTAACAGAGGAGGATGTTGCAGACTATATCAACAATACACTTACAAGTTCCAATCCTATCCTTAACCAGGTTGACAGACCGGTTCAGGACGGAGATACAGTTAATATCGATTATGTAGGCAAATATGCCGATACTAAGGAGGCATTTGATGGCGGTACAGCACAGGGTGCTGATCTTGTCATCGGCTCTAATTCTTATATCGAGGGCTTTGAGAGCGGACTTATCGGCGCTAAGGTTGGAGAGACCCGTGACCTTAACCTCACATTCCCTGAGAACTACGGAGCAGCCAATCTTGCAGGCAAGGATGTTATTTTCACTGTAACAATCAATACAATCAGCGAGAAGAGCACAGATCTTACAGATGAGTGGGCAGCAGGACTTGGCTATGAGGATGTCAGCAACCTTGAGGAGCTGAATGTCCATGTTAACAAGACCCTCACAGAAGAGGCAGAGAATAACTACAAGCAGGAAGTTGAGAACGGCGTTCTTGAGACCGTTACCAGTGGTACAGAATTTGCAGAGCTTCCCGAGAAGCTTGTCAACAGATATATGAAGCAGCAGGTTGAGCAGCTTAACTACTATGCAACCATGTATTCATACATGTACGGTCAGCAGCTTACAGCTACAGATGTACTTAAGCTTATGATGCAGAGCTCAGGCTTTGCAGGAACTGAGGAAGAGTACTTCAAGAATACAGCCACAGATATGGCCAATCAGTACGTAATGTTCCAGGCAATCGCTGACGAGCAGGGCATCGAAATCACAGAGGCTGATGTTGACTCTTTCCTTAAGGAGAAATACGAGAGCGCTTCTTCAACAGGCTTTAGCTCCTTTGAGGATTACAAGGCTTCTCTTGATCTTGAGCTTTACAGAGAGAACCTCATGGCCGAGAAGGTTATGAGCTTCCTTTCAGAACATGCTAATGTTGTTGAGTCGGCAGAATAAATAATAACTAAGGAGAAAAAAGATGAGAACAAAAATTAAAGAGCTGTTCAGAAACACCTCTGAATACGCTTCCAAAGAAGTGACCATCTGCGCTTGGGTACGAACAAACCGCGCACAGGCACAGTTTGGATTCCTTAACGTAAACGATGGTTCATTTTTCGAGAATTTGCAGGTTGTTTACGATCAGGAACTTAATAATTTTGAAGACATCTCCAAAATAAGAGTTGGTGCCAGCGTTAAGGTAACAGGTAATCTGGTACTTACTCCCGAAAACAAGCAGCCCTTTGAGGTTAAGGCAACAGCTGTTGAGCTTCTTGGCGACTGTCCTGAGAACTATCCTATCCAGCCCAAGCGTCACACAAGAGAGTACCTTCGCAGCGTGGCACACCTTCGTCCACGTACCAACCTCTTCAGCGCTGTATTCCGTATCAGAAGTGTTGCTGCAATGGCGATTCATACATATTTCCAGGACAGAGGATATCTGTATGTTCACACTCCTCTGATCACAGGTGCTGACTGTGAGGGTTCAGATCAGATGTTCAAGATCACAACTCTCAATATGAACGATCTTCCAAGGACTGAGGATGGACAGGTTGATTTCAGCAAAGACCTTTTTGGCAAGCAGTCCTTCATCACCGGTTCAGGACAGCTCCAGGGTGAGACCTTCGCCATGGCTTTCGGTGATATTTATACATTTGGTCCTACCTTCAGAACAGAGAACTCCAACACCCAGACCCATGCCAACGAGTTCTGGATGATCGAGCCTGAGATGGCTTTCTGCGATCTTGAGGGCCTTATGGACATCGAAGAGGATATGCTCAAGTTTGTTGTTAAGTATGTATGCGACAAGTGCCCTGAAGAGATCAATTTCTGCGACCAGTTCGTATCCAAGGGACTTAAGGACAAGCTTAACGATATTGTTAATGCTCACTTCACACGTATCAGCCACCACGATGTAGTAGATATCCTTAAGAACGCTGATGTTAAGTGGGAGTTCCAGCCTGATTACGGCGAGGACATTGCTAAGGAGCATGAGAAATACATCGTTGAACACTTTGGCGGCCCTGTATTTATCACTGACTGGCCGAAGGACATCAAGGCATATTACATGAAGGTTAACCCTGACAACAAGACTGTTGCTGCAGTTGATCTTCTTGTTCCTCAGGCAGGCGAGCTTATGGGCGGCAGCCAGAGAGAAGAGAATCTGGACAAGCTCATCGAGCGTATGGACGAAATGGGCGTAGACAAAGAGGGTATCGATTGGTATCTTGACACCAGAAGATACGGCGGCTGCATCCACAGCGGCTTTGGTATGGGATTTGAGCGTCTCATCATGTACTTAACAGGCGTTGAGAACATCCGCGACGTAATTCCTTATCCCAGAACACCCAGAAACTGTGATTTTTAATGATATAGGGGAATAAAGTGGGGCAGGGGCCCCGCGATTTCCGAATTTTTGTAGAATTGCGAGAATGGCGTAGCCATGGAGCAATTCGTATATCATTAAAACATGAAATTATTCATAAATAGTACAGGCTATAGGCATCCCCCTTGCAGGAAATTGCAAGGGGGTCTTTCTTTATAGCGTAGGACATCTTAAGTGGATAGATGATTATTGGTTTGATATACTGTATTTAGTAGTATTTTCATAAGTGCGTATATATTTTGTGATTCATTTGAATCGGGGGAATATGAAGAAAAGAAGTTTAGTTAGAAATAGATTTATGGCAGCTCTGCTTGCTGTCAGCATGCTTGCGGCAAGTCCGTTTTCCTCTTTTGCCACCACCAGCGAGGAGCTTCAGGAGCAGCAAAAGAAGCTTGAGAAGGAAAAGAAGGAACTTGAGAAGCAGAAAAAAGCTGCTGAGAACGAGAAAAATGCCAGTCAGAACAAGCTTAACGAAGCCAATGACAAGATTGATGACATTTCCGATGCGGAGGCGGAGACCCAGGATGCCATTGATGAGACCCAGCAGGAAATCGTGGGACTGATGGCGGACATCGAGCTTATCAAGGAGGATATTGAGGGCAAGCAGGTTCTTATTGAGAAGACCAATGAGGAGTACGAGGCCGCCAAGGCCCAGGAAGAGACGCTCTACGCAGCAATGGTGGACAGGGTTAAGTTCATGTATGAAAAAGGGAATCTTTCCTACATGCAGATTCTTTTGACCGCCACAAGTTATTCGGATGCATTGAACAAGGCTCAGTACGTGGAAGAGCTGTATGAATATGACAGGATCAAGCTGGCGGAATATATAGCAGCCAAGAACACAGCAGAAGCCTACGGCAATCAGCTTGAGGAGGAAAAAGCAGAGCTTGAGGCCTCACAGTACGAGCTTGAAGAGGAGCAGAATTACATGGAGCAGCTCCTTGCGGATTACAAGGCCAAGTATGCGGATTATGAAGTGAAGCTTGCCAAGGCCAAGCAGGACGCAGCTGTCTATACAGCTCAGGTCAAGAGCCAGCAGGCCAGCATTGCAACCCTTCAGAAGCAGCTTGAAGCCAAGCAGAAGGAAGTGGAAGCTGCCAAGAAAGCTGCGGAGGCAGCCAAGGCAGCAGAGGATGCAGCCAAGGCTGAGGCGGAGAAGGAAAACGGCGATAGCGGAACCGTGGCGGATAATTCCGGCAGCGGATCAGGAAGCTCCGGTGGAAACAAGAGCTCCGGCGGCTCGGGTAACACAGCCAATCCCGGAAGTGCCACAGGAGGTAACATAGCTGCATATGCCTGCCGCTTTGTAGGTAATCCTTATGTGCCCGGCGGAACCAGCCTTACCAACGGCGCGGATTGCTCCGGTTTTGTTCAGTCAGTTTACAAGGCCTTTGGAATATCTGTTCCAAGAACATCATGGGCGCAAGGGGCCTACGGCAAAGAGGTTTCCTATGCCAACGCTCAGCCCGGAGATGTCATCTACTACGGCGGACACGTGGGAATCTACATCGGCGGCGGACAGATTGTCCATGCCAGCACCCAGAAGACGGGAATCAAGTACAGTCCCGCCACCTACAGGTCAATTATTTCCGTAAGGAGGTTCTTATAAAATGGCACTTATTCAGGTAAACTATTTATCCAAAAATCTTATGCGCACCGTGCCGGTGAATGTCATTCTTCCGGCTGACAAGTTGGATTACACCACCTTCGACTATGCAATGCCTAAGGGAGGTAAATTCAAGACCCTTTATCTTCTCCACGGAGTATTTGGCAACTACACAGACTGGGTCAGCGGAACCAGGATCCAGAGATGGGCAGAAGAGAAGAATCTTGCCGTGGTAATGCCCTCGGGAGATAACTCTTTTTACCTGAACAGTCCTGTGACCAAGGTGCATTATGCTGATTTCATCGGAAAAGAGCTGGTTAATATAACAAGAAAAATGTTCCCCTTATCTGATAAAAGGGAAGATACCTATATTGCAGGTCTTTCCATGGGCGGCTACGGAGCGATTGTAAACGGACTTAACCATCCCGATACTTTTGGCGCTGTGGTTGGACTGTCCTCAGCCGTACATCTTTTTGACAAGAATATCGGACATCTCGGCCTTGAGTATGCTGTTATGGGGGATGTGGACGAGGCGGCAGGGACCAATATGAACCCGGTTGTTGCTTTTAATGAACTTGTCAGAAACGGCAAGCCTCTTCCCAAGCTCTATATGTCCTGCGGAACTGAGGACGACCTGTATCCTGCCAACATTGAACTCAGAGACTTTTTTGTCAAAAACGGTGCTGACCTTACCTGGGATGAAGAAAAGGGCGGCCATGACTGGGACTTCTGGGATCAGCAGATTAAAAAGGTGATAGACTGGCTTCCTCTTGAGGAGAGCAGCCAGGGCATGAATAGTGGTAATGTACAGAAATAACAGTGCATTGTGCATAGATGACAGACCATCCTGATTGAAAAGGATGGTTTTGTTAGTTATGTTGGTTGTGCAATCGATGGACCTATTGTATAATCAACCCGATTGGGAATGTGCTTTTTCAGATTCCCGTCGTAGTAGTTATGCAGTAATTATGTTTATATAAAACATTGGAGGAAAGCATGGCTTCAGAAGAAAAGGTCATAGTTATCGACTTTGGCGGACAGTACAATCAGCTGGTTGCCCGCAGAGTCAGAGAATGTAACGTCTATTGCGAGATTTATTCCTACCGCACCCCCATCAATCAGATCAAGGCGATGAACCCCAAGGGTATCATCCTTACAGGCGGTCCTAACTCCTGTTATGAGGAGGGCGCTCCTACCTATACCAAAGAGCTTTTTGAACTGGGAATCCCTGTTCTTGGCCTTTGCTACGGTGCGCAGCTCATGATGCTTCTTATGGGCGGTAATGTTGAGAAGGCTCCCGTTCGTGAGTACGGTAAGACCAAGACTTATATCGATGGTGCGAAGGATACTCTTTTTGCAGGCATCGAAGATGACACCATTGTTTGGATGAGTCACTTTGATTATATCAGCAAGATCGCTCCGGGTTTTGAGATTGTTGCCCACACCGCGGATTGCCCTGTTGCAGCCGCAGCCTGGGAGGAGAAGAAGCTCTATGCGATCCAGTTCCATCCCGAGGTTCTCCATACAGTTAAGGGTAAGGAGATCCTTCACAACTTTGTTCGCGGCATCTGTCAGACTGCCGGAACCTGGAGAATGGATTCCTTCGTAGAGAATACTGTTAAGGAGATCAGAGAGAAGGTTGGAGATGGCAAGGTTCTGCTGGCTCTTTCCGGCGGCGTTGATTCCTCTGTTCTTGCAGCTCTTCTTGCCAAGGCCATCGGCAAGCAGCTCACCTGCGTATTCGTAGACCATGGTCTTCTTCGTAAAAATGAGGGAGATGAGGTTGAGGGCGTATTCGGTCCTCATGGTAATTTCGATATTAACTTTATCCGCGTAAATGCGGCAGAGAGATACTACGCTAAGCTTAAGGGCGTCGAAGAGCCTGAGCGCAAGCGTAAGATAATCGGTGAGGAGTTCATCCGTGTCTTCGAGGAAGAGGCCAAGAAGATCGGAACCGTGGATTTCCTTGCTCAGGGAACTATTTATCCCGACGTTGTAGAGTCAGGACTTGGCGGCGAATCCGTTGTTATCAAGTCACATCACAACGTAGGAGGTCTTCCCGACTATGTAGATTTCAAAGAGATCATCGAGCCTCTGCGCTCACTTTTTAAGGATGAAGTTCGTAAGGCAGGTCTTGAGCTTGGCCTTCCCGAATACCTTGTATTCCGTCAGCCCTTCCCGGGCCCCGGACTTGGCATTCGTATCATCGGCGAAGTTAACGCCGAGAAGGTTCGCATCGTTCAGGATGCAGACTACATCTACCGTACAGAGCTTGGTGAGGCCTTCAAGGAAGGCAAGATGCAGAAGCTTCCAGACCAGTACTTCGCTGCCCTCTCCAATATGCGCTCCGTAGGTGTTATGGGCGATGAGCGTACCTACGACTACGCAGTGGTTCTCCGCGCAGTGGAGACCATCGACTTCATGACAGCCGAGGCCACCGAGATTCCTTTCGAAGTCCTCCAGCGCGTTATGAGCCGCATCATTAACGAGGTCAAGGGCGTTAATCGCGTAATGTATGATCTTACTTCCAAGCCGCCCGGGACAGTGGAACTCGAATGATACGTAGAGTATTTGGCGACAACAGACGCTTCTAGAAATCGCTGCTTTTCAAGCGATTTCTAGAAGAGGAGTGATGCAGCAGGCCTGTGATGCTGGTGTTCAAAATGCTTTGCGGGTTATTTGTTGATTTTTTCTATGGTTTGAGTTATATTTTTCTAGATTTCTAATTTTTCTTTAGCAATCTTTTGTGGTGATAGTTGTCTTACCACGAATAAATCCAATGAATAAAGCGACGAGTGTTCGTTGCTTAGCAATAACACTCGGATAACGATTCAATGTACAGAGGAGTGTAGACCTTTTGGGACCATAACACTCAGATGATGCCTACTATTTACAGGGAGTGTCAGTTTTGGACAGTGCAACACTCGTGGATTAAGAGGATTGATATAGGAGTGCTTGCTTGGTATTAAATGTGGTAAAAAAGATAGTTTTGAGCACTTGTAGAAGCAATGTTTACCTGATTGAGTGTTGGACAGGCTTGAAGAGACTCATAATAGACACTTATAAAGCTGGCGGGGAAGTAAAGAAGTGTCAGACAGGAAAAATTAGAAACAGAACTTGGATAAATGGAGGGAAAAGCAATAGAAGACTATTCAATACAATTAAAAGAACAGGCCTCTAAGCTGGAAAATCTGATCAGTGAAACACAGAGGGCTGCAAATGCGATAAAAATACAAGATGATAGACCTGTGAGAATTTCCAAACGAAAGAATGGATATCAGTATTATCTGGAAAAGGATGATGGAAAGTTAGAGTATATAAGAGAAAGCAATATTGATAAAGTAAAAAGAATAGTGCAGAGGGACTATTATAACGTAGTGCTTGATAAGCTTCTGACTATGAAATATAGGATTGAAAGATTTTTGAAACTTTATGATATTAGCTCAATCGAGGATGTATATAATAATTTGAGCGATGCAAGAAAGGCATTGGTCAAGCCCTTGATACCAACAGATGAGAGCTATATTAGTGAGTGGCGTTCAATGAATAGGGGCGGAATGAATCCTTTCCCGGAAGAAGGACTGTATCAGACATTACGCGGAGAAAAAGTTCGTTCGAAGTCAGAAAAAATACTCGCAGATTTATTTGCTAAGTACGAAATACCTTATAGTTATGAGACGCAAGTGATATTGAATGACGGAAGAACAGTGTATCCGGATTTTGCTTTGCTAAATGTAAGAACGAGAAAGACAATCTATTGGGAACACTTAGGACTAATAACTGATGGCGAATATGCTAAAAATGCATTATTAAAGTTGCATATATATGAGCAAGCAGGGATAGGTATTGGCAAGGACATGATTATCTCTATGGAGTCTGTGAAAATACCGCTAAATTTGAAATATGTAGAAAAGAAAATCAAGGAATATTTGATATAATTGAATTCAACGTTGGAGGAATGCTATCCGGGAGGATATTTATGGAACAATGGGATGCCTATGATGCAAAACTAAATAAAATCGATGGAATGACCTTGATTCGAGGGGAAGAGGTACCGGATGGAGTTTTTCACCTTGTATGCGAAATAATAGTAAGACACGCTGATGGCACTTATTTGCTTATGCAAAGAGATCCAAGAAAGCATTTAGGTGGAATGTGGGAAGCCACTGCCGGAGGATCTGCACTGCAGGGGGAGGATCCGCTGACCTGTGCACTGAGAGAGCTTTCAGAAGAGACAGGAATTAAGGCGGATAAGCTTACTGAGGTAGGGCGTGTTCTGCATCATCTTCATAGATCAATATATGTGGATTACCTATGCGAGACGGATGCTGATAAAACCAGCGTGATATTGCAGGAAGGAGAAACATCTGCATTTAAATGGGTAACAGCAAAAGAATTACGCTCAATGACACGGGATGAGCTTGCGACACAGAGAATGCTGAATTTCATTGAAGAATTAAAGTGATAAGGAGAGGTATGGGGAAAATGAATCATGTTGGAACACTGCAGCTGGAAACTGATAGATTGATTTTGCGAAGATACACTAAAGATGATGCTTCAGCTATGTATAAGAACTGGGCATCTGATGATGAGGTTACGAAATTTTTGACTTGGCCTACACATGAAAGCCCGGAGGTAACGAGGCAGATTATAGATGAATGGGTGAAAAGCTATTCAAATGAAAACTATTACCATTGGGCTATAGTGCTAAAAGAAAATGGAGATGAGCCTGTTGGCGATATAGCCGTTGTTCATATAAAAGAGAAAGCCTCAGTCGCACATATAGGCTACTGCACAGGAAGGAAATGGTGGAATCAGGGAATCACCTCTGAAGCATTGGCAGCAGTTATTGATTTCCTTTTTGATGTTGTAGATGTAAACCGAATTGAAGCAAGGCATGATGCTAAGAATCCAAATTCGGGAAAAGTAATGAAAAAATGCGGAATGAAGTATGAAGGCACTCTAAGAAGTTCTGATTGGAATAATCAGGGAATTTGTGATGCGTGCTACTATGCATTACTAAAGGCAGAGAGGTAAAGATGAATGGCAAAGCAGAATATTTATGACAACGATGCCTTTTATAATAATTTTAAAAGTATTAGAAGCAATAAGATAAATTTTAATGATGTGATTGAAACACCTATTATTACAGCAATGCTGCCGGATCTGAGTGGAAAAAGGATACTGGATCTTGGCTGTGGAATGGGTCAACATGCCATGCAATACGCAAAATGCGGAGCCGAATCCGTGCTGGGAATCGATATTTCCGATAAGATGCTCGCATATGCCAAAGTTAATAATTCTGCAGAGAACATCAGTTATAGAAAAATGGCTTTTGAAGATATTGCTCACATAGATGAAAAATTTGATGTTGTTACCAGCTCTTTAGCTTTTGATTATGTAGAGAATTTTGGTTTACTGATGAAGAATATCCATAGTCTGTTAAAAGAAGATGGTGCATGCGTGTTTTCTATGTCTCATCCGATTTCTACCGCCTACGATGGCGTTTATGACAGGTATACCAGAACAGAAACTGGTGAGAGATTATATGCCAATTTACACAACTATGGGATAGAAGGAATAAGGCATATAAAGTGGGTTGTAGATGGATATGAGCTTTATCACAGAACTTTTGCGACGTTAGTAAATGATATAGTATCAGCAGGATTTGTTATTGAAGAGTGTCAAGAATCAAGAGTGCCTCAAGATATGATTCGGAAATATCCAGAACAGTTCGGCGGCGTGGTTCATCACCCTGACTTTATTTTCTTTAGATGTAGAAAGGCGTGACCAATTGTTATCAGCATAAGTCGTTAAAGCAGGCAATGATGATCATGGGTATATATGAGGAAATATTACAGGAAGCGATAAAAGACCTGGACGATATCATGAATGTGTCGCCAAAGAGTGCAGATTGGGGACAAGGAATATGGCAGAAAGGGTGGCATGCTTAAACTAACGTTTGAAAAGGACTGCTTGATGTTTAATGGTATCACCTGTAAAAGAATAGGTTAGGAAAAATAAAGATGAAAGAACGAATTATAGATGATGAAATAAAACTAATTCCATATTACAGAAATGATGAGGTATCACTTCCCTGGTATCAGGACCTTGATGTTTGTAAGCAGGTTGATAACAGGGATGAACCATATGATCTGGAGCTTTTGCATTGTATGTATGATTATCTCAGTTCTCATGGAGATTGTTACTATATAGAGTACAAGGGGACGCTGGTTGGAGATGTTTCGCTTAGGGAGAATGCTGAAGTAGCCATTGTGGTATGTAAGGAATATCAGAATCAGCATATTGGAAGACGTTGCATTCAGGATATGCTGAGATTGGCGAAAGAAAAAGGCATGCAGACAGTCAAGGCTAATATCTATTCCTTTAATAGACAGAGTCAGTGTATGTTTGAATCGATAGGATTTAAGAAAACAGATGAAGAGTGGTATGAATTCAAGATAGGTGAAACTGAATCTACGGAGGGTATATGCTAGATAATAGAGGCTTTGATTTATGGGCAGATGGATATGATGCAGATGTAGGGCTTTCTGATGAAGAAGAAAGGTATCCGTTTGCAGGATATAAGAATGTTTTAGGCGGTATTTTTCAAGAGGTTATGACCAAGGAGAATGCCTGTGTTTTAGATATTGGTTTTGGAACCGGTACACTTACTACAAAGCTTTATGAGAATGGGTGCGTGATATATGGTCAAGACTTCTCTGAGCGAATGATTGAGCTGGCTAAGGAGAAAATGCCAGATGCGAATCTGTATCAAGGAGACTTTTCAAAAGGATTAGTCCAAGAGCTTAAGGATTGTAAGTTTGATTTCATCATTGGAACTTATTCCCTACATCATCTTACAGATGAACAGAAGATAGGGTTCTTTTCAGAACTAATAGACAGGTTAAATGAATACGGAAAGATCCTTATTGGAGATGTAGCATTTGAAACAAGGGAAGATCTTGAAAAATGCAAGGCAGAAGAAGGTGGTGACTGGGATGATGATGAGATATATTTTGTTGTGGAGGAAATCAAGAAATCGTTTCCTCAGGTAAGATTTGAGCAAAAATCATATTGTTCCGGCATTATTATGATAGAAAAGATGTGTGGGAAAAGATAAATGAGATTACCATTACGGAGGGAATAAGAGGGCTTATGAAGATCCGCAAATAGTTCAAGAATGGTTAGACGCACTCATAGAGCTTGATGTAAAGGTAAAAAAGATGTTTGGGTGCTATTGCTTGTATTGTGATAACCAAGCTGTTGGATGGATTTATGATAGTGTTATGAGCTTAAGGGAAGTCGGGCTGGATTATTTGCCAAACGATATCAAGAGGCCTGGCAAGGATGACAAAATCCAGGAATTAGTCATTCCGCTTGATTATGTCAAAGCAGATTGGTTGCCTGAAGCAGTTCAGGACACAGCTAACATTCGAAGAAATAATGGTAAATAGCGTGGAAAGAAATATGAATAAAGATATTCCAGACATACTAATCCGAGCCCAGGAACTCCAAAAGGCGGGCGATTATACATATTCATGTAAATTATATAAGCAGTTTTGGGAGAACAACGATGTTCATCCTTTGCGCTTTAAGGCTTTATTTGAGGTGGCTGATAATTACTATCATGCAGGGGATTACAGATTGGCAATGCAGGGATATCAAGAATTCCTGGATTATTGTTCAAGTCAGCTTGATACTACTGCTGAAGAACGTGGCTGGATTGATGCATACACAAAGTTAGCGCATAGCCGTTTAACGACAATAGGGGAATGTAATCACGTCTAACTATAATGAAAATTATTTGTGTATTTTTGATATTTCAACATATGTTTGGAGATGTTAGTATTTAGTTACATCGAAGAGATGTATTGGTTTCCTTACCAAGCGAAATGGGAACTTTATCAGATGGGAGCCCTACCGGCGAAAAGGAATTTTACGAGCTGCGTCATGCGACGTAGCTCGTTATTTGTTATTTAGGAGCATGATTACTTGAAGAAACTGAACTTTTACTACATTGAGCTTGAGTGATAAACCGCCTTCCCACAGAGAGGGCATTGTAGCAAAAAACGGATACCTGTCAAGGACAAGCTATCGTGCGCATAGGCGCATCCTTGACAGGTATCCGTTTTTTGCATTTTGGTGGTCAAGGGGGAAGGCGGAAATAGCTAGCCTTTACTTTCATGTTTTTTTGCTGTATAGTATGCATTGTATTTTCAAGAGAATTCTTTTTTCAAAGTATCTTTTGAAGTGGTTGCTCTTTCTGGAGCGGCCAGGATTTCACTTGTTGAGTATTTTTGTAGATTATACAGATAGAACCAGGAGATTTGTGTTATCTATCTGCAAGTAAATGCATTTAACAATTATTATGACGGATAGCTTGGTTGTTTTGGCACAACCTATCTGTATAAAAGAGAATTATGTTGAGAATGTTGGCGGATAGCTGAGGCAATCTGTGCGGTTATATCTGCTGGAGTTTCGAGATATAGAGCGAAATTGACGGATAGATAAGTTGGTTTTTGGAATCATATCCGTTTGAGCGAGCTGATTAAAGAATTTACGACGGATATGAGAAGGATAATTTCCGAATCTATCTGTCAATATAACTAATACTAAGGGGAAATGATAATGACAGTAAAAACGTATAATGAAATTATTGGAGCAAATAAAGAAAAAGAGCTTCTTGAAGCGCTAAAGGCGAGAAACTTATACCTAAAAAAGATAATCACTGAAAAAGAAAAGACAATAGCCAAAGCGCCGGAAGGGCTATTACGGATCTCAAGAAGTGGAAATCGTATTCAGTATTATTATAGAACTGATCCGAAAGACTTTAATGGAGAGTACATTAAAGATGATAATTGCCAGTTAGCCTGTAAACTTGCCCAGAAAGACTATGATTCAAGAGTATTAAAGATTGCAGAGGCAGAAATAAAGCTAACAAAAAAATATGAAAAACTTCTAGAAAAAAATATGATATCCGACGTCTATGAATCATTACATGACGGCAGGAGAAGGTTGATTGTTCCGATAGAACTATCTAGTGAGCAATTCGTTGAGAGGTGGACCAGCGTGAGGTATGAGCCGATGTCAGTCAGCGAGGATATAAGCTTTTATTCAACTTGTGGAGTCAGGGTAAGATCCAAGTCAGAGCTGATTATTGCTAACATGCTTGAGCAAAAGGGCATCCCTTATCGTTATGAATATCCAATCACCCTAAAGGGACAGGAAACGGTTCGTCCTGATTTTATGTGCCTAAATGTGAGTACAAGACAAGAGTTTATATGGGAACATTTTGGAATGATGGATAACATAGCTTATGCCAACAAGAATGTAGCGAAGATTAATACCTATGAACAGAATGGATATTTTCAGGGAAAAAACATGATAATGACATTTGAAACTTCTCAACATGCCTTAAGTTCTAATATAATAAAGGCTATGATTGAAAATTACCTAGTTTAGTTAAAGCTCGCTGGGGGCAGGAGGACTTAATATAGATGGAGGATATGTTGGCACAGAATAAAAGCGGATGGACGCTGCTTGAATATTTAAAGGTCAGTGAGGAAGAAATAGAGAACTACGATCCGGTTACAGGTGCGTTTGCTGTTATATCTGTAAATGGTGAATTTCTTATTGGATATAATTCCTGGAGAGGGCAGTGGGAATTTCCTGCTGGAAGAATAGAGCAGGGAGAAACAGCCCGTGAGGCAGCGATTCGTGAGTTGTTTGAAGAGACGCATCAGACACAAAGGGATTTGGAATTTGCTGGGTTGTTTAAAGTCAGAGATTGCAGGGGAATTATCAAATATCAGGCAGTATTTACCGGTGAATTATCAGAACTGCAGCCATTCATTCACTCTGAAGGAGATGAAATGGAACGAATCCGTCTGTGGGATTTAAAGGAAGATATCGGTTATGTTGACGAATGTGATCTTAAGATGGCCGAGATGACTGCAGGCAATAGAGATAGAGCCATTTACCTTACTTCGATGACTCCGGAAATGTATCACAGATATTTTAAAGAATATGAAAATGACCCGGATCTATGGCTTGATAAAACAAAGTACGTTCCGTACGAGTACAGTGAGGAAAAGGTTGATCAATATATTAAACGCCAGATGACGCTTAAGAGAAAAACTCTTGCAATCATGCACGGCGAAGAGATTGTCGGGGAAGTAATCATAAAAAATATAGAAGATCATACTTGCGCTACATTAGGAATATGTTTGAAAAACGGAAAGTATAAAGATCAAGGCATAGGGACGCAGGCAGAGAAGCTTGCTGTGGATTATGTTTTTAATGAATTGGATATACCAACGCTGTATGCAGATTCCATACAACCCAATACGAGAAGCCAGCATGTTTTGGAGAAAGTTGGCTTTAAATATGTGAATGAGGATGCTGACTTTAAGTATTATCAGATAGTTCGGGGGGTATAATCACCTGATATAAAAAGCTCAGCTGGTTACAAATTGTAACCAACTGAACTTAAGTTATTTAGTGCCTATCGTCCGGTATGTAGTGATATTTTAATTTACCAACTGTTATGTCCATAGAACCGTCCTTGTTGTAGGTTCCGCTGCCGCCAATACTTGGGAATGTGATGCTTATGGTTCCGTCAGAGTCAATGTGATATGTTCCTGGCATACCGGCCTGATCAACGGTGCCATCTTTTTGGAAATGAAGGTCGTCGCTGGGATCGGGGTGTTCAGGGCAATAGTATGTGCCTTCAAGAAATGTAACGTTCTTTTCTACGTCAGAATTATCGTAATCCTTATCGCGCTCCATGTGATAGACACTATATCCAAATGTAAAATCGATAGTATCAGTGAAGGGGTCATAATTTCCTTTACCGGTAAGCGTGCCAATATTTACAGTGAAGTTACAGTCAAAATCGATGTAATATGTACCGCTGCCATCAGACGGAGTATCTACAGTACCATCTTCAAAAAACTCAAAAGCAAGAGATTCTTCATTTTTATTTGTGCAGACATATCTGCCGGTAAGCCAGGTTGCGTATTCATCACCATCTGTGACATATGAATCTCCAACAGCACCATCCCCAATAGGTGCATCGCCAACCGGTTCTTCTGCAATCTGCTCTACAATAACAGGTTCAGATGTTGCTTCCGCAGCTGCATTTGTTTCAGGTGATGCGGGAACAGTCGCAGGAGCCTGTTCATCAACAATAGATGCCTGCTCGCTGCTGGCAGAGACGGTCTCTGCTTTTTCACCGCATCCTGCTAATGACATGGTCATAAGGACGGTCAAAGCAGCTGCAGTAATTGCTTTTCTTCTCATTAAATTTTCCTCCAACTGTTACTTTTTTCAATTTAATGAAGATTTTGGCTCCTGAGCCGGGTTTTGTCAATGGTTTCCGGGTTTTTTATATATAGATACCTCCCATTTTTAGATGAATTAGTAGAAGCTGCCACAGCCGTTAAAAGCCAAACAGGCGCCACTGTTAAGTGCGCCGGAAACATCTGGGATATAACAGAGGTTGAGTGGCTGAAAACTGTGGATGATGTTTACTGTCTTCTGTACGAGGCGGAGGAGGGAATCCAAAATCTGTGTAAAAGAATCGCAGCAGAATCAGACATTTATACTGAAGAAAGCTTTCGCAAAAGTGTCCAGATTACTCTGACAGACGAGGGCGAATTATCAACATATAGAGATGGAGTAATAAGACTACTTCAGCCAATTGCTTTCGTTCATGAGTATATCCATCATACGTTAAACTATTCCTTTAAGGAAGGCTGGATTGCTGAAGGGCTGGCAGTATACTACAGCAGGGACTATGAGGAGGCCTATGTGCGTGGTCATAACATGTTTGGTGACTCCTTCCAGAAATGGTATGAAGAAGGCATTATAGATGATGAATCCATGGCAAAAATGGAACAGGATGGAGCCGCAGAATATGAATTGACAATAGTAGATTACTATCAGAAATTGAGAGAAAAAGATAAGGATCAGAATAATCAGTATACCTGCTATGAATATGCAAATGGTCTTACCGATCTGACTTTCTTTGGAACGGAAACCCGTGAGAATCTGAAGTATATAAAAACAATAAGAGACGTATACGACATAGCCGGTAACATGGAAAAAATGGATGACCTTGGATTTGACCTTACCTACCAAGCAGCCATGGTTATCACAGAAGACCTTATCGCAAAGTATGGCCTTGATAGCCTTGTTGAATCCTCGGGTTCCTTTGAGGAAGATTTTGGAGTGACTTCAGACGAATACATCCGGAACTATATAGACAACAAAATGTATATGCACTTTTTAGAGGAGTAAAGTTTGAAGTATTCTATTTTTTCAGGGTCAGATAAAGGAGGATTACAAAATGGCCAGATATCGGGAGGTTCATACAGAAAAGGAAGCAAAGCGATTTGCAAGACGATAAAAATTGACAAGACGGTGGTGGCACTTACCAGAAAAATACAGAGTCTATCGTAGAATATCTGGAAGCAAAGGACAATGAAAAAGCGGTTTGACTTTATTGAAAGAAGAGAGTTCTGAACTCTCTTTTTTTCTGCATTTAGATATAGTATCATCAAGAGGATACAGTAAACATCAGCGTTTCTGGAGGGGGACGATAGTGGATAAAAAGAAACAATCAAACGAAGAGAGAGCAGAGGCTACAACCGGTTATGATCCGGAATTTGAAGGCTTGGATAATCCACTCAAGGAAGCGCTGTGGATGAGCCTTGATGAGATCAGTTATCCCGGAAACTAAAACAGAGAATAACCGATTAGGAGAAAAAATGGAATTCATAGATGCACTCAAGCAGGGCAGCCTTGCGGATATACGTAAATGTCCCAAGGCAGACCTGCACAATCATTTTGTGCTGGGCGGGAACAGAAGTTTTTTGAAAGAGCATACCGGAAGAGATATTCAGCCAATTACGCAGCCACTCCATTCCATGGATGAAATGCATGCCTGGAATGCTCAGAATATAGGAGATTATTTCAACTCGCCTGAAGGCCGTAGAATGCTTATTAAGGCAACCTTTGCTCAGGCAAAAGAGGATGGAGTTACTATTCTGGAAATTGGCGAAGATGTCTGGGGACTTGGAGAGTTCTTCCATGGAAATATAGAAGAGCTCGTGGAGGCGTTTGAATCTGCACACAAGGAAATTGCTCCTGAGATTGAGCTGCGGCTCCAGATAGGAATGTCAAGGCATTGCGACATAGCATATCTTGAGGAATGTTTATCACATTTTTGGGGATGCAAAGCGTTTTACTCAATTGACCTTTATGGGGATGAGCTTGCTCAGCCAATAGAGAATTTCAAATCTATCTATCGACGCGCAAAAGCCGAAGGACTTAGGTTAAAGGCCCATGTAGGTGAGTGGGGAACTGCAGACGATGTAAGACGTGCAGTAGAATGTCTGGAATTGGATGAGGTTCAGCATGGCATTGCAGCTGTAGAGGATCCCTCTGTGATTCGCTTCCTCGCAGACAATCACATCAGACTGAACATTACTCCTTCCAGTAACTATCTTCTGGGAAGGGTAAAAGATCTGAAGTCACACCCTATTGCGGAACTTTATCGAAACGGTGTAGACGTAACTATTGGTTCTGACGATGTCTTGATCTTCGATTCGGATGTTTCCAAGGAATATCTTCGTTTGTATCAGAGTGGATGCCTGACACCGGAGGAACTGGACGATATACGCAAGAATGGACTTAAGATGAGGAATAAGCCATGGTCATATTGATAACAGGAGCATCTCACACCGGGAAAACGGCTCTTGCCCAGAAGATGCTTGAAAAATATAAATATCCATATGTGTCTATCGACCATATCAAAATGGGGCTGGTCAGAAGTGGTAATACCAAGCTGACTGCTGAAGATTCAGACGCTGTTCTTACAGATTATCTGTGGCCCATAGTTCGGGAGATGGTCAATACAGCAATAGAGAACAGGCAGAATCTTATTGTGGAAGGCTGCTATGTACCTTTTGGCTGGAGACAGGATTTTAGTAAGGACTACCTTGAGGATATCCGTTTTATTTGTCTTGCCTTGACAGATGATTACATAGACGCCCATTTTTCTGATATTAAGGCGCATGCCTCAGATATTGAATCAAGGATTGATGATTCGTACTGCACGGCTATAACTCTCAAGGCTGATAACAAGCAGGTTATCAATGGTTTTAAAGCCGCAGGAGAAGAAGTGATACTCATTGAGTCGGATTATGAGCAAGCTATAAATAACTTATTGACGCGAAGAACTTGAGGAGATGAAAGAAAAGCTTCTTTGCGAACTGGATAAGCTACTTAAAGATTAGGAATAATAAATGTCAAAAAATGTAGAATTCTACAGATTTATTGATTTAGAGTCGGAGGTAATGATAAAATACTAATATAAAAAAATGTAGAATTCTACAATTTAGGAGATTACATGATAAAGAGAGATAAATACCTAAACCAACTTATAAATGCACAAAAAAATGGTTTCCCTAAGATTATTACCGGCATAAGGCGATGTGGGAAATCATTTTTGCTAAAAGAAATATATAGAGAATACCTGATAAATAATGGTGTTCAGGAAAAGAACATCCTTGTTATGGAGTTGGACGATGATAGGAATAGCAAATATCGTGATCCCATAGAACTTGGTGAATATGTTCGGAATTATTGTAAGGGTGATGGTGACTATTTTGTCTTTATTGATGAGATCCAAAAGGTATATAAGATAATGAATCCGGTGCTTACAGAAGGAAAGCATGTCCTGGCTGGTGAAGATACCGAAGAAACAGTATCTTTTGTAGACGTTGTCTTGGGATTATCAAGGGAAAAGAACATAGATTTGTATGTTACAGGATCTAATTCAAAAATGCTATCTTCCGATATTGTTACGGAATTTAGAGACAAAGCAACTAATATTGCGTTGGCACCGTTATCCTTTGAAGAATACTTTGAGTATGTAGGAGGATCAGCAACAGATGCGATTTATTCATATATACAGTATGGAGGAATGCCTCTTGCTGTTTTAAAGAGCGATGAAGAAAGAAAAGAATATCTTAAGAACCTTTTTCAGACTACATATTTCAGTGATATTGTGGAGCGAAATCATCTAAAAAAGAGCGAAGCATTGGATGAACTATGCAACATAATCAGTTCATCAACGGGTTCATTGCTAAACGCTGATAAGATTGCAAATACATTCGTGAGCGTACGACATGAAAAAATAAACAGAACGACTGTGGAAAATTACATAGCATACTTTAAGGATGCCTTTTTGCTCCGAGAAGCGTCACGATATGATCTTAAGGGTAGGAAAGAGATTGGAGCATTAAGAAAGTATTATTTTTGCGACACGGGACTTCGAAATGCCAGGCTTAATTTTGCTTTTCCTGATGAGGGACAGATGCTGGAAAACATCGTTTATAATGAGCTTTGTTATAATGGCTATACTGTAAACGTTGGAGCTTTTGATTCTGTTGAAAAAGATAAAAAGGGAAAGTCTGTTAGAAAAACTAATGAAGTAGATTTTTACGCCACAAAGGGAGTGAGATCATACTATATCCAAGTAACCACGGACATATCAAATGCTGATACAAAGGCAAGAGAGATAAGGCCATATATCATGCTGAATGATCAGGTTCAGAAGGTGTTGGTGATCAATAGGCCTGTTAACGAAACCAGAGATGAGCATGGATATACGGTTATAGGGATTGCAGACTTTTTGCTAAGATTTATAAAGTAATGTATATCCGGGGAGTATGATTACACCAAAATCAGAAAGGTGCTAAATGCGAACTGAAAAAGAAATAATAGATAATGATGTGCCCGGAGAAGTTGAATGATGGCATCTCATCCACGTAAATGTACCTGTTATTCGTAACCTGTTGATGGAGCAATGCTTGCATAGTATAAAGGACACATGGAGGCAGATAATTGAAGCTTTTTGTACGGGAAAATCAAAATCTGGCAGAGACGGAAGTGGAAATAAGGTGCAGGGAGAGGGACGGCGAAGTCGAGAACCTCATAAGCGCCATTAATTCCGCTTCAAATGTCGTCATAGGGGAAAAAGAGAGCGGAGACAAGGTGCCGGTGTATCTTACGAAGGTTCTCTATTTCGAGGCCGTTGACAGAAACGTTTATGCCTGCACGGATTCGGATATCTATAGGGTCAGGAAAACCATGTACGACATAGAGGACATGGTGGCAAATGACCATTTTGTCCGTATTTCAAAATCAGTAATTGTCAACATCAGAGCTGTCAGGAGGATATCTCCCGATAGCGCAAGGCGCCTTAAGCTCCTTCTATCAAGTGGTGAATGGGTTGTGGTTTCCAGAAACTACGTGGAAGACTTTAGGCGTGGCATTGGAATGAAAGGAGACAGCTGATCATGAAAGAAGAAAAGAAGTTTATAGATAGAGCCCGGATCAGGATAGCCCTTCAAAAAAGCATATCAAGAGCTGCCATATGTTTTTCCATAACAGCATTGTTCGTCGGGATAGCATTTGCGCTTGAAGGCGCCTATATAGGCCCCGTGGAACTTATCAAGCTCTGGATCACTTTCCTTGTGCTTGGGGTTATCATATTTTTCAGAGTCCTGGCGGATTCAAGCAAATGGGCGATGGATAAACCTTTTATTGTGAAAAATCTCATTTTTATGCCATTATTTCTGATAGTGGCGCTGATATTTGCCATGGATGTTTCAAGGCAGGAAAATCAGATATTACCTGACTTTAGCAGGCTTCCGATCTATGCAGGGATTTTTCTTTTGTGTTTTTCCGTTGTTCAGGTAATAACCTATTTTGTGATAAAGGCTAAGACGGATAAGATGAACGATGCTCTTTTGGAATTTCGAAAGGAGCAGAAGTGGGATGAAGAAGAATAGTATAGTAGTTGTGTTGAGAGTTGCCTTGGGACTTATGGCGTGGTTTCTGATCACCATGGGCTTTTCAAAGATTTTGGGACCAAGACTTTCCGGGAAGCTGCCTGAAAATATGATGCTGTTTATGAGCGCTATGTTTATCCCCAATACAGTGGGGATTGAAGGCTTCTTGTTAATCGCAGGTAAGATGGAAAAGGAAAGCTCCAGCGGGGAGGCTCCGGTAACAGTCGCTCTATTGCTGAAAAGTCTTATAATCCAGCTTGGAATCTCGATTCCTGTGGCTACGGTTACTAACATCATTATCAGAGTGCTTGGCGGAAATGTCGGCAGTGATATGTCGGCGGCTCTTTTTGGAAAAAACTGGATATTCTATGCAATTTTGCTTTTGATATTCAATCCGATTTTTGAAGAGCTTCTTTATAGAAAAATGGTTCTTGAAAGGCTCCTGGTACTTGATAAGAAGGAAGCCATCATTATATCAGCAGTTCTTTTTGCACTCCCACATGCCATATCCCAGGGGATACCTCAGCTCTTTGCCACCTTTATTGCCGGGCTGGTGTGGGGATATATTAGGGTAAAAACAGGAAAACTTTGGCCCGGCATGGTTCTACATGCTCTCTTTAATTTATTCTGTGGATACGTTGTTTCTGCTCTGGCCGCAAGTCAGGTTGGCGCAGTGGCAATGGTACTTATTTTTCTGATGCTTCTTCCTGTGATGGCGGTATTCAATGTAAAAAAATTGAAAAAAACTGAAGACTTTTTCAAAGGTATTTCGTTTTAATAAATGAGAGGCGAGAAAAAGGAGGTGGGGAAAACGGATTCGCGAGATAAGCTTATACAACTTATGAATGAATATAAGAATCTGGTTTTCTCAGTCTGCCTTAAGATGACCGGTGACTATTTTACCGCGGAGGATATCACCCAGGACACATTTATTTCAGCCTACGAGCATCTGTCGGAATTTACGGGCGGCTCCGAGAAAGCCTGGCTCTGCAGGATAGCAAGCAACAAATGTATTGACTATCTGAAGGCCGCCGAGAGACGAACGCTCCCTGTAGCGGGGGATGAACTTCCCGAATATGGTGATAACACAGAAGGGCCAATTGGTCTTTTTGCCACAAAAGATGTTCTCCGGCAGGTTGAGCATAAATGCAATGAGTTGCCCGAAGGCTACGGGGCCATTGCCGGAATGTATTTTCTTAAGGGCCTGACGGCAAAAGAGATAGCGGAAAAAGAGAAAATTCCACTAAAAACTGTTCAGACCAGAATATATAGGGCCCGGGAAATGCTCAGAAAAACTGTGAGAAAGGAGGATCTGCTGGCATGAGTAAGGACTATGAATATTTATCGGACGACGAACTTAATAAGCTGATGGAGCTGGCGGAGAGCGACATTTCGGTGTCTGCCCCGGAAAGTGTGGAAGCCGAAGTCCTTGATTACATCACGGAAAAAGAAAAACTCCTTCAAAAGAAATCAAATATCAGAGCGGTTCCTCCAAGAAAAGCAGTTTCGCGGAATACGGTTTCCTTCGCAGTGTATTGTTTAAAGGTGTTTGGATCCATAGCTGCAGCGATCATGATACTTGCGATAACACCATTTATCAGGCAAAACAACCTAGCCAGTGTACCAACAAGAGAGGACATAATCTCCGGAACGCAGGTTAAGAGCAGAGAAGAAGTGTTGTCGAGAATACCGGTAAAAACAAGAGAAGAAGTGATAAGCGATGAGAGTAACGGCGTTTTGCCAAGGCTCGAGTCCATTTTTAAAATGATAAGGGAGGCATATTATGAGACCAATTAAGAAAAGCAGATTCTTTACATTTATTTTTTCCTTCTGCCCCGGGGCAGCTGAGATGTACATGGGCTTTATGAAAAATGGAGTAACGCTTATGGCCATATTTTTCCTGCTGTGCGGATTTATGGCTGTAACAGGATTTGATTTCCTGATGGCGGTTATTGCTATTGTATGGTTTTACGCTTTTTTCCATGCCAGAAACATCGCAAAGATGGACGATATGACCTTTTCACAGTTCGAAGATGTGTACGTTTGGGAAGAGTTTGACAGGAAAGGTGCATTTAAGATCTCAAGCTCCAAGTTAAGGACGGTTGCCTCAATTACTCTGATACTGGTTGGAGGAGGAATTCTCTGGAATTATCTGTTGGACATTGTCGCCAGGTTCATTCCCGGTGACTATTGGGATTATATCTACCCCATCATCGATCGTCTGCCCAGCGCCATCATAGCTCTGGCACTTATAGTCGCAGGATTTGTTCTTATCCGCGGCAAAAAGAAAGAACTTACAGAGCAGCAGAATGCTGCTGATGTGGTGGCCAGTGCTGAGCTTTTTACACAGAAAGATAATACAAAGGAGGCCTGAGCCATGGAAAAATCTGAAAGAATCCACAGAGTTGGTTCCATAACCACAGGCCTTACCCTGATCGTGATGGGAGTGTGTTTTATTCTTCATTTGTTCCTTGGGCTCATCAGCTATGAAATGATCTTCAGATTTTGGCCTGTGATCATCATCGGCCTTGGAATAGAACTTCTTGTCTCCAATGTTATTACGGAAAAGCTTGTATACGATAAGGCAGCGATATTTCTGCTGATAGTTATGGTGTTTTTTTCAATGGGCATGGCAGTGGCGGACCTGGCCATGGTAAATATCAATGTGTGAAAATGGCAGAATGCGTATGAATAGTGAGTACAGCGTATCATGATGCGGCGAGATACTTGAAAATAGTGACATATTTGGCGGCGTATAATCGGAAATACTGATTGTACGCTGCTTTTTTTATAGTTATAATAGGGCGTAAGTGTATGAAAAAGGATAATACAGGGAGGTGAAGGACATGGAAGACTACAGTTTGCAGCACAAGAAGGCCTGGGAGTTTGATGCATATGATTTCTGGGTAAGAACTGCGGGGACGCCCAAGGAGCGGGCAGCGAAGGACAAGGAAAATCCCAAGAAGATGCTCAAGCAGTATGCAGGCTACTTTGATTCTTTTGAAGGTATAAGGGTTGCCAATATATGCGGATCCTGCGGTAAAAAGGCAGTTCCGTTGGCGCTACTTGGAGCAGAGGTGACGGTCTTTGATATCTCCGAAGCCAATAAGAAATATGCAGTTGAAACCGCTGAGGCAGCAGGCACCAAGATAGCCTATGAAGTTTGCGACATCATGGAAATCGACATGGGCAGGTACGAAGGCTATTTTGACGTGGTATTCATGGAAGGCGGAATCCTTCACTATTTCCACGATATAGATGCGTTTATGAAGGTGATGAGGTCACTACTTAAGCCCGGAGGCAAGATGATCTGCAGCGACTTCCACCCTTTTACCAAGATATCGGATATTTTGGGACTGCAGCAGCCCACCATGAGCTATTTTTCCACAGACATATTTGAAGGTGAGATGGCCCACGCAAGATTCTACGACGAGGAGATCCGTAAGCAGATTCCCAAGTGCCACTACAGGAAGTACACCATTAGTGAAATCATCAATTCAATAATTGAAAATGGGTTTACGTTGGAGAGATTTGATGAGCATCCTTCCTGGGAAAATGAGAAGCTTCCGGGGGAATTCACAGCTATAGCAAGAAAGTAGAAATAAAGATGGAGGGGTGAACAGATGTTAAAAAGACTGACGGATCGAATCTGGTACTATCCCATGGAGGAAGAGCGGGACAGGCCTAATCTTGGATATATCCGAGGCGATAATTGGAGTCTTGCGGTGGACGCAGGGCACTCTGAGGCCCACACAAGGGAGTTTTACAGAGCGCTGGAAGAGAACGGTCTTCCGCTTCCAACGCTCACCGTGATAACCCATTGGCACTGGGATCATACCTTTGGAATGCATGCGGTGAATGGCCTTTGCCTTGCAAATGAACGCACTGATCAGTATCTGATTGATTTTAGAAACAGGCTGGCGGAGGAAGGGCCGGAGTTCTTTTTGAACATGCATGAGAGTATACGCCGAGAATATGCTGATAACAGGCCAGTGATCGTAACACCGGCGGATATGGTATTTAAGGATAGCATGACGCTGGATGCAGGTAATTGCCAGGTTAAGGTCTTCTGTGCAGATGCGCCCCATACCGATGATTCCACATTTATTGAGGTGCCCGGAGAGGGCGTTTTGTTCGTTGGAGATGCTACCTGCGGTACGTTTCCGGAGTGGAAAAAGGATCCCGCTCTTAGCAGGAGCCTGGCTGAGATCATCAGGAAGTCTGAGGCTCCTACCTGCCTTGAAGGACACTGGGTTCCTGTTCCCAAGGAAGACACAATACGAGACTTGTTAGAGGAGACATAAGAATTACATGAATATTGTTGATTTACCAAAAGAGAAATGGAAAGGAGTAGCGATTCCCCTTGTTACAAGGAGCGACAGCTATTACGATTTTGATATTAAGCCACTTGATGGCGAGGGCTGCAAGATAGAACTTGTCAAAAAGAAGGCAGAGAAGGAGATACTTCATACACCTGAAGAGTATGATTATCCGGATTCTTTGTACCAGGATCACTGGGAAAATGCCGAGGCCTTCGGAATTGTGGGGGATAACGATGAACTGCTTGCATGTATCGAGGTATGCCCCGAAGAATGGTCAAACAGACTTCTTGTCACTGAGCTGTGGGTGTCAGATGCCCTCAGGGGTAAGGGCTATGGCAAAAAGCTAATGGACAAGGCAAAAGAGGTGGCCAAGGCCCAGAACAGAAGAGCTATAATCCTTGAGACCCAGTCCTGCAACACCAATGCCATAGGCTTTTATCTTCATGAGGGATTTGAGCTTGTTGGTTTTGACACCTGCTGCTATACAAATGATGACATTGGCAGGCGCGAAGTCAGGATCAATCTGGGTTACTTTTTCAACAGAGATGGGAGAAGATGGCAGGAAGCAAAGTAAAGGAAGGGGGCATACAACCCTTTTAACAACCCTTTTAGAGTATATAATAATTCAATTACAGGCCGCAGGTTAAAGAATCTGCGGCCTGCTCTTTACAAAAACTACTAGCGTGTGTATAGTATTTTCATACTATTCTAGAGATTTCTGTCAAGAATTCTTTTGAAATAGCTGATCTGGTTCGCAGATAGCTATAAAAATACCCTGAATGAATTTTGGAATTGGTTATTTTTGGTATTTGCATATGAGACAAGCTTATTTGAACTGTTAATATGCATTGAAGGACCATTGGTTCTCGTTAGTTAGTCCTGTACGAGTGCGGAATATGGCATAGTACATACGAAACTTGATATGAAGAAGTGTTTCATATGCTTCTTGTCTCAATATTGAAGACGAGTGCTGTCATAGTTCGAGTGAAATGCATATTAAATAGGTTGGTTGCGGCAAAGTAATATGCAATGCTGCTTTAGGCAGAGCAGATAATGCGGGAGTTAAGGAACCAAAGACATACGAAAGACTAGCTTCAAGCCAAGTTAATATGCATATCGATATAGGAAGTGGTGACATACATACAGCAGTACATCCCAAAGGCATATCTTGACGGAATTATCTGATAATCAAATGAGTAGAAATGTGGAGGAGCAATATAATCTATGCAGGATTGTAAAGAAGTAGAAACAAGCCGAGAGACCTTATGCGCTGTTAATGCGCGCAAGGCTGAGCTTGAGAGCATGATCAAAGAGCTGGAGCAAAAAATTGCAGAGGCTCCTGAAGGAGGACTAAGAGTTTTAAAGCGTAATAAATCTTTCCAATATTATTGGAGGAAAAAGCCCCAAGACAAAAATGGTGTTTTTATTCCTAAACGTGAAATTGCAATTGCAACTAAACTTGCGCAAAGAGATTACAATCAACTGGTATTGCAGATTGCAAAGGAAGAACTTAGCATCATAAACTCCTATGAAAGCATGTTAATAAATGAATCCGTAGAAAAAGCGATAGAGCGCTTTAATGATGGAAGAAAAAGACTTCTAGAGCCAATTAGCATTTCCGACAAAGAATATGTTGATCTATGGCAAAACGAAGAATATGAACGTTTTGGCTTTGATGATACAAACGAGTACTACTCCGTAAATGGCGTAAGGGTAAGGTCCAAATCAGAAGTGATAATAGCAAACCTTCTAGAGCATTATGATATACCGTATAAATATGAATATCCGCTTACTATGGGAAAAAGTTTAACCAGACCTGATTTCATCTGCCTTAATGTAAGAGCAAGAAAAGAATATGTATGGGAACATTTTGGAATGATGGATGATCCGGAGTACGCTAATAAAAATATTAAAAAGATATCTATATATGAACAGAATGGCTATCACGCAGGAAATAACATGATTCTGACATTTGAGTCTTCACAAGTGCCGTTAAACTCAAATATAATTAAGGATAAAATAGAGCAATACTTGTTATAATCAGCACTCGGGTCAAGTTGTGGTGATTTTGTTATCATAGTTTACTAGTGGGAGAATGAAAAGTGGAATACACACATTTTGTTTCTGTAGCTGGCTTGGTACGTAACGATAAGGACGAAATCCTTCTACTGAAAAGTCCGAACAGAGGCTGGGAATATCCAGGGGGAATGGTTGAACCCGGAGAAGCTTTGCAAGACGCACTTATAAGAGAAATCAAAGAAGAAACCGGTGCAGATGTTGAGATCACAGGCTTCATAGGAGTGTGTAAAAACATTCAGAAAGACGTGGTAAACATTGACTTTTCCTGCAAGTACACAGGCGGAGAGCTTGCTACGGGGGATGAGAGCCTTGACGTAAAATGGGTCAACAATGATGAAGCGTTGGAGTTGGTAACATATCCCCTTACAAAGAAAAGACTTGAAAATATGTTGGCAGCAGGCGATACAGTTAGTTGCTTTAGCTTTAAAAAGGAACCTTTTGAGCTAGTTACTGAAGGAAGGTATACGGTTGGGAGATAATAACATGCAGGAATTACTCATCAAGAACGTGAAAAACCCCGATTAGGAGAACGCAGGTGTTTCATGACAGATTTATTATTCTGGATAGTTCAATGGCTTATCACATAGGCGCATCAATAAAGGATGTGGGTAAAAAGTGCTTTGGAATTTCACGTATAGACGATTCTGGACTAGTATCTGATATATTAAGCCGATTAAGGACGGTATAAGCTACCACTAGACGTGACCTCTCTTTTTTCAGCGTTTAAATATTGTATTATCAAAGAATATAGAAAAAATCAGCATTTCCATGCAATAGATTAAGAGAGAGAATAAAATGGATTTAAAAAATGTATATTTTGTAATTGGGACATCCTATGCAGGGAAGTCCACAATAGTTAAGAACCTTGCAAAAAAACACAATGGACTGGCGCTTGAAGAGAACTACCACGACGAGAAGCTTCCTGAACTAGACAGTAAGGAATTCCCGAACCTGACTTATACCAGGGACCTTAAGGATTGGCATGAATTCATCCGCAGGACTCCGGATGAGTATGTGACATGGATAAATAATGTGAAGAAAGAGTGCGAGATCGTTGAACTTCAGATTCTTGAGGAACTGCTCAGTAAGGCGGAAAACCAGGATAAGAAAATATTCGTTGATACTAACATCAGTATCGAGACCCTTCATAAGATCTCTGACGCAGACCATGTTCTGGTGATGCTGTCAGATCCACAGATCAGCATCCACCGCTTTTTTGACCGCCCTGATCCGGAGAAGCAGTTTCTCTATCAGCTTATGCTGGAGGAACCGGATCCCCAGGCAGCACTGGATAACTATCGAGAGATACTTACCAGGATATGCTCTAAGGAGGAATATGAGATGCTGGAAAACTCCGGCTTCAAAGTAATCTATCGAGATGAAGACAGAACTCAGGAAGAAACTGTCAGGCTTGCTGAAGAATTATTAAAGATTACAGATTGACTAGAAGATAAAGGAATAAACAATGCCGAAGATAATATTTGTATCAGGGCCCTGTGGCTGCGGGAAGTCCACATTTGTGGACGCCTACGCCAGACACCTGGTGGATAAGGATAGAAAAACAGTATATGTAATCCATGGAGATGACTTCCATGGAGGATTTGTGGAGCCCGAGGATAAGGGAGATTTCTTTGTGAACGGAGAAGCATCTGATTCAGTGTTGTGGGAAGATATCCTTAAATTCAACTGGGACTGTATCATTGCAACTGCGGGCAGAGCCCTGCAACAGGGAATGGATGTCCTTATTGATTATGTGATTGAAACTGAACTTCCCAGAGTACAGAACCTTGCCGCTCAGAACGGTGCCGAGCTTCATTACATAGTTTTAACAGCAGATGAAGCTACGATTGAGAAAAGAATCCGTGGTCGCGGCGATATAGACATGATAGAAAGAGCTAAGTTCCTGAAAAAAGAGCTGGAGGCAATGCCCGAGAACAGTGGCCATCTGTATGATAATTCTAATAAGACCACAGAAGAGACAGTTAATGAGATCGTTCTTGAGGATTACATTGTTTGAGGAGAGTACAGGCTGCTGCAGATTAAAATCGGACAATTTGGTGGTCCGAAAAAGTGTATGAGATAACAAGGGGAAATAATGTTCAAAACATTCTATGAAAGGCTGCTTCAGCAGCTATCAATTGATTTCAATTGCTCACCGGAAGATTTAAGGACAAATAAGGTTACCATCACAGAGCCTGCATGGAATGAAGGCAGAAGGAGCTACAGTCCTGATATGCCATTCCTTGAAATGGCCACACTGGGGCAGAATACTGTCATTATGGCGGATAAGTGCCTCCATGAGTTTCTTAAGGGGCTGATCTCAGATGAGGATAGCCACCATCTTTTCGAATTTGATAATCTCCTGAAAATAAATGAAGAGCTGAAACAGTACGGTTACAAGATGAAACATACACATCATATGTTTCTGCCCTGCTGCGAGAAATCGGTAGAAGAGCGCTTCAAGGTGAAGTGGCTCTACGACAGCGAAATCAATCAGTTTTACGGAGATGATAGGTTTCCCAATGCCATAGCCTACCCCGAGCCCTGCCCTGTTCGCCCTGACAGAATAGTGGTAATGGCTCTTGATGGTGACACAATTATGGGTATGGCTGGCTGTTCGGAGGACGCTCCCCACTGGCAGCAGATAGGTATCGATGTCCTGCCACAATATCGTTCAAGAGGAATCGGAACCTATCTTGTGACACTTCTTAGGAACAAAATAATTGAAATCGGCGACGTTCCCTTCTATGGGGCTGCGGCAGCAAACATTCAGTCACAAAACATCGCTATAAACAGCGGCTTTAAACCTGCCTGGGTTGAAACCGAGGCGATAGTTTTGAATCCAAGAAATTGATCAGGGTAGGCTCAATTACTTGATTTTGTGTCATTCGTCCGATTTCAGGTGTCATTCATCAGAAAATGAACATTTATATTGTTAAATATGATATAGATAACTATCAAACAAGGAAGGACGAAAGACTATGGAAGGAAGATTTCGGATTAGTCCGGAGAGAATGAGAGAACCTATCAGCACATTTCGAGATGTTTCAGCCAGGCTGACAACTAATGGGGATGAAATACTGGAAATATCACAAGCATTGGATTCTAGCTACGTGATGCTTGAACCTGTACTTGAGAACTTGGCGAAAGAAACATATGAAAGCGCCAACAAAATGCAGGATTTAGGAGATGGATTGGAGTTAATAACTAATGAATATGTTAAATGTGAGCAAGGTATATTAGGTAATTCTGGTAAAGGTAACAATATAAAACTATCAGCTAATTCTGCAATGGCGCCTATTGTCGGACCTTCTAAACTTTTTGAAATAGCCGTTGCCAAATACATAGAGGCGCTTGAGAGATGGGGACAAGAACATAAAAAGCAAGTAGATGAAGGAACTGCAGAAAATCTAAAACAATTGCAAGAACATCTTAATGATCCATCAATTAATTGGGAGGAGCGAGATTATACCGACATAATAGATGCTTGGCTTAAAGAAAGGGAGGAAGAGTTCGATTTGTGGTATTATACTTCAATACTTCCTCTTGAACCATTAAGTAAGCAAGCAAAAGTAGCATTATATATTGATTTTTTCCTTAAAGTACGAACTGGTGGTGAAATGGATATTAAACAGTCTGACAGCTGGGAGAAGGCATTTGGCTTTAAGAGTCCGAAGGATACTGACTGTAAATACTTCTTATACCATGGACAGGTGATGGATCCTGGAACGCTAGGTAATGTCCTTTATGCTTATGTAGGAGCAAAATACTTCTCCGATTTTGAATTATATTCAGGTGGTGCTGCAGTACAAATAAAAAACAGATATAAATGGGACATGCCTTGGATGTATGGTCTGCCTGATTGGGGAGATATGCCCGAAGATCATGAAGCTATTGAATTAGGCATAAAATGGAGAAAGGAAGGGATGCCCGGATGAAGAATAAGATTGGAATTTCTGTAGTTGTTATAGCAGCAATTACCGTTTTGGTGGTTATGAATTATTTACTCGGAATCTTCAGATTTCCGATTGATATAAGAGAGTATGTAGCTAATAACAGCGAAAAGCTTACAGCTTTTGCTGAGGAATTGTACCAAAAGCAGGAAGAAGATATTGAAATTTATTACTGGGTCTGGGAGGTTCCGATTGAGGCTAAGAAAGAGATAAATCCGTTTAATAAGTTAGCAATTATATCAATATCAGTTGCTAAGTCCTCCGGAGATGGAAGACAAGACTTAGTCAGATTTATGCTGAAGGGGCAGCCTGAAAAGCAAGGCTATTGGACTCGGGGCATATATTATTCTCCTAATGATGTTTTGCTGGATATCCACAGAGTGGCACAGGAAGGGGATTATTACGAGATTGACAGCAGTGAATCCCATGAAAAATCAAGATATAGATCAGAGAAAATCTGTGATCACTGGTACTACTACGAAGAGGCGGTGTGGTAAGAATACATGAAATGCGCCGGATATAATGCCATTTTCGGGGGATGACGACATTTTGTAGGACACAGTCTGATAAGCTTATTCAGAAATATAAACCAAGCTATATTTTCTTATGAGACAAGGGGATAAATTATGAAAAAGAGAAATCTGATGAATGGTAACCTGGCAATCATTCCTGCAATCGGAATGGCAATTGCTTTGACCGCATGTGGTTCAGAGGTGGCAACAGAGCCTGAGAATGCGGGGGCAGAGCAGCAGGCAGAGACTTCCGAGTCAGAAGTTGCAGGCGAAAAGAAAGAAGAAGTTACTGTAGAGAATACTGCAAATGCAGAGGGCTACATTACAGACAGCGTTATTGCGACAGATCTCATTCAGGTAACAATTCCTGATGAGTTAAAGGGCATGACCTATGCCAAGGTAGAGGATGACCGCATAAGTGTATATGACAAGGCCCTGGTGGATGCAGGCTGGCCCGGACTTGTATTTGAGGTTGGATTATCTTCCGATTGCAATATTTTTGCCGGCGGAATGTTCACCAAGGTAGGAGAAGTATTCGCTACCGATGGAACCATATATAATGTTGGAAGAGGTTATGCTTCCGAGATTCAGTGGGATTACAATGAGCCTGAGGCTCCTGAGAGCTACACTAAACTTGAGGATTCCACCGAGAGTATCTTCGAGAATATCACAGGCACAGGGGATAACCTTTTTGTCTACAAGGCCGGAACCAAGGGAGAAGATCTGTATTTTACAGTTCTTGATAAGTATGTGACAGCTATCAGTGAGGGCTGGGATGCAAATAAGTGTGAAGAAGAGGGTATCAGCCCTGAGATCGCAGCAATAGCCGCTAATAACGAGAAGCCCTTTGAGGTTCTTGGCTATGCCTATGCAGATATGAACTGCGACGGTATCGAGGATCTCTTTATCGGCGATATGTCCGGCAGTGAGATCGACGGAATGGTTTACGACGTATATTCAACGGTTGACAGAGTTGCAACTCACATCGTAACAGGAACTGCCAGAGACAGATATTATGCATACGGAGGGTATGCGCTTCTTAATGAGTTCTCCGGCGGAGCTATGGAAAACGGATCCGTAGTGTGGATTTTTGAGCCCAACTCCACAGATATGGTATGCCAGCTTGGCTACAAATATGACGCATATACAGACGAGAAGAATCCATGGTTCTCAACCTATGATAACGAGGAGTGGACTCCTATGTCCGAGGAGGACTACAAGGCAGAAATGGATAGAATTGAGGGCCAGAAGACAGCTCTTAAGTTCACTCCTTTCACAACAGTTTCAGGAATTGATTTCTCCAAAGAGGATATGTCCAAGTATGCTACATTTACAGAGATTGTGGACAGTCTCTATCCCAATATGGCATATGCCAATGTAACGCTTGACGAAACCGATGTACTTCTCGTTGCCAATGGAAGCTACGACAATCTTGACGGCAATGAGGCTGCCATCGATTCATCAGTCTTCATGTATGACAAGGATGGAAATGTTGTGTTCCTTGGAACAGTACAGTCCGGCGGAACAGCCAATCCTCTTGCTGTTAAGGACGGCAAGCTTTTGACAGCAGGTCATCATTTTGTGACAAAAAATACAGTTAAAGACGGCAAACTCGTAGCTGAGGAAACCGCCTATGAAGAATTTGACACCAACGGAAATGCAACCTACTATGTTGAATCCGACGGGGAAAAGAATGAAGTGGAAGATGACAAGATTTTGCAGGGAATGTTCGCTGAGTATTCAGAGGCAGAAGTAGTTAACTTCCAGAAGGTCATGGAATAAAAGGAAGGAATAGCACTTGTTCGAAGATCCTAACTTACAAACTATAGCCGCGCTGAATATGGCGCTGGTACTGCAGCTGGCCGGTGTGGCCATTGCAGTTATGGCAGATCCCTATATCCAAAAAGCCAACAGATACAGAGTATATGCAATAGCCCTGATAGTTGGCTTTTTGCTATGGGAGCCGCAGTTTTCCATGGAATACGGAGATGTCCTATATAGGAATGCCCCGATTTTTTGGTATACCTTAATTTCTGCCCTGGGCTATATACTACGAACTGTGGTGCTATATCTTTTTGTCAGGCTCGTTGGTAATGAAAAAGGAACAAAACTGTTGCATGCTCTCATTGTGGTCAACGCAGCATTTTGTATGTCCTCATTTTTTTCACACCTGGTTTTTTTCTACGATCCAAACCTCCACTGGCACAGAGGACCGCTGGGATATATACCCTTCGGTGTAAGCTTTGTGATGGTGGTATGGATTGTTGTAAGCGCTCTCATGAAGTACCGTGGAATCAGGCGAAGAGAAGCTGTGGTTCCCATCATCATATCGGTCATGGTGGTCATTGCAGTAGTGCTGGACATGGAGGCTTATTTTAGCGCAAGAGTTACGTTTTTGACAGTGGCAATGACTGAGAGCATTGTGTTCTTTTACATCTGGCTGCACCTGCAGTTTGTAAGGGAGCATGAGAATGCTCTCAAGGCAGAGCAGAGGATCAGGATAATGATGTCCCAGATCCAGCCCCACTTTTTGTTTAACACACTGTCAACCATCCAGGCTCTGACGGAAATTGACCCGGAGAGGGCATCCAAGGTCATCGAGGAATTTGCCCTGTACCTGAGGCAGAATATCAACTCTCTTAATGAGGAGGATATGATTTCTGTTACTAAGGAGCTGGAGCATACCAGAATCTATTCAGATATCGAGCAGGTGCGCTTTCCATCAATCAAGATCGACTATGAGATCGAGGACGATGACTTCCTTATACCGCCGCTGACCATACAGCCCATGGTGGAGAATGCCATAAGACACGGTGTCAGGGGCAAAAAACATGGATGGGTAGCCGTAAGTACCTGGCGCGAAGAGGATGCCCACGTGATCTCAATCAGGGATAACGGCAAGGGCTTTGACGTGGACAAGATGATCGAGGACACCCTAAAGGGTGATCATATTGGATTAAAAAATGTCCGTGACCGCATAATCGACATGGCGGGCGGTACATTCAAAATTGAGAGTGTAGAGGGAGAAGGTACCAGCGTTACGATCAGGATACCTATCTGACCTGATGATCTGATAATATTTTCAGAGGGAAGAGATGAGAGCAATATGTGTTGATGATGAGGGACTGATCCTTGCAAGGACGGTCTCTCTTGTGAAAAAAACCAATAAATTCGAAGAGGTAGAATCCTTCATGAATGCCCTTGAGGCACTGGAATATCTGGATGAGGAAAAGGCCGATCTGGCGCTTCTTGACATAGATATGCCGGAAATGGGAGGCCTGGAGCTTGCCACCAATATTAAAAACAGATGTCCGGATATCAAGATTATTTTTCTGACCGGATATTCGGAATACGCGATTGATGCCTATGCAATGCACGCCACAGGGTATCTGCTCAAGCCCGTGAGCTATGAGAAACTTTTTTCAGAGATTGAGTATGCTCTGGGAACCGGAACCCCTGCTGCCACAGCCGGAGCTGGAAGTAGTAATGAAGTGAAGGCCAAGGTTGAGACCTTCGGCTTTTTCAATATTCTTGTTAACGGCAAACCCGTGGTATTTAAGAGATCCAAGGCCAAAGAACTGTTGGCCTGTCTTGTGGACCACAGAGGCCAGTTCATCGCAAGAAAGGACCTGTTCTACATCCTCTGGGAGGACGACGATTATGACAGGGCCAAGCAGAAGTATTTTGACACCATAATAAGAAGCATGAAGGACAGCCTTGAGGAATACGGGATCTCAGATATCTTCGAGGCAGAGCAGGGACTTATGCGCATTGTTCCCGAGAAAATCGACTGCGATCTGTATCGGTTCCTTGATAAAGATCAGGCTGCCATTGACAGTTTTCGCGGAGAGTACATGAACTCCTATACCTGGTCCAGCGAGACCGAAGGGTATCTTACTGAGTTACAGGAGGAGTGCTAAATCAGCGTAGATTATAGCATGACAAATGGGATGAATAACCTTTTCAAATCTGTTTTTTTAGTATAAGTATGACAGTGACGACATTTTGTAGGACATCGTATTGTAGTCTTATATACAGATAATGAATCAGACACTTGTTTATGCAAAAGCGGGGTAATCCGAGTATGAAAAAGAGATTGTGGAGTATGTCATCAACAATGCTCGTGGCACTGGTAATGGAAGGAGTTTTTATGCTGCAGTTTGCAATTCTGCTACTGTCGGCACTAATTATTTTCAGATGAGAAGATAAGCGGTTTACTAATGTTATGAGGGGAGATAAAAGCCTTGCAGCTGCGGCTACAGGGCTTTTACCATGTAATGTAAGTTTTTAATGTTTTAATTGTAGTTATTTATGCTTTTTTAACAAGCTTAGCCCTCGAAGTTTGATATAATGAGGATAGGTATGCGATAAAACGTTTATGTAGGCGATTATGTATTTTACTATGGTGAATCATGGCTGCAGATAGATTATCAAAAATAAAGATTGGCAGTTTTGGTCAACACATATTGTTATCACTTATCGGAATCATAGTTAACGTCGTTCTGGCTTATGCCATGTACAGTATGGGATATCCTCTGTTTCTGGATACCATAGGTACTGTGGCAGTGGCAGCAGTGGGGGGCCTTTTTCCCGGAATCCTGACGGCTGTGGTTACGAATGCAATTTGTGCGCTTTTTAATGTCAACGCTATCTATTACAGCTTCATGAACGCCATGATAGCTATTTTTTCGGCATGGCTTATCAGAAGGCATTCCATCAGAAAACTGGGGACTATCATCACTTTGATGGGAACCCTGACGCTCTTTTCCGGCAGTATTTCTGCAGTCATCAACTGGTTCCTGCTGGAGGGAAAAGAGGCTGCGGCTGATTCCGACACAGTCCTTTTGTTCACCTCATCCCTGGGAATCCCGGCTTTTTTTGCATTCTTTATCTACAGTATCCTGCTTAACACAATTGATAAGGGAATTGCGGTCTTTTTTGCCTGGCTCATTGTAACGCTGGTGCCATCAAGGATTCTCGAGCAAATTGAACTTGGCAACTGGAAACAGCGCGCTCTGCCACAAGAGGAGATCAACACCCTTAACAGCTGGGGAAAAGATATGCGATACTCCATGCGTTTAAGAACGACGTTAATGATCCTGCTTACCTCAATACTTTTGGTAATAGTTACGGGCTGGAGCGGAATCAGTATGTATTTCTCCAAGACCAAGGACAGCATGACAGTGGACGCGGAGAATTCACTGAAGCTGGTTGCGGAACTGATAAGCATCGACAATGTCAAGGCAATCCTTAGAAACGGCTACTCCGGTTCCGAATATGAGGAAACTCAGAAGCTCCTTCAGACGGTTGCAAATGATTATTCTATACTTCAGAGCTTGTATCTTATAAGGTTTGGGGAAAAAGAGGGCCATGTCATCTTTGAGATTGAGCCCTCTGGTTCAGCTATTGAAAAAAAGGATAATGTGGTTGAGTATGACGACGGACTGATGCCATTTATACCGGACATACTGGAGGGGCGGCATATTGACCCTATTGACCATGGAGACATAGACAGCTGGACCCGAACCGTTTTTTACCCCATTAAGGACGAAGCAGGGGAGTGCGTATGCTATGCGGTGGCGGACATTTCCATTACCTACATGGCAGATTACATGCAGGATTTCATAGTAAGGTCACTACTGATTCTCATGGGCTTCTTCATTCTGGTTATAGCCAACAATATGTGGTTCACCAATACGGGCATGGTATATCCGATACGAAGCATGGCCAAGTGCGTGGATGACTTTTCCAGCATGGGCTATGACCAGGAGCAGCTGGATAAAAACGTAAAGGCCATAAGGGCGCTGGAGATCAATACGGAAGATGAGATCGAAAGGCTCTACGACTCCATCTGCAGAATGACTCTGAACCTGTCGGAGCAGATGAGGGACCTTAGAAGGCTCTCTGAGACTACGGCCAAGATGCAGGACGGACTTATCATCACCATGGCGGACATGGTTGAACGTCGCGATTCCGACACCGGTGAGCACATTCAGAAGACCGCATTATATGTGAAGATAATCGTAGAGGGCCTAAACAGAAAGGGCTACTACGCTGAAAAAGTAACTCCCAAGTTCATGTCGGATGTGGTACGAAGCGCACCTCTTCACGACATAGGTAAGATCAATATCCCGGATGAGATCCTGAATAAGCCCGGCAAGCTCACCCCGGAAGAGTTTGAGATCATGAAGACCCATGCTGCTGCCGGCAAAAAGATCATGGAGAATGCCATCAGTACCGTCAAGGGTGAGAACTACCTTAAGGAAGCCCGTAATATGGCAGCTTATCATCATGAGCGCTGGGATGGAAAAGGATATCCTGAGGGGCTGCACGGCGAAGTAATTCCTCTGTCGGCTCGTATCATGGCTATTGCCGATGTTTTTGACGCTCTAACGTCACCAAGAGTATATAAGCCTGCATTTCCACTGGATGAAGCGCTGAAAATAATCACAGAGGAATCGGGTAAACAGTTTGATCCAAAATGCGTGGAGGTATTTTTGGAAGCGCTGCCGGAAGTAAAGGTAATACTTAAGAAATATAACAATGTATAAAGGAGAAAGGCATGCTGCGAAGAAACAAAAAACTAAATAAAATAGCAGCTATGCTTTGCTCATTGAGTCTTGCGCTCATTATGGGGGGAAACTGCGCTCTTTTGGCAGGAGCCACTGACGGTGCAGTAAAGGCCGGATCTGAGGAGAAAGCAGGGATAGGCTCAGAAATGTCCGTTGATGCAGAAAATGCAGTGCCCATAGGTGGCGGCTTCGCAGCCAGCGGCCAGTCCGGATCTGTTGGTTATTCAGCGGTTATGTATGATGAGACTAACGGCCTTATAACCTCCGATGCCAACTATATCCTGGGCTCGTCAGATGGCTATATCTGGATTGGTAGCTACAGCGGAATCTTTAGATACGACGGAAACGTTTTTGAGAAAATAGATCATTCCGAGGGACTTACAAGCGCAAGAGGCCTGTTTGAGGACAGCAAGGGCCGCATCTGGGTTGGCACCAATGACAATGGTGTCGTGGTCATAGATGGAGAAGACATCACCTGGATCACCTACAAGGAGGGGCTTCCTTCCTCCTCCATAAGAGTTTTTGCCGAAGACCATGACGGCAATGTATACATAGGTACCACAGCAGGGGTGTGCTATGCCGATGAGAAGCTTCGTATTCACCCCATGTATGATGAGAGGCTTAATGAGGAGAGGGTTCTTCGCCTTGATTGTGACCTTGACGGCACAATCTACGGCTCCACCCAAAGCGGCAAGGTATTCTCCCTGAAGGATACAAGAGTTCACCAGGTATTTGAGAGTTCGGACCTTGGTATCAGCAAGATAACCACTATGATCGCCGATCCTGAGCACATTGGATATGTATATATCTGTACAGAAGACAGCTACCTGTATCACGGCAGATTTGGCAGCATGACCAACGGTATGAAACGTATATCCGTTTACCCGCTGTCGGGTATCCATTGGATAAATTATGACTGCGGAAGGATCTGGATATCCTCCATAAATCAGGTCGGGTATCTTGATGAGAACAATCAGTTCAATCTGCTGGAGGATCTGCCTGTGGACAGCGGAATCGAGATGATGACCAGCGACTATCAGGGCAATTTGTGGATTGCATCCTCCAATCAGGGAGTTGTCAAAATTGTATCCAGTAATTTCCTGGATATGACCGGCAAAAGAGGCCTTAATAAGGAGCTGGTAAATACCACCTGTATACTTGACGGAGTGCTGTATGTGGGCACCGACAGCGGACTTCGCGTGCTTGAAAACGGCTCACTTGTAACAAATGCTCTTACCAAGTTTATAGCTGATGCCAGAGTGCGCTGTATTATCAGTGACCGTCAGAAGAATCTGTGGATAGCAACCTTTAATCACAGCCTTGGGGTTGTCTGCCTCCAAAGATCAGGGAAAATAGTGAATTACACTGTGGAGGATGGACTTCCCGGCAATGAGATAAGATGCATTTCTGAAGCCTCAGATGGTTCTATCCTTGTGGGTACCAATGAGGGACTGGCTGTTATAAAGAACGAAGAAGTTGTAAGGTGCGTGGATGCTTCAAGTGGCCTTAAGAATAATGTTTTTCTGACAATCTGTGAAGGCGATAACGGTAATATACTCGCCGGTACTGACGGCGATGGTATCTATGTTATTCAGGGTGTTGGCATAGATAAGATAGGAAGGACCAAAGACCTGACCAGCGACGTGGTCCGCAGGATTAAAAAGGATAATATTGATGACCTGTACTGGGTTGTAACCTCCAACTCCATCGAGTACCTGAAGGATGGGGCTATTACTCCTGTTACAACGGTTCCGATCAGTAATAATTATGACCTGTTCTTTGATGATAACAACGGTATCTGGATAGTGTCTTCCTATGGAATCTACAACGTAAGCAGAGATGATATGCTAAATGACTCCGTGACGGACTACAGGCTTTTTACCATGGCCAATGGCCTTTCCAGTACTCCTACCTCCAATTCCTTCAGTTGTATGGATGCGGACGGAAATATCTATATTGCGGGAAGGCATGGCGTATGCAAGGTCAATACCAGACAGTTTTTCCGCCAGAGAATGGATGTTAAGGCGGTGCTTAAGTCTGTTTACTGCGGTGATGAGCGGATCCTTCCGGATGAGCAGGGACGATATGTCCTTCCTTCTGCGGATTCCCGTGTAAAGATCAGTGCCGCAGTTCTGGATTATACACTTGTGGATCCTCAGGTCCACATTTATATGGATGGCAATCAGAAGGACGATGTTCTGGTGGCAAAAAGTAAGCTCACGCCCCTTGAGTATACGGGAATGAGTAGCGGTGACTACACCCTCCATCTGCAGGTCCTTGCCGGCAGCAACACCCAGGTAATACTGGAGAATTCCTACAGTTTTACCAAACAGCCCAGAATGACTGAGCTTCTGATAGTAAGAATATTGGGCTTTGTCCTCATTGCAGCCTTTGCGGGACTGATAGTATGGCGAGTTATGGCAGGAACTGTCATCAGGCGTCAGTACGATGAGATCAAGCATGCAAGGGATGAGGCTCAGCGTGCCAACTCCGCCAAGACCAGATTTTTGGCTAATATCTCCCATGAGATCAGGACGCCCATCAATACTATCCTCGGTATGGATGAGATGATCATGCGTGAGGATCCTGCCAATGTACCAAAGGGCTATTTCCTGGCTATGATGAACTATGCCCTTGATATTAAAAATGCCTCCGATGCTCTTCTGGGACTTATTAACGACCTTTTGGACATCTCCAAGATCGAATCCGGCAAGATGCATCTTGTGGAGCAGGAATATGATGTCAGCGACCTTCTTCGCTCAATTGTATCCATGATCAGGGTCAAGAGCACGGAAAAAGAGCTGACCTTTGACGTTGTAGTTGATGAGACGGTGCCCACAAGGCTATACGGAGATGCCGGCAAGATCAAGCAGATAGTGATCAACCTCCTCACCAATGCGGTAAAATATACTGAGAAGGGTGGTCTGGTCCTTAGTGTATCGATGCCTGAGAGGCAGGATGATATTATTAAAATACGCTATTCCGTAAAGGATACGGGTATCGGCGTAAAGGCTGAGGATAAGGAAAAGCTTTTTACCGCCTATGAAAGACTGGATGAGCAGAAAAACAGCGCCATTCAGGGAACGGGCCTTGGCCTTGATATCTCCAGAAGATTTGCAGAGCTCATGGGTGGAACCCTGGTCTGCGAAAGTGTGTACGGAGAAGGTTCAGACTTTATCCTGACCATAGAGCAGAAGATCGTGGACAGAACGCCCATCGGATTTTTCGTTGAGCATGACGAGAGTGTGGCCAGCGGTCCTTACGTTCCGCAGTTCATAGCTCCCGATGCGGATGTGCTGGTTGTTGATGATACACCTATGAATCTGACTGTTATCAAGGGGCTTCTGAAGGCCACCAAGATATTTGTTACCACCGCCGAGAGCGGAGAAGAGTGTCTCGAGAAGATGAAGACCACCAGGTTCAATGTGGTGCTTCTTGACCATATGATGCCGGGAATGGATGGTGTCGAGACTGTGGCGAAGATAAGAGAGACGGACAAGGATATTCCTGTCTATGCCCTTACCGCCAATGCCTCTGTTGGAGAGGAGTTCTACAGATCCAAGGGATTCACCGGCTATCTTGCCAAGCCTATAGACAGCCTTGCCCTGGAGAAGACCATCATGAAGCATCTGCCTGAGGAGATAATGTACAAGCCCACCATGGAAGATGCCGTGGCAGAGCCCGAGACCATGCCCGAAGATCTTGACTGGATCCGTGAGATCCCTGAAATATCGGTGGATGAGGGTATTAAGAATTCCGGCGGAATATCATCGTATATCTACTCACTGAAGCTCTTCCTTGATACCATCGACGGCAACGCCAAGGTGATCAGCGATGCTTACGAAAATGATGATATAAGGCTGTATACCATTAAGGTCCATGCTCTCAAGAGCTCCGCCAGAATAATCGGAGCATTGGAGTTCTCGGCGTTCTGCGCAAGTCTTGAGGATGCCGGTAACAAAAAGGACAAAGAGTATATCGACATGAATACGGAGGACCTTCTTCGAAGGTACCTGGAGTTCAAGGGCAAGTTATCCAAACTGTCTGCGGCGCAGGAGCCTGATAATGCCGATGATAAGGAAGATATACCGCCGGAGGAGCTGGCAGATGCCTACAGCGCCCTTAAGGATGTTGTGCCGCAGATGGATTATGATGCGGTTGAGTTTATATTGAATCATCTTAAAGAATACAGACTTCCCAAGGAGGACGAGGAGAAGGTCGCAGAGCTGACGCAAAAGCTCAAGGTCTTTGACTGGGAAGGTATGGAAGAACTTATTAAATAAGCAGGGGATCACTAAGGAGAGAAGAGATGCTCGATAATCGAATGATAGTAGTTGGTGCAAAAGAGTCTTTTATCGTCCGGGTGCTTGTCAGCAAGGCCCAGGGCGTTGGAATCGAATGCGAATTTGTTCCCTGCACTGTCAATGACCTGAATAAGAAGCTGGACACTGCGGGGCTTATAACTCTGTATATGGACGAGAACGATCTTCCTCCTGAGGACGTAATACATTATCTCATTGACAAGATGGAGGAAAAAGAACTGCAGATGATCCTTATCGGAGAGCAGATAGATCTGCAGCGCCTTAGTGAGCATATTCCCCAGGACCTGATATACTCCGTATTTTCAAGGCCTGTGGACAATGCCAAATATCTGGCCACCGTTACAGATTACCTGAGAAAATCCAGCCTCGGTGAGTTCAGAAAGAGCATCCTTGTGGTGGATGACGACCCCAACTATCTGGGACTTGTAAGGGAGTGGCTGAAGGACTCTTACAAAGTATTTATGGCCAATTCCGGACTTCAGGCTATTAAGTGGCTGGGAAAAAACAGTGTTGATCTTATCCTACTTGATCATGAGATGCCTGTGACCAGCGGCCCGCAGGTTCTTGAGATGCTAAGAAGTGATGAGGAGACCAAGGGGATTCCGGTTATGTTCCTTACGGGAAAAAGCGACAAGGAAAGTGTTATGGCAGTGGTTGCACTAAAGCCCGAAGGCTATTTTCTTAAGACGATACAAAAGGATGAGCTTCTGGAAAAGCTCAAGGAGTTCTTCATTCTGCATAAATGAGGCAGTCTATGTATGAGTATTTAGTCACCAATCAACTTAATATCATGCTGATCTTATGCGGCGCCTGCGGAATTATGGTATTCCTTCTTCTGATAACAAGATTTTTGTCCAAGAAGAGGAAATGGGCACTGATTCTCATGGAGCTGGTAGCTATGTTCCTTCTCTGGTTTGACAGACTTGCGTATATCTACTCGGGAGATGTTAGCCGAAAGGGTTATTTTATGGTGCGCATAAGCAATTTCATGGTGTTCTTCCTCACCTCTGCGGTGGTGCTGGTATTCAACGTTATTGTCAGCAATTACACCCTGAATGAGGGCGGCGCCAAGAGCCTTCCCAGAAGACTTGAAACTGTGGGAGTCATATCGGTTGTGGGTATGATACTGGCGGTGGTATCGGCTCTGACAGGGCTGTATTACCATTTCGATGCCAACAATGTTTATCACAGAGGAAGCGGCTTTCTGATCGCTTATATCGTACCGATAGTCTGTCCTTTGTTGCAGTATACGGTGATCAGGCAGTACCGAAGGTCCTTCAGTAAGCTTATCTACATTTCCATGCTGCTCTATATCTTTGTTCCCATTTTCTGCGGAGTACTACAGATATTTGCATATGGCATATCAATTGTGAATATGTCGATTGTTGCAGTTTCCATAAGCCTGTATATTTTTACCTACCTTGATATCAATAACACGGTTGAACATGCCCACGAGATCGAGATCCGGAATATGCAAGGCGAGCAGCGCCGTATGAAGAGAATCTATGATCAGACTGCCAAGGCCTTTGTCTCAGCTGTTGAGAAAAGAGATGATTTTGCCAAAGGAAATGCCGTGAGGATTGCTGAGTATGCCAGAAAGCTGGCTGCTCTCGCAGATAAGGACGAGGATTTCTGCGACCAGGTGTATTATGCAGCCCTTCTTCACGACGTAGGACTGATCGGTATTCCCGATTCGGTCATTAAAAATGAGGCAGATCCCAGCAAATGGGACCGGGAGGTCATGAGAACCAAGCCGGTTATCGGTAAGGAAATCCTGGCCAATATCTCTGAGTATCCATACCTTAGCGTTGGCGCCGCCAGCAGTCATGAGAGGTACAACGGCACTGGCTACCCTGAGGGACTTAAGGGTGATGCAATACCTGAGATAGCAAGGATCATAGGTGTGGCAGATGCCTATGTCACTATGACTACCAAGAAGAGATACAGAGATGCAAGGCCCAGCTTTGTGGCCAGGGAGGCTTTTGTCAGCGGTTCGGGAGCGGAGTTCGACCCATTGTATGCGGGGCTTATGGTAAGAATAATTGACGATGAGACCCAAAGCCAGATCCACGACGATATTTCACTGGTGGAAAAAGAGCTTGTCTGCAGGGACTACAGAACCACTGTGTCCCTTGGCATTCCCGTCGCCACAAGTATAGAAAATATCAGCTTTAACTGCGAGATATCACCGGATCCGCAGGTGCAGTACAGCGCACCTTCCATCATTCTGTTTGACTCCTTTGACAGACGTATTCATGATAATCCTAAGGCTATCAAGTCCTATCATTATCTGGAGTACGGAGAGGTGTGGTTTGATAATCACAGCATAACCACTGCAGCCAGAAAGATTGAGGAGAATACCATTGAAGGTGATGTCAATCTGGCTATGATGAAATCCGTAAGCGGCAAATATGAGATATCTGCCGTTAAGTATGAGGATCACCTCAAACTCCTGATGACCTGTCCGATTTACAAAAAGGAAGTCATCATAGCGCTTCAGGACGGATCCACCTCCGTATATATCGGAATTACCGGTGAAAACTGTTCCATCAAGGATATAAACATTGAACAGACCGATGAAGTGATAGGCCCGGGCTATATCCCCAGAATATCGGAGGAAATCAGCTATATCAACCACATGGAGTCGGATATCAAGAACGTACAGGTTAATCAGACCTGCTCTGCATTTACGGATAGTGTGGAGATCGACGGCAAGCTTGAACTTGTTTTCCATACCATGAGTCTGCCGGTTGCTACCTTTGTGTGGCATTGTCCCTATGCTCTTTTGTTCAGTTCGGATAACGGAAGGCTCAAGGGAAAGAATTACAGAGCCTATGCCCTTATCAAGCTAAACGGCGAGGTTGAGAACAAGTATGATTTTGCCGTTAACAGCTTTACCATGAAGAGAAAGGACAGTTTTCCGGGGTGGGATACCTGGAAGGAGAAAAATAGAGAGGGCATGGAGTGCAGGATCAGCTTCGAGAGGAAGGGAAGCAGGATAATCACGACTGCTGAGAATCTTGGGGTATACCTTGAATGCACCACAACCATCAACGATCCCGTGGAGAAGGTCTATGTCGCTCTAACCGGGGATCGATGCGCCCTGACAGACATCCGGATAAGATAGAGGGATGAAAAATCATATATTTTTTTACAGATAAATAGTGTATACTTTAGAGGAGTAAACGTTAACACGAGAAATAACAGACGAAAAGGGGGAATCGTCAGTTGAGCAAGGTTATTTTTTCAGTGGTTTTTTCGTTTTGCATCTCTATCGCCAGACAGATAGACAGGGAGGGGGCCTTACATGTTCCGGGGGCAGGTGAGATCCTTTCTTTTGTTGTCATGGCTGCACTTTGTTATGTCGCGTTTGCCATAATAGGTAGACTTGCTGACAGAATCGGCAGCAAACTCTCAGCCAATATAAGTTTAATCGAGGATGAAGGCCGCTTGGAAGCGCTGGCTCCAAGGATCATACCGGTCTTTCTGTTTCTTGTCGTCGCCTATGGCTTAGTCCTGTGGGGCGTCTATCCGGGATTTTTCACATACGATGCCGGAACCGAGATCTCTCTTTTTACCAAAAATGCCAATACGACCTGGCATCCGCTTTTCCACACCTATACAATGTGCAGCCTTATTAATTCTGTACATGACCTGACAGGGAATTACAACCTGGGGATTTTCTCCTATATTGCACTTCAGATGGTGCTTTTTGCCGGGGCTTTCACCTATATGTACTGCGAACTTATAAGATATCGAATCCCTAAGGCGGTGCGTATAATCTGCCTTGGATTTCTTGGCCTTTTCCCGCCTGTTGTAATGTATGTACTGTGTTCCGCAACGGACTCAGCATTTATTCTGTGCGTGATGATGTACACGCTGCAGGTTCTTGCGCTTCTATGCACTCCGGAAATATTCCGCAAAGAGCCGGTGCGGTTCCTGCTAATGGGTCTGTTTGCCACGCTCTTCATGTTATATCGCAAAAACGGCATCTATGACTTCGTCGTGTTTATCCCGTTTCTTATTTGTTTTGCCCAAAAAGAATACAGAAGAAAGCTTATTATGATTTCTCTTACATCGCTGGTGTTGTTTTTTGCCGTTAATTCTGCTCTCATAAACGGACTTGATGCGGAAAAGAACGGGCAGCAGGAAGCCTTCGCTGTTCCGCTCCAGCAGCTGGGAAGGGTTTACAACTATTATCCTGAGGACTTCTCAGAGGAAGATCTTGAGTACCTGACATCCCTTCAGAGCCTCGACAGATGGCAGCTGTATTCCGATAAAGTGGCGGATGACCTGAAGGAACAGGTCGATGGCAAGGTCATTCTTGAAGATCCGGGGGCCTTTATGTCCGTTTATCTCAAAATGTTCATAAAGCACCCCAAGGCATATTTTGATGCATGGCTCTTGACCGGCTATGAGATGTGGTACCCCGGTGCTATCTTTGACTGCTTTGTGGGCTCGGGGCTCTATGAGCAGGTGAGTTATTTTGCCTGGGTCACTGACATGCCCGGCTGGCGTGATCTCGGAGGAAACTACATCGACATTGCCTACAGAGCAATTTCCGTTAAGATGTGGCCCCACAAGATTCCAATCCTTCATTACATCTGGACTCCGGGATTCTGGCTCTGGTTTTCTATTGCGGCATGCATCTACGTTTCACGAAAAGGTTCCCGTGGTTTTGCCAGGAGTTTTACCCTTATATTCATCATATATCTGTCTATGCTATTGGCGCCTGCTTCCTTCGTGCGCTATGTTGCGTACATTTTCTTCACCGCGCCGCTTATGGTATGTGGGATTCTGTTTCCGCAGTGCTTTGCTGCAGCAAGTGCAGACGAAGAAGCTGTGAGGAAAGCTGCGTAGAGATTATGCAGCTGCTGCGATGTGGGGCGCTGTGGTACGAACGGTTTATCTCGACAGTGCCACGAGGTAATGATAAAATCAGTGTGTTGCGATAATCGTTTCAAGCAGACAAGGAGGTAACATGGAACCAATTAATAGTATTGACGCAGAGGACGATCAGTTTGCATACAGATATGACACACAGCTTCTGATAGACAGAAGAGACAAGGACCTGGATGAGGATGAGATCTCGGATTACATCACCACTCATTTTGAGGGCAATTCTCTCATTGCCGCAGGTGATGAGGACCTTGTGAAGATCCATTTCCATACCAACGAGCCCTGGAAGGTGCTTGAGTACTGCAATACCGTGGGCGAAATCTACGACATCGTGGTAGAGGATATGATCAGACAGTCCGCAGGACTTCAGGGCTAAGGAAATCTGCCTTCAGCCAATAATTAATTTACGAGGAGAAACAGCATGACATTACTTGAACAGTATTTAGAGAAAAAGAAAGAACTTAATTTTATAGATCACGCAACTTCCCTTATGTATTGGGATCTTGAGACCACAGCTCCCGACGGAGCCAAGGAGAAGCTCTCCGATGCCCTTACATATTTTTCAACTGAGAGCTTCAAGAAATCCACCAGCGATGAGTATTACGAGCTTGTAACCAAGCTCTCTGAGCCCGAGGAGTTCGAGAAGCTTGACGACGTAATGAAGTTCGATATCAGGAAGAACAAGAAGAACCTTGATAAAATGAGACGTCTTCCTGCTGATGTATACGAGGAGTTTGTTAAGACTACTAATAAGTCAGCAATTGTATGGCCCAAGGCTAAGCAGACTAACGACTGGAGCATTTACAAAGAGCCCCTTGCCGCTACCATCGAGATGGTTAAGAAGGTTGAGGGCTACACAGATCCCGACAAGGATCCCTACGATGCTCTTATCGATGACTACGAGGAAGGCATGACTCAGGAGACCATAGACAAGGTATTCGGTGAACTGAGACAGGAGCTGGTTCCCCTTGTAAACAAGGTTGTGTCAGCACCTCAGCCCGATTCCTCCAGATTTTCATTCAAGGTTCCCGCTCATGTACAGGCGGAAGTTTGCAAGTACATTGTTGAGTATATGGGAATGGATATGAACAGATTCTGCCAGGGCGAGACAGAGCATCCCTTCACCACCAACATGAACATTGATGATGTCAGAATCACCAATCACTACAAAGAGAACGCTTTTATAGAGGCTCTTTTTTCAGCCATTCACGAAGGCGGACATGCCCTTTTTGAGCAGAACGTTGACCACAAGTATGAGGGCACGGCAGGCAGCACCATTAACTACATGGGACTTCACGAGAGTCAGTCCAGATTCTATGAGAACATTCTCGGAAGAAACATCAACTTCTGGAAGCCAATCTGGCCCAAGATGTGTGAGATGATCCCTGAGCTTAAGGAAATCGGTATCGAGGAGTTCTACAGAGAGATCAACCACGTACAGAACAGCTTCATCCGTACCGAGGCAGACGAGCTTACTTATTGCCTCCACGTAATTCTCAGATATGAGATTGAAAGAGAGATCTTCAAAGGAAACGTGACAGTAGAGGAGCTTCCCACGGTATGGAACGACAAGATGCAGGAGCTTCTTCACATCACTCCGGGCACAGATGCAGAGGGTGTCCTTCAGGATATGCACTGGTCGGACGGAAGCTTCGGATACTTCCCTTCCTACCTTCTTGGCAGCATCTACGACGGAATGTTCCTTGAAGCTATAGAGAAGGACCTTGGCAGCATTGATGACATCCTGGCAGCAGGCGATATCAAGAAGATCACAGCATGGCTCAAGGAGAACATCCATCAGTACGGCGCCACAAGAATTTCTTCTGAAGTCCTTGAGAAGGTATGCGGTCAGGAGCTGTCAGCCAAGCCTCTTATCAAGTACTTCACAGACAAATACACCAGAATATACAATCTTTGATCATAATACTATGATCGGGCTACAAACTAATGCCGGGGCCAAATACTTTTTGACCCCGGTAAAAATATGAAGAGGGGTATGAAAAATGGACGGATACAAGGGGTTAACTCCCGACAGATTAAATGACGACAGGAGATATGATTCTTTTTCAAACGGACAGGTTCTTCTGGGAAAAAAGAAAAATCATCTCCCTGCCATGGGCTGGAATTCCTGGAATGCCTTCGGAAGCGGCAACACAGAGGCCCTCACCAAGGCTATGGCGGACAAAATGGTAGAGCTTGGTCTTGATAAACTGGGCTATAAATACGTGGTCCTCGACGATGGCTGCTATAAGAACGAGAGAGTAGACGGCCTTCTTTCCAACGAAGAAGTTAAGTTCCCAAGCGGCTTCAAGGCGCTGTCCGATTACATTCACGATAGGGGCCTTAAGTTTGGAATGTACAATGATATCGGAAGCAATCTCTGCGCCGGGGCAGCAGTTGGAACTTGCGGCCATGAGAAGCAGGACGCAGCCAGCTATGTATCCTGGGGTGTTGACTTTCTGAAGGTGGATAACTGCTATTATCTTTTTGACAACGCTACTTTTTCCAACCCCTGCAATGCACGATACACCTATGCCCCGGCTATTCATGCCGTTACCCTTAAGGGACAGGGCAAGGAGGAGACCTTCACCTGCGGCGTCAACCTACAGGTCAGCGGAAACGGCGTAAGGACGGAGCTAATTGAGGATAGAAATTTCTTTAGCAATATCGGAACCTTCGACGGAACGGGACCTGAGACTTCTCCTGTCGGTGATGAGAGCGGCGAGATATTTTTTGACACAGAGATCCCAAGTGACGGAGAGTATACGATTCTTGTGGACCATATAAACGGCGCGGAATCCGGCATCGGAAGCTGGCTTCAGATCGCAGCGCAGTACGAAGGGAAGACATTATATCTCTATGATGATTTCTTCGGACCTCACCCCGTTATTACCGATGAGAACAAGGATCCCAAGAATCCGCCGGATCATACGAAGCCCACTTCCACAGCAGTAACAGCAGTGCTCAAAAAAGGCAAGTGCAGGATCCGTCTTATGAATCACAGACGTCAGGAGAATACCCTTAACTCCTACGCAAGGCTCCTTGAGGGACTAAGTGAGGCAGACCCTTCCCAGACAATCATCTACTCAGCCTGTGAGTGGGGCAAGACCCAGCCCGCAAACTGGGGCTACAAGGTCTGCGATTCCTGGAGGATACTTAACGACATCACCTTCAGAGTGGGAAGCGACGGAGATCCCGGCGTTGGCACCTGGACAGGAGACTATACCACCAGCGTAACTACCCAGTACAGCAAGGCTGTAATAATGGATGAGTTCGCCGGCCTGGATAAGGGCTGGAATGACCCGGATATGCTGATGATCGGAATGAATGGTCTTGATCTTACGCAGAACAGAACGCATATGACCATGTGGGCTATGATGAACTCACCTCTTATGCTTGGTCTTGACCTTAGAAGAGTTACGAAGGGGGATGACCTCTATGGCATAATCGCCAATAAGGATATCATTGCCCTTAATCAGGACAGTCTTGGAATTCAGGCCAAAAGAGTATATTCGACCCTTGCGGAAACTGACCCTTCCAAGGAATATATTCGTGATATTGACAGAGTGGATATTCTGGCCAAGCCCCTTTCCGAAGGCAGATTTGCCCTTAGCTTCATCAATGTCTCCGAAGAGGATAAGAATGAGGAATTCAAGGTGGATATGGCTCTTCTTAAGAAGTATCTGGGAGATAAGATATCGGAGGCTCCTTGCTATGAAGTTAAGGATCTCTGGACCGGAGAGATATCTGAGAACACTGATGGAGTATTCTCAGTTAACGGAATCAGAGCCTGTGACAATATTACAGTTGTAATTACTCCAAAAAGCGTGTAATATCAATAGACGTTCGAGTGCAGAGGAAATAGTTATGACCAGTAAGAAATTTACACAGTCTTTAATAGATGCATACTTTGAAAAGACAGGAAACGACCTCACGGATGAGGACGTTTCCCTTTTTGAGTACTACCTTCATGACGGTGCGATTCCAAGAAGACTTGCTGCCAGGGTAGTACATCTTTTTATGACAAGGATCCTTAATATTCCTGATGTTGACTGGGATAAGGCGCTGACTCTAAGAGACATATATGAGTGCAGATCCTGTGCCAATGCCATTGCGCAGGTATACCAGAGAGGATTAATGCTGCCCCTTGATGAGGACAGGTTCGGATTGTCCGAAGATGTGACCGAGGAGGTTCTGGACAGAATCATTGAGAGACTGTACAGCACCTGATAATTGTAGAAAATAAGAAGTAGGATATAAGCAGTAATGAATTCAGTAAAAGCAATTTTTAACAAGGTAAAATCAGACCCGGTGCTGATCGCAGCATGGGTATTGGCCGTAATATCGGCTTTTTTTGTGCATCCATCCAGGGAATACCTGGGATATATTGATTTCAGGTCTCTGGGAATTCTCTGGGGACTTATGGTGATCGTTCAGGGACTTAAGGAAAACGGCGTATTTGAGCAGGTTGCGGGAAGTCTCCTTAGGAAAGTGAAAAGTCCATGGCAGCTATCGCTGGTGCTGGTGGCATTATGCTTTATCAGCAGTATGTTCATCACCAATGATGTGGCGCTCATAACCTTCGTTCCCTTTGCAATCATGATCCTCAAGGGCTGCCGCAAAGAAAAGCTCATGATTCCTGTGGTGGTGCTTCAGACCATCGCCGCCAACCTTGGCAGCATGCTGACACCCATAGGTAATCCTCAGAATCTGTACCTCTTCGGACTTACGGGAATGCCCATAGGGGCTTTCCTTGGAATCATGCTTCCATATACGCTGGCAGCAGCGGTGCTTCTTTTTGTTTCCACACTGTTTTTACCTGAGAAAAAGGGGACGCTGGCTACAAACAGCGATATTATGGAGCCTGAAAAAGAAGGCAGCAAAAAGCAGATCGCGGTATACTGCGCTTTGTTTGTGATCGCGCTTCTTACAGTACTTCGTGTTATCCCCTGGTATATTACCGCACTGATAATACTTTTTACCGTGATGATCATATCTCCAAAGATAATCGGAAGAGCAGATTATATCCTGCTTCTTACTTTTATTGGTTTTTTCATATTTACGGGAAATATGGCCAAAATTCATTCTGTCAGTGATTTCCTTAAGTCTGTGGTTGAGAATCATGAATTTGCAGTGGCAGTCATCGCCAGCCAGTTCATCAGTAATGTGCCTGCGACACTGATGCTGTCAGGATTTACCGGTAGCTACACGGAGCTTTTAATAGGAGTTAATGTGGGCGGCCTTGGAACCCTTATTGCATCGATGGCAAGTCTTATTTCCTACAAGTCATATACTCAGGAATACAGAGAAAATCAGGGCAAATACCTGCTGGTATTCACCCTGATGAATGTTTTGTATCTGGCAATTCTTGTAGTACTTCATCTGATCATAGGCTGATGATATCCCTACAGCCTCATATGTATTCCCAGCTCCTCGTGCATCTTGCGCTTAAGTTCATACATGCGCTGATCTGCGAGGAGGTATACTTCATGGGAGCTCTGGCCCGGGCATTCATGTCTGAAGGCATAGCCTGTGGACACGCTCCTTCGATATTCGGGATAGAGGGCGTTGAGAACGTTCAGCGCCGAGTTCATGCGCCCGATCAGGGCACTTACATCCACGACTGAAGAATCCTTGATGATAACAAGGAATTCATCTCCGCCTATTCTGGCTTTGAAGGTATCATCACCGAAGGTATTTCCCAGCACTTTGGCAAAATCTTTAATATACTTATCCCCGGCCAGATGACCGAATTTGTCATTTACGGGTTTCAGACCGTTGAGGTCGATGCTGATAATGCAGTAATCATCCTCTGTGTCGTTGAGGCTTTGGAGGCAGCTGTCGGACTTTGCCCTGTTCGCAAGGTTGGTAAGACCGTCTGCATAGGCCAGATGAGAAAGAGAGATATTCTCTTTTTTGGTAGCATAGGTCTCAGCGATGTTGACGAGATAGTTGGCCAGCTGACACATTGCAAAATAGATACAGCCGATGGAGATTATTCCCTTTTCCAGAGGCTGATAAATACTTATGTGGAGCAGGGTACTTGCAAAGTAGAACAGAAGGTGAACCACCTCCGCCGAGGTGAAGCCGCACAGGCCGGCCATCTGTATCATTGAAGAGGAGGAAATATCTCTTTTCCTCAGGTTCTTCTGGGCAAAGTATATGATAAGACCAAAGCCCACAAGTCCGTCCACATGGTACAACAGAAGTGTTGAACGCAGATGTATACCAAACACGAAGTGAAGAATATATTGCATAATGGGAATCGTACATCCCACAATGGCGGTTATCAGATACAGCTTTTTATTCTCGATATTTTGGATCAGATACAGCATTACGTAGCAGAACGGAACCATTGAATACATTGTGATGTACTCGATAATAGTTTCGTCGGGGGCGTTCATATACATCGAGAGGATGTTGTAGCAGCTAAGAAGCCACAGTCCCATGGACATGCTAAACACTGAGCCTATCAGAAGCGTTATTACTTCCGGTACCGAGGTTATGAAAAACAGTGTTATGCATAGGAAGGCAAGACCAAAGGCCAGCAAGAAGAAGCCTGTGATAATGATCTGATTATTATCATGGGTCAGCATTCTCTCTACGTCAGGCTGTGAACCCAGGGTAACAGGCTCCAGGCTGGAGAAGGGATTTTTCTCTCCTACATACATGGTGAATCTGACTGTTTTGCCGGCGTAGTCCTCCGGAAGAGTTATAAAGTGGTTGACTTTACCGATATGCTTGCCATCCGCATAGTCCATCAGGCCGTATTCATAAATGAGATTGTCATCAATATAGCAGCTAAGGGTCGTATAGCGGCTCTTGAAATGCAGTACGGGGAAGTCCAGCTTACCTGCATCCGGCAGGGTGATCCACATGGAGACCCTGTCATTTTTTTGCAGTTTCCCATCAAAGATCTGATATATCTTGGTAATATCGACGTTTTCATAGGTATTGGAATTGATGCTGACGTTCCATCCGGTATCAAGCTTAATAATTGCGCCTCTGGGGGTAAAGCCAAGTATATAGCGCAGAATGGTGACAGCTACGAGAGCAATGAAGATGGCGGCAACTATTCTCAGAAGGCGGGTTTTATTCATCACTGTCACCTCCTTCCGATTTTTTGCCCATGGCTTTTAAGAGGTCATCATAGAGTCTTCCGAGAGACTGGTTATGATGCTTCTTTTTCATGGAATACATGCGGGCATCTGCAAGAAGGTAGACGTTCTGGGCAGTGGGTCCGGGCTGAACCTTCTCATCCTTACTGGTGGCATAGCCATAGGATGCGGAGTAGCGCATAGGGCTCTCCTTGGCTGATTTCTCGCTCATAAGGTCCTGCATGTTCTTAAGATCCTTAAGACATTTCTCCTCGTTGATATAAGGGAGAATGGCAATAAACTCATCACCGCCCATTCTTCCAACTATATGAGCATCCGCAAAGCTCTCCTTCAGAATGTCTGAAAAGCCGCTAAGAAGCTTATCTCCTGCAAAATGGCCGTAATTGTCGTTGGTATATTTGAGATAATCAAGATCAATACTGATTATTGTGTAATCGTCCTTAAGATTAGCCAGAGCCTGTTCGCACCTGGCTCTGTTGGAGAGACCGGTGAGGGCATCGGTGTAGGCCAGGCCCTCCAGGCGCTGCTGAACCGAAATCTCGTGAATATATTCAATACTGTGGAAGAAGTAATTGAGGATCAGACAGATGATGAAAATGAAGGCTCCTACAGTCATGAAATTGATCCTTGCGGTGGCTTCTCCTATGCTCCCGAATTTCAGAATGTTGAATTTGATGATATCAACTACGGAGCAGCCCATAAAGAGGATAAGGCCCAGAAGGAGCATGTAGGTGGAGTAGTTCTTTTGAACGAAGATATCGTCGGACTTGGTGTTTTTGACAAAGCGAACTATCAGTGTCGGTATGATAACAACACCCTCCACTATGGCCAAAGCGTGGAGATACTGCACGAAATGACAGATGTGGATGATATTGAAGATATGCATAAGGGTGGTAAAAATGGCAAAAGCGGTATTCAGGATAAAGAAACCAATAAGGAATTTCCTTGCGATTACCTGCCTTGCGGACACGATGAAGCCCAGAATTGCCATGGGAAGTGAAAACAGTGAGAAGTATTCGATAAAGGTGTAAAACTCAGCTTTGTCTGACAGGTACCAGAGGATGTCGTTGTAGCTAAGGATGTAAGCACCCATGAAGATGGATAAAAGTCCTTCAAAACCGATACTGAAATCCTTTCTTTTGGACAAAACAAAAAAGGGCGCCAGGATAAGAAGGATAAAGCCCAGGGTTGTCAGGAAAATACCGATGACAAGGGCTATTCTGTCCTTCTCGACAAGATTTCTTACAATGTCGTTGTAGTTACCAAACAGTATAGGTGAGATTCCGGAGAAAGCGTTGTTGTCCTGGGCTGTCATGGTGATTTCTATCGTTTTACCCCGGTAATCATCAGGAAGTTTGACGAAATGCATTATCTTGGGCATCATTTTGCCTTTTTCCGCAAGCTCCTGACCATAGCTGTAGTATGGCTGACCGTCAATTTTAATATCAACGGTGGACAGGATGGAGCGAAATTCGATAGTAGCCGGGGTAATGCCGTCGGAAGGAAGAGTAGAAGTGATGGTGACAAAGTCGCCTTTGTTCATAATGCCGACGGAAGTCTTAGAGAGGGAATCGGTCTTGAACGAATCATCCCCACGACTAACAGTCCAGCCCTGCTCGAGCTGGACAAGGTCGTAGCGACTTTCGGTACTGATCCCTGCCGATCCCAAAAGATAAAGTGCATATGACATAATCAGGATGGCCAAAGATGTACATAGAAATGTACTGACTTTGCTTCCTATTTTCACTGATTAACCTCGCAATCAAACAGTTGTAGGATTAGAAATGTCCGTGGCCGCCGCCGTGGCTGTGGCCGGAGCTTGATGTATGAAGCGTGGTGCCGCCGCCTGAGCCTCTTGAGTCGTTGTCCCTGGGAATGGGAGTCTTGGTAACTCTCATTGTTCTGTAGGAGTCGTTATGCAGTGTCAGATTAATGCCCTTGTGGGACTGATAGCCCTGAGCGGATGCATTCATGTGTACGGTGTTTAGCTGGGCCTTCATGATAAGAATCGGAATAATGGCAACTACCAGGCCTATGAGGATACATACAAGGCCGCCAAAGGCCAGATCTGAGGCACTTCTTGGGGCTCTTGCACCGATATCGTAAGGAGTGCCCTCTTCGTACATCTGTAAATATTTATCGGCATAATCGCCGTAAATCTTTAGTGCATTATAATAATATCCCGAAGAAAGATCATCCATCATTTCGTCAATAATCTTATCTTTTCCATAGTCGGTAAAGGCTATGTTACCTATTCCGTCAGTGCACCAGCAAAAGGATCTGTCCCCCATGGCGATCATGAAGAGGACGCCGCTGTTACCATATTCAGCTCCCATTCCGTTATAGTCGAAATAATCATCTGTAAAATCCTGTATGCCGCCTGAATAATCATCTACGGTAAGTACGCAGACGTTACAGTTGTGAGCCTTGCTGATTGACTGAAAGTATTCAAGGAGCTGTGCTTCTTCGCTGTCACTTAAAAGGTCCGCGGTATCGTAGACCAGAGGCTTCTGTCTGGTGTCCGGAACTTCGTAGGAGTCCCAGAGATCACCAAATGCCGAGGCTGTGAGTGAAGGAACAAGCATAAAAGCAAGGATGAGAGTAAGGCTCACCAAATATTTAATTATAGGGTTACTAATTTTTATTTTCATTTAAATTCAAAATTCCAGTCTCTGTCTTAGAATTACGCAAAATCACATAAAGAAATAAAAGATGAAATAGGCTATGGCCGCTGCAACTCCTGCGATGGGGAAGTAGTATTTCAGGGCTTCCTTCATGCTAAAGGGCAGGTCACCCACAAATTTGCCGCTCTGTCCGTTCATGGCAAAGATGTAGTTCTTGCCTTCCCAGGTGGTACTCAGGATATAGCAGGGATAAAGGGCATACTTATTGGAGGTACGCAGGGTCCCTGCATTCTCGGTAATGGGTCTTACGGAGCCGTAGCCTGATACGGTGGCTCTAAAGTCTGAGGCCACAGAGGTCTTAATTCTGTCAAGGGCTCTGGGCTGTGACTCCGAGGCACTGACATTGTATTTGTTTGCCAGAAATCCGGCCAGATATGCCATGTTAAAGGGAGTAAGCTCGCTCTGGTCAAAGGGCTCCAGGGACTCCATAAGGTCATCGGGCATCTCTTTGGATCCGTCTACCGGAACCTTTTCGAAGTCTTCGGTACCTTCTCTGCGGATGTCATAGAACTTGGTCTCTGTGTAGTTGTAGTTTCTGTCGCTCCAGGTTCTGACTCTGGTTCCCTCATAGTAACCCTGGAAACTCTCGGTTGCATCAAAGAGCCAGAAGGGCACATAGACACCTTTTATCTCATCGATATGATTTTTTTCAAAAAAGACCTTGGGCAGGAGCTTCTTGGATTTGACATATCCGGTGTAAGCTGCGATGGCATCTTCCTTAGTCTTCTTGAAGGGGATGATGTAGTCGGGCTTAAATTCTCCTGTGAACTTCTCACTTACCGCAACGTTGTTGCTGCAGAAGGGGCATTTCATTGAACCAAGGGATTCTGTGGCAAGAATTTCACCGCCGCAGGAACCGCAGTGGTAGATATACATCTGTGTCTCGGGACCTGTCTGCCCCTGGGAACTACTTTCCACGGCTTCACCGCTGCTGGTTGAGTTGTGATTGGCCACATAATCTTTTACATCAAACTCGGAATCACAGTAGGGACATTTGATCTTCTGAGTTTTGGGGTTAAATTCCATTGCCCCGCCACAGGCGGGGCATTCATATTCTTGTAAAGCCATTATTATCCTCTGTAGAACAATTATTGGTTAGCCGGTCTGGGGCTTCCGCACTGGCTGCAGAAATTGCCGGTGTTTACTGCGCCGCAGGAGCAGGTCCAGCCTGCTGCAGGTCTCTTGGAGCCGCACTGTGTGCAGAAGTTGCCGCTGTTAACAGCGCCGCAGGAGCAGGTCCAGGAAACGCCGGAAGGAGCCATCTGAGGAGCAGGAGCAGGAGCTGCCTGCTGAGCGCCCATGTTAAAGAGCTGACCTGCGTTCATACCACCTGCCTGTTGAGCCATGTTCATTCCTGCAAAGGCCATCATAGGGCCTGCATTAGTATTCTTGGCAGCATCCTGCATTGCCTGTGCCTGAGCACTTGCGATTGTTGCAGCTGCCATATTGGGATTACGAAGAGCGCCTGCTCTCTGGAGCTCTTTAATTGTCTTCTCATCTTCCTCGTTCGCTGTAACTGAGCTTACGCCGAAGGAAGAAATCTCGATACCGTAGAATTCACGCCACTTCTTGGACAGAACGTCGTTGAGTGCATCTGCGATCTCGGTTGTGTGTCCCGGAAGAGCGCTGTATCTGATGCCCATCTCGGAGATTTTCGCAAATGCGGGCTGAAGTGCTGTAAGAAGCTCGCTCTTAAGCTGTGATTCAATCTTGTCTTTTCTGAATTCGCCGTCAACGTTGCCGCAGATGTTCTTGTAGAAAAGAACAGGGTCGATAACATGATAGCTGTATTCGCCGTGACACTTGATGCTTACGTCCATATCAAGGCCGATATTTGTATCAACAACACGGAAAGGAACAGGGTTAACTGTGCCATACTTGTTGCCAAGGATCTCCTTGGTGTTGATGAAATATACTCTCTGATCGGTTCCTGCGCTGCCGCCAAAGCCGATTCTCTTGCCCCACTGCCTGAAGCTGGCAACGATGTTCTCACCCAGGTCTCCGTAGAATACTGAAGGCTCGGAAGATGCGTCATATACAAATTCGCCTGCCTCAGCACAGATCTCAGTGATCTGTCCCTGATCAACGAGGATCATACACTGACCTTCGTTAACGGCGATGATTGAGCCGTTGGATATTACGTTGGTTGTTCCTTTTTTGTTCTGACCTCTTCCGGGCTTGTTCTCACCCTTTGTAAGAAGCACATCGTTCGGAAGTGAAGGGCAGTAGAAGTACTCTCTCCACTGATCCGCCAAAACGCTGCCGCCAGCCTGAAGTGCTGCAGAAATAATTCCCATAACAATCTCCTTTCATATGTACAAATTTATGTCTTAATAATTTTTTGACTAAATAATTGTCGAATTGTCTGACATTACCTATTTTCGCACATTTGCTGGGAAAATTCCAACTTTTTTGTGCTAAACTAGTGATGTATGAAGGCGGATGAGATTAAAGTAACGATAATTACATATGACCGGACCTACGATCTGACCTCTGTGCAGGGCACTAAGCTTAAGGATCTCCTGGATTCCACCGGTATCTCCTACAGTCTTCCCTGCACAGGCGCAGGAAGATGCGGCAGATGCAGAGTCAGGTTTACTCAAGGCGCGCCGGAAGCCCGTGACGATGAAAAGGCTAAGCTGACAGCGGAGGAAATATTTCAGGGCTACAGGCTCTTATGCAGGTGCATCCTTGAAGATAACTGTGCCATAAGTCTTACGGATGCAGTGGACGAAGAGAACATAAGCATAGAGACGGTGAAAAAAGGTACAGACCAGGCGATAGGTAAATCAGACAACCTCGGCATCGCCATCGACCTTGGCACAACCACCATTGCCGCAGCCTTGATACGGCCCGCTACAGACAGCAACAGATCAGATGATCCGCAGTCCTACGAGGTCCTTGGAACCGCCAGCTGTGTCAATCACCAGCGCAAATACGGAAACGACGTGATATCAAGGATTGCAGCCGCTGAGGACAGCGAGACAGCCAAAGAGCTGCAAAGCCTTGTCATAACTGATATTGAAGAACTCATACAAGAACTTATAAGAGAATTCGGCGGAGGTTCCACAGGCGATATTTCTAATAATCCTTCCATCGGAGCCATCACCATTGCCGGCAACACCACGATGCTGCATCTCCTTGAAGGCATGGATGCATCGGGACTTGGGAAATATCCCTACACACCAGTGTCCACAGCAATGGTAAAAATGGATTCGGACAGGCTTTTTGGCAGTATCCGGGGCGCTAAGCTCACGATCCTGCCCGGAATCTCATCCTTTGTCGGCGCAGATATCGTAGGGGGGCTGTTTAGCCTTACATTACGCGGCGAAGAGAGATACTTCTTCATTGACCTTGGAACCAACGGAGAGATGACCTTTTTTGACGGCGAGAACCTTAAGGTTACCTCTGCTGCGGCAGGTCCTGTCTTTGAGGCTGGCGGTATCAGCTGCGGAGTGGCAAGTATTCCCGGTGCCATCAGCCACGTGGAAATAGATGAAACAACAAGCAGAGCGAAGTATGAAACAATACAGAGGCAGGGTACATCTTCCGCGCAGCCACCAATCGGCCTCTGCGGAACCGCAGTATGTGAGATAACTTCCGAGCTTGCAAGGAGCGGTATCATGGACGAGACAGGCCTTTTATCCGACGAATATTTTGATGAAGGCTTTCCTGTCACAGAGGACGGACAGATCCGTTTCACTCAGCAGGATATCAGAAATGTCCAGCTTGCCAAGGCCGCAATACTAACCGGGGCCGGAACCCTTGTGGGAGAGATGATTCCTGACAAGGTCTATATTGCAGGAGGCTTCGGAAGCCATATTATTCCGGAGAAAATTGCAAGACTTAGGATGTTTCCCGAAGGATTTGATGGTAAGATAATTGCAGCCGGTAACACATCACTTAAGGGGGCAGCTATGTACACCGCAGCAGTCCTTTTAGGAAGTGAGAGTGAGGCGGCTGCCGATGCAAAGCTTGGGCACATCACTGATACGGCCCAAACAGTGGAACTGGCGGCAATTGACAGCTTTGACGAAGCATATCTTGAAGCAATGAACTTTTAACGGAGGAAATAGAATATGAAGGACGTTAGATGGGTATTTCACAAGGACGCAGAGCCCCAGGATCAGGGAAATGGCGTGGTAAGAAGAGTTCTTGCCTACACAGACGACCTTATGTGCGTTGAGAATACCTTTGAAAAAGGCGCAGTGGGAGCCCTTCATCACCACCCACACACCCAGATAACCTATGTTGTCAGCGGCGAATTCGAATTTGAGATAGACGGGGTTAAAAAGGTAGTTAAGGCCGGAGATACCATGCTTAAGATGAACGATGTGATCCACGGCTGCACCTGCCTTGAAGCGGGAATTCTCCTTGACATCTTTAACCCCATGAGAGAGGATTTTGTATGATCTGTGACAGCTGTGCCAATTATGTATATGACGAGGACTGGGAGTGCTACACCTGTATGGTCAACATGGACGAAGATGACTATTACAGACTCATGTCCGGCAATAACAAGGAATGCCCATACTACCAGGATGGGGACGAATACAAGGTAGTAAGACATCAGATCTAAAACAGACGAGGAGCAGTTATGAAAATAGTATTAGAGCACCTGACCAAACGCTTCCCCAACAGGAACAAGAAGATCAGGGACGAAGTTGTGGCGGTAAATGATTTTGATTTTACAATCCCGGACGGTAAACTAATTGGCCTTCTGGGACCTTCGGGCTGCGGCAAAAGTACCGCTCTCAATCTGATCTGCGGACTTGAGAAGCCCACCGAGGGCAAAATATATTTTGGGGACCTGGACGTCACAGCGCTTGCGCCGGAGAAAAGAGGCGTGGGACTTGTGTTTCAGAACTATGCCCTGTATCCCCACTTAAGCGTCAGAGAGAATATCAGATTCCCGCTTGAGAATCTTAGAGGTGACAAGAAGCTCACCAAACAGCAGATGGAGGAAAAAGTCCTGGAGGCCGCCAAGCTCGTACAGATTGAAGAGCTTCTGGACAGAAAGCCCAATGAGATGTCCGGCGGACAGCAGCAGAGAGTTGCCATCGCAAGAGCACTGGTTAAGAGACCCCAGGTGCTTCTTCTGGACGAGCCCTTATCCAACCTTGACGCAAGGCTCAGGCTCCAGACCAGAGAGGAACTTAAGAGAATACAGCTGGAGACCGGTATCACCACTGTATTTGTAACCCATGACCAGGAAGAAGCCATGAGCATTTCCGACACCATCGTCGTAATGAAGGACGGAGTTCTGCAGCAGATGGGCAAGCCTCAGGACATCTATGACGATCCCATCAACCTTTTTGTTGCCAAGTTCCTGGGGACTCCCCAGATCAACGTTTTTACCGGTGAAGTAATAGGTGAAAAAGTATATATAGATAAGGCGCAGGTCTGCGACGCACCCGGAGTCAGAGACGGAGATGTATATGTCGCTGTAAGACCCGAGGGTTTTGTTGTGGATCCAAGCGGTCCCCTTATCTGCGAATTCATAGGCCGTGAAGTCATGGGCCGCGATACCAGCGTCATCGCAAGACACGGCAATTTCCTTGGGGAAAACATAAGAGCCATCATTCCCTCCGAGGAACTTATAGACTCCAAGGACGGAAGTGTTCGTTTTGCTCTTAAACCTTCCAAAGTTAGACTCTTTGACAAGGGCAGTGAGGAAAGGATCAGGGTGGAAGCATGAAGAAGAATCTGACAGCGTGGCTGTGTCTTCTTCCGGCCATCTTATTCTTAGGGATATTCATGGTCTATCCTCTCGTGGACGTTCTGGTATATTCCTTTGAGGAAGGTTATAACTTTGCATCCCAGAGCTACTTTGGAACGGGAACCTACAATTATTCCTATGTCCTTAGGGATCCCTATTTCATCCAGGCTCTTAAGAATACCTTCATTATTGTTATCATAACGGTTCCTCTTTCCACCGGAATCGCTCTTTTGATCTCCCTTGGCCTTAGTTCCATCAAGGTTCTCAGAGACTTTTACCAGACCGTATATTTTCTGCCCTACGTCACCAATACGCTGGCTGTAGGTCTTGTTTTCATGGTTTTGTTCAAAAAAACTCCCTACTCCGACGGCCTTGTCTCCATACTGATACAGACCTTCGGCGGCAAGGGTGTTGATTTTATCGACGGTCCCTACTGGGCCAAGATGTTCGTTATGTGCTTCTATACCATATGGACTGTAATGCCCTTCAAGATCCTGATCCTTACAAGCGCGCTGTCCTCCGTCAATCCCATGTACTACAAGGCGGCAAGGGTGGACGACACAAGACCCTTCAGGATTTTTTACAAGATAACGCTGCCCATGATATCACCAATGGTCTTTTACCTCGTGATCACAGGCTTCATCGGGGCTTTCAAGGCCTACAGCGACGAGGTTGCCCTCTTCGGAACGGACCTCAATGCTGCGGGAATGAACACAATTGTTGGTTATGTATACGACATGCTCTACGGTAACAGCGGAGGATATCCTTCCTATGCATCAGCGGCGGCACTTATCCTTTTTGCCATCGTATTTACCATAACCACCATTAACCTTATGGTCAGCAGAAAGACCGTTTATTATCACTAACTTCGTCGGAGAAAAAAGATGAACAATCAGGATATAAAAACTGTCGAAGCAAATACGAGAATCCAGAATACGCTGCGGGGAGTTATCAGGTACGCTTTACTGACCGTGTGGGCGGTGCTGGTACTGTTCCCTTTTTACTGGATGATACTTACTTCGGTCAAAAGCTATGGCTCCTACAACTCGGAGTACATACCCAAATTCTTCACACTAAACCCCACTCTTGAGAATTACGTCCAGGCCTTCACTGCGGTGCCTCTGGCCAGGTATTATCTCAACACCTTTATTTTCACGGTGATAACAACGGGCCTTATGATGATCGTGGTGATCCTGTCGGCCTTTGCCTTTGCAAGGCTTGATTTCAAGGGAAAAGACATAGTGTTCACACTGTTTCTGTCACTGATGATGATTCCCAATGAGCTTGTCATCATCACCAACTACGTCACCATAACCAATCTTAACCTGAGAAATACCTTCACGGGTCTGATCCTTCCTTCGGTGACCTCGGTGTTTTACATCTATCTATTGAAGGAGAACTTTGAACAGATCCCGGAGGAACTCTACAAGGCTGCCAAGGTGGACGGAACCTCTGATTTCAGGTATCTGCTTAAGGTAATGCTGCCAATATCAAGGCCCACACTGGTGACCGTTACTATACTGAAGGTCATCGAGTGCTGGAACAGCTACGTGTGGCCAAGACTTATCACCGATGATAAGAATTATTTCCTCTTATCAAACGGAATACAGGAGATCAGGGAAAACGGCTTCGGAAGAGAGAACGTGCCTGCAATGATGGCGGCGGTCGTAGTTGTTTCTGTGCCGCTGGTTCTTATCTTTCTGATCTTCAGACACAAGATAATGGAAGGCGTCGCAAGAGGCGGAACAAAGGGCTGACAAAAATGATTCATAATATGAAACGAATGCTTATCATAACTTTATCTGCTTTTATCGGCGTATTTGCGCTGACAGCCTGTCACGGCGCTGTGGCATCAAGGTCTTTTTCCGTGCCGGATGGCTTTGATGAGAGCAGGAATATTGAGATCACCTTCTGGGCCAAAAATGATACCAACGTAACCCAGACCAAGATCTACAGCAAGGCTATAGAGGATTTTGAAGAGCTCTATCCCAATATTACAGTGAACATGAGGCTCTACACAGATTACGGCAAGATCTATAACGATGTTATCACCAACATCTCCACCGATACGACGCCCAATGTCTGCATAACCTATCCCGACCACATCGCAACTTACCTGACAGGAAGCAACACAGTGGTGCCGCTGGATGAGCTGATGACTGATGAGAACTACGGGCTTGGAGGGAAGAACCTCAAGTTTGAATCTCCCACAGTGGATGAGATAATCCCTGAGTTTTTGCAGGAATGCAGGATTGACGGTACCTGTTACTGTCTTCCTTACATGAGATCCACAGAGGCCTGCTATGTCAACAAAACTTATGTTGAGAAGCTTGGATATACACTGCCCCGGACTCTGACCTGGGACTTTATCTGGGAGGTGTCGGAGAAGGCCATGGAGACTGATACTGACGGAACCTACAAGGTTAACGGCCAGAACGTCATGATTCCCTTCATCTACAAGTCCACTGACAACATGATGATAACGATGCTGAAGCAAAAGGGTGCGCCTTACACCGATTATGACGGCAGCATTCAGCTTTTTAACGACGATACCAAAGAGATACTTAAGACTGTCGCAGAGCACACAGGGACAGGCGCTTTCTCCACCTTCAAGATCTCGGGCTATCCCGCCAATTTCCTGAATGCGGGCCAGTGCATCTTCGCAATTGACTCAACTGCGGGAGCAACCTGGATGGGAAGTGATGCTCCGCTGGTGGATATCGCCAAGGACAAGATTGTGGACTTTGAGACAGAGGTTATGATGCTGCCTCAGTTCGATACTTCGAAGCCCTATATGATGTCCCAGGGGCCTTCGGTATGTATTTTTAACAAAGCTGATTCACAGGAGGTGCTGGCTTCCTGGCTCTTTACCCAGTATCTTCTCACCAACGAGGTGCAGATAGCGTATTCGGAGACGGAAGGTTACGTTCCTGTCACCAGCAAGGCTCAGCTAAGTCCCGAGTATCAGGAATACCTTGAACTTGCCGGTACCGATAACACCACCCACTACGATGTTAAGATAAAAGCGGCGAGACTCCTTATGGAGAATGCCGACAAGACCTTCATCACCCCGGTTTTCAACGGCTCTGCCTCAGTAAGAGATGCCGCGGGGCAGCTGATTGAGAACGTGACCAAATCTGTCCGCAGAAAAAAGACCGTGGATGATGCCTATTTTGAATCTCTCTACAAGGAGACCGAGGCTTTGTATCACCTGGATCAGAGCAAGGTCCAGGCAGGAGGCAAGGCCGAGCTGGGAGAGCTTCCCACGGCGTCAAGGCTACTTATAACGGGACTTGTAGTGGTCTGGATACTTATAGGACTTTACTGGGCTAAAGAATTGATATTGCATCGTAACCGCTAGGCTTGTATAATTCAATTGTTTGTAGTTGATAATGAGGCTTTGACCCGGGACTAACCGTGCGAAGACCTCGGAAAACACATAATAGGAGGAATATTATGAAAAAGACACTGGCAGTAGCACTTACAGCAGTTCTTGCACTTTCTGCAGCAGGTTGCGGCAAAGAAACAGCCACCAACACAGCAGGAGAGGCAGCAAGCGCAGTACCAGAGGCAGCACAGGAGGCAGCTAGCGTAGCAGCAGAGGCTGCAGAGGAAGCTGCAAGCACAGCAGAAGAGGTAGTAGAGGAAGCTGTAACAGAAACAGCAGCCAAGGGCGAAGGCGTTATGACATACGAGGAGTATGCAGCAGCTGAGCTTGATTCAGAGGTAGTTGTTGAGACCTACGTACAGGCTAAGCAGTCCTGGTGGGAGGATAAGGCAACCATCTACACACAGGATGCTGACGGAGCTTATTTCATTTACGAGATGCCCTGCTCAGAAGAGGATTACAACAAGCTTGTTCCCGGAACCAAGATCAAGGTTACAGGTTACAAGTCAGAGTGGTCAGGAGAAGTTGAGATCGTAGATTCTACTTTCGAGATCGAAGAGGGTGACACCTTCGTAGCAACACCTGAGGATGTAACAGAGCTTCTCGGAACCGATGATCTTGTTAAGAAACAGAACATTTTCGCAGCATTCAAGGGAATGACAGTTGAGCCTTCAACAGATGCTGACGGCAACGAAGTAGCTTTCCTTTACAAGTGGGACGGCTCAGGCTCTGAGGGCGATGACCTTTATTTCAACGTTTCCGTTAACGGACAGACCTACAACTTCACAGTAGAGTCTTACCTCTGCGACAAGGACAGCGATGTATACAAGGCTGTTCAGGCACTTGAGGTTGGTCAGACTGTAGATATGGAAGGTTTCCTGTACTGGTATGAGGGCGCTAACCCACACATCACATCTGTAACTGTTAAGTAATTTAATTTTCTATATTTTATGATCACAGGCCCCCATGGTTCAATTGAACTATGGGGGTTTTCGTGTTAATATCTCTAGGTAAAAAATAGGATACTATTGTTTGAAATACAGTGGAGGGCACTATGAGCAAAGAGCCGAATATCACCAAGGAATGCGTTCAGACAGTTATAGATAAGAAGTTCATCAGAATGTTCGATCTGCAGTACGCAGAGGGTAAGCACTACTTCGATGCCACCAGAAGAGATAAGGAGCACCTTGTGGCTCCAATGCCTGAGTCTGAGTTTAAGGCCATGCTTCCGGATGCGGTGAGCTGCGCCGTTATTATAGAAAACAAGGGACAGGAGCCGAGGCTTCTTTTATCCTATGAGTTCAGATATCCAGTGGGAAGATTTCTTCTGGGAGTTCCCGCAGGACTCCTTGACCCGGAGGATTCAGACTGCGAGAATCCGGTACACACCGCTGCTATCAGAGAATTGCAGGAGGAGACCGGAATTGTTTTTAACCCTGAGACGGACAGCATCTATACCATCAACCCGCTGCTCTTTAGTACTCCCGGTATGACGGATGAGAGTAACGGCCTTGTGTGCATAGTGCTGAGGCAGGATACCACGGATAAGCTGGATCAGTCCGGAGCTCTTGGGCAGGAGTGTTTTGACGGCTTTGCCCTTCTTACAAGGGAGGATGCCAAGAGAATATTAAAGAGTGGACTGGATGACAGGGGACATTTCTATTCGGTTTACACCTGGGCTGCGCTTATGTATTTTGCCACTGATATGTGGAAAGAGTTGTGATTTTGGGATATAGCGTTACAAGATTGGAGTAATTAGGAAGTGAAGTACGATGCATTTATAAGCTACAGACATCTGGAAAAGGATATGTTTGTGGCAAAGGGAATCCACAAGGCACTTGAGACAACCAAAATTCCCTTAAGGATCCGCAAGGAGATAGGAAGAAAGGGTATAGAAAGAGTTTTCAGAGATCAGGAAGAGCTCCCTATCGGAGCCAGCCTTAGCGACAACATTGAGTCTGCTCTTGAGCAGTCAGAGTTCCTTGTTGTTATCTGTTCACCACAGACCAAGGAGTCTGAGTGGGTAATGAAGGAGATTGATACCTTCATTGCCATGCATGGCAAGCAGAATATCCTTGCAGTTCTTGTGGACGGAGAGCCGGAGGATTCTTTTCCCCGGCAGCTTCTTACGGATGACTACGGCAATCCCAGAGAGCCTCTGGCTGCCGATGTGAGAGGCGATAGTAAGAAGGAGATCAAAAAGAAGATCAAGAGTGAGTCCCTAAGACTTGCCGCTTCCATCTTGTACTGTGATTATGACAACTTAAGGCAGCGCCACAGAGAGCGCATTATGAGAAGATATCTTGCGGTCACTGCGGGCGTGGCTGCTCTCGGAGTCCTTTTTGGCGTATATAATGCCTACAACCTGGCAAGAATTAATGAGAACTATCAGCAGAAGCTCACCAACGAATCCAAGATTCTTGCAGCTACTTCCAAGCAGGTATTGGAGACCGGCGACCGCAAGGCAGCAACGCTGATAGCCCTTGAGGCCCTTCCCGGAGAGGGAGGCGACAGACCCTTTGTGCCTGATGCCATGGATGCTCTGGCGGATGCCCTTGGATCCTACAGCGTAGGCAGCACTATGAAGAAAGACAAGATTCTGTCCCATGATATCTCGGTTAGTGATTTTGCCGTTAATTCGGATAATACCAGAGTCGTTTCTTCCGATCAGCTTGATGAAGTTTATTACTGGAATGTGGACACCGGAGATCTTTTGTTCAAGAAGAACTCCATTTACTATGAGGGCCAGCGCGATAAGGTATCAGGCCTTGCAATTAACAGCGATGCGGTTTGCGCCGTTACAGAGCATTTCATGACAGGATACGACGAAGCAGGAAATGTTCTCTATGAGAATCGTTTTACCGATGACTATGTGCTTTTTGCCAAATACAGCAAGGGCGGCAATTATGTTGCACTTAACTTCAGAGAAAGTGCTGCTGTGTATGATGCAAGAACCGGTGAACTTGTAAGAACCTTTGCTGACGAGGATCTTCTGTATTGTTCAGATATGATCTTCAGCCCTGATGACAGGTATGTGGGAATTCAGGCTGATTACGCCCTTCCTGACACTTCATTCAAAATGGCGGATGAAGACACCACCAATGTTATTGTGTACGAGATAGCCACAGGCAAACGTGTGGACCTTAACCTGCCCATGGACACTGTGCTTGATATGTTTTTTGCTCCGGATGATACTCTGCTGGTATGCTCCACTGAGCTGGATTCGCTTCTTGCTTCAGGAGACCATACAAATGTTGTACAGAAGTTTGACTACAAGACCGGCAAGGAGCTGTGGAGCACTGACGTTACCAGATCTCATATCGGGCCTGATAACAGCTATACATATGTTAAGTCCAGGATTATTGATACAACTGAAGGCAAGAAGGGCGAAGTTCTGGTTTCATCCGGCAGAAATATGTATAACCTTGATCTGTACACAGGAGAGATCAATATTACTATTCCTATGGAGAATGATATTATCGGATTTTACTTAAACCCTGACGGTGAGGTCTTTAATGTAGGAACTAGTGATGGCCATATTTCCGTTATGGATGGCAGCAGTGGTTACAATTATGCGGACTATGGCATTGAGGTGGGAGAGAACCTTACAGAGTACAAGACAGGACCGTATTTGATCACGTCCATGCATCAGTCTCCGGATATCGTTGTTATGAGCTATATGGAAGACGATACCAAGGAGGTAGTGATCGACAGCCCTACAACCATATATGCAATGGCCACAAGCCCTGAGGAGACCAACTTTTTCTATACAACCAAAAAGTCCGGCTCTGATTCTCCCTATGAGATACATGTGGTCGATGCAGCTACCGACAAGGAGATCGCTGACTTTTCTTTCAGTGGTATTACTTCAGATGATATCAAATATCATGATGAAAACACACTGGTAGTGATGAGCTATGATACTGACCTTACCTTATGCCATATCGATACCGGCGATATAGAGACGATTCCTGATACAGCAGAGATTATGGATTGGGTTCTTTCCGGCGATCGTAATGTTGCTCTTTCTGTAGATGGCAAGGAGTACAAGGCATATGATATTTCGGAAAAGAAGCTTTTGTATGAAGGCAGGTTTTCGGATGATTTTGAACGCGGATACTGGAATGACGGCGTTTTGAACGAAAAGGGTGACACTGTATATTATTGGGATTTCTATGGACGGTTGTATAAATGCGATTTTGTTAAGAAGGAGTTTACGCAGCTGTTCGAGGACTATACAGTGCTGAGTGCCTCTTTTACCGAGGATTTCTCCAAGGTTGTACTGGAGTGCGGCGATGGATTTGCCAGGGTTGCGGACACAGCTACACTGGAAATCTCCGATGAGATAAGCTTCTTTGGCGGAACCAAGAAGAATCTTGAGTTCTCCGAGGACGGAAGCAAGTTATACCTGCAGGGGTCTGATTATTATTTCAGAATCTATGATCTTGAGACAGATGAATATGTATATATATCCGATGATCAGTTGGATATGGCTTTTTACACAAAAGAGATTCCCGAGAAGAATCAGTTCATCTTCTGCAATGAGAAGGAGCTGATTATCATTGATACCGACACCTATGGTATCCTCAGCAGAATAGAGTACGGTGGACTGTATTTTACCAAGGAAGATATCGTCATTGGCATGAATGGTAAGACCATATACAAATTCCATGTCAAGAGTCTCGAGGATCTGATCAAAGATGCCAAAGAGAAGTACGGCGATGCGAAGCTTACTCCCGAGCAGAGACTTAAATACAAATTGTCTTAAAAGATTATAAAGTGATTGAGAAAATTACTAAAGTTTCCGATATAATAGTAAGAAAGAACGTTATGTCTTTCCATACATGCAAGGATGCGTATACGGGAAACACCCGGGAAATGGAGGGAACCATGAGTAATATTTCCGAGATCACTGCTGCCGCCGGCGCATACGAGACCGGTAAGAGTACAGGCACAAAGGATACGCAGAAGACCACCCAGACCGGCAATTACGGCAAGACACTGGGCAAGGTACAGCTATCCGAGGAAGGCGCCAAGTACTACGAAGAGCTTAAGAAAAAATATTCCGGAATGGATTTTGTTCTTGTCAGCAAGGACATGAAGGAATATGCCAAGCAGAATGCCAGCTCCTTTGGAAACGCCAACAGAATGGTGGTTCTTATCGACGAAGAGAAGATAGAGCGCATGGCTACTGATGCGGATTACAGGGCCAAGTATGAGGGGCTTATTTCCAGAGCCCAGTCCCAGATGCCGCAGCTTCAGAATGTCATGGCAACCAAATCCGGCGTCAAGACCATCGGAATGCAGGTTAATGACAACGGAACCGCTTCCTTCTTTGCCGTAATGCAGAAATCTTCCAAGGATATGGCGGATAAGCTCCAGGAGAAGAGAGCTGAGAAAAAGAAGGCAGAGAAAGCTGAGCTTAAGAAGGAGCAGAAAGAAAAAATCAAAGAGAACCTTCAGAAGAAGATCGCCGATAAGGGGGACATCCCCGAGGACGAGGAGGATTATGTCATCCTCATGGCGGATTCGGTGGAGGAACTTATCAAAAAGATAGATGATTACAACTTTAGTCTGCGGGCTGACAGCGTTCAGACCCCTGCCGAGAAGATGGTGGGGCAGTCCATTGACTATAAAGGCTGATATACATAAGTTGGGGCGAAGGCCGGGGGAAACATGTATAGAGTAGCGATTTGCGATGACGAAGAAAGCTGTATCAGAGAGGCAACACAGTTGCTTAACAATTATAGAAGAACACATCCACTGCTGATATTTGACGTGGATGTGTTCACGTCGTCTATAGAGCTTTTGGGAGCAATGGAGAAGGACAGCTACGACATATATCTGCTTGATATTTATATAGACAGGATGAATGGCATAGAGATAGCACAGGCCATAAGAGATAAGGATGAGGATGCCAATATTATTTTTATGACTTCCTCCAATGCTTTTTACAAAGAGGCCTTCAGGATCCAGGCTGTTCATTATCTGGAAAAGCCCATTTTACAGGATGATTTCTATGAAGCCATGGACAGAGTCTGCCACAGCGAGGAGGCCAGGTTTCTTACGGTTAAGGACGGCGGCGCTGTCAGCAGGGTTGCTGTAGGGGATATCCTGTACGTGGAATCCGAGGACCATTACAAGAGGATTGTTGCCGAGAACGAGAGCTATCTTGTAAGGAGCACTCTTAAGGAAATATCAGAGGAGCTCTATGAACCCTATTTCTACAGCCTTGGAATAAAGAGCATTATCAACCTCAAGAAGGTTTTGAGAATATCCAAAGACACGCTTGTTATGGAGGATGGAAAAGAGTTTTCAGTGCCCAGGGGAACCTACAGAACGCTTAGTGAGATGATCCTTAACTATTCGTTCTGATGAAAGGATGGCTTATGGACAATACTGTTAACTTGAAACAAGGTTTGAAAAGGTTTATACAGTGCATTGGTATCGGAATGTGGATACTTCTTACTGCTATTGCGATATATGCGGCTCTAAACGCCAGGACCTTGAATATTTCTTCCGGTGGTACCGTGATAGTGTCGTTCGTTATAGGGCCGTTCCTTCTTCTTGGGGCATTATACGGTTATCTGTTTACCATGGTCAGTTTTTCACTTTCATTTATTCTGACCATTATCTTTGATATGCACGATTCCTATAATATGGCTATTAATCTTGTGGCTGCTGTCAGCTTCTCTTTATTTTCACAGTATTACTTCTTTACAACCAAGAAAAAGACCTTTCTTGCTGCGCTGGTGACACTTGTTGTGACCAGTATTGCAGAGCTGGCATGTCTTACGATTATCCCTTCAAGTGAATACAATCTGGAATCCCTGATTAAACTGTTAAACTATCTGGGCAGGGACGTTATCACGGTTTTTGGTATTGCCTTTGCCATATATCTGTTTTTTAACAAGGCCCCGGATATCTGTAAGCTGCCCTTCCCCATTGGGATCGGATATACGGCGGGATTCAGGAAAAATACCGAGGTTCAAAGGCGCCTTAGAAAGACCAGAGTAAGCGCCAAGATAACAGCTATCATTTTTGCACTGGAGTTGGTGCTGGGCATATCAGTAAGCGTTTTTACCATGGTTTTGTTCCCTGATCTTCGCCAGATGATGGTGGGTCGAATGGATGAAGCCATGAATGGGGCACCGGCTCAGGGTCAGCAGATTGAGCCTGTGAACGATTCACAGAATGCAGAGGAGACCAATGGTGAAGCCACCGGTCAGCAGTTCCTGGAGAGACTAAATGATATCGATTACAAATTTAACGAGTCCGCAGTGCGATTTGACATCAAAATGATTCTTTTGATGCTGTGTGTCGGTGTACCCATGGCTGCCTTTGCCAACTACTACACCAAGGTCACCATTGGAGGACCCTTGGGGGTAATGAGCGACTTCATGTACGAGTATGCCAATGCCGATGACGAGAGAAAGCTTGATGTTGGCCGTAAGGTAGACTCAATCAATGTTAAGACCAGAGATGAGATCCAGATTCTCAATGATTCGATGAAGGCCACAGTACATGCCGTGGAGGACTATATCGGAAGAATCCACGAGAAGCAGGAGGTGGAAAAAGAGCTGGAAATAGCCCAGAGGTCCAGTGAAGCCAAATCCTCATTTTTGTCCAACATGTCCCATGAGATCAGAACGCCTATTAATGCAGTTCTTGGCATGAATGAAATGATCCTCAGGGAGTGCGAGGATGAGCAGATCCTTGAGTATGCGGCTAATGTCAAGAGCGCCGGTAATTCCCTGCTTGGCATAGTCAACGACATTCTGGATTTCTCCAAGATTGAAGCCGGTAAGATGGATATACTGCCGGTTCAGTACCACATTGGTTCTACCATAAACGATCTTGTTAACCTCGTTGCCGCCAAAATATCCGACAAGGGACTTGAGCTGGAGATAAATGTTGATGAGACGCTGCCGGTACAGCTCATCGGCGATGAGATAAGGATTAAGCAGTGCGTCACCAATATCCTCACCAATGCTGTGAAATATACGGAAAAAGGCACTGTGACCCTGAACATCGGCTACAGAAAAACTGATGACAAGAACATAATGCTAAGATTCCAAGTGGTGGATACCGGAATCGGAATTAAGGAAGAGGACCTGGACAAGCTCTTTTCACCCTTTGAGAGAATCGAAGAGATCAGGAACCGCACCATTGAAGGAACAGGCCTTGGCATGAGCATCGTCAAGAAGCTCCTGGCCCTTATGGATACAAAGCTTGAGGTGAAGAGCGTATACGGAGAGGGCTCCGACTTCTCCTTCGAGATCAGGCAGCAGGTGGTTTCCTGGGAACCCATCGGAGATTTCAAGAAGCGCTACAAGGAATATCTCCAGAGCACAGAGAAGTACCACGAGAGCTTCACTGCTCCGGATGCGGAGATCCTTGTGGTTGATGATACAGTCATGAATCTGACGGTCATTAAGGGACTTCTTAAGAGGACGAGGGTAATTGTAGACACTGCCGAGAGCGGAAAAGAGGCTCTTGAGAAGGTGGTAAAAAAGCGCTACGACGCTATTTTTATCGATCACAGAATGCCTGAGATGGATGGACTCGAGACCCTGGCTGCAATGAAGGAACTTAAGGACAATATGAGCGAAGGCGTGCCATGTATAGCGCTGACCGCCAATGCACTCTCCGGCGCAAGGCAGGAGTACATCGCTGCGGGATTTGATGATTATCTGGCCAAGCCCGTTAACGGCAAGGATCTGGAGAAGATGCTTATGCATTTTTTGCCGGATGATAAGCTGCAGGCAGGCGAAAGTGCAGATGAAGAGAGAGCTGAGAACTCATTACTAACACAGCTTCAGGGGATAGATCTTCAGGAGGCACTTAAAAATTCCGGAAACCCTGCAATTCTTGAAAATGTAGTTCAGCAATTCCTTATCTCTATTGACTCCAAGGCAGATGCCATAGAAGGCTATGCCAGAGAGAAGGACTTCAGGAATTACACTGTTTTTGTACACGCTCTTAAGAGCTCTGCAAGGCTCATCGGAGCGCTGGAGCTGTCTGAGATGGCGGCAAGCCTTGAAGAATGCGGAAACAATGAGGATGATGCGGCAATACAGGAGAGAACACCGCAGCTACTTGACCTCTACAGGAGTTATAAGGATAAGCTGGCGGCAGCAGGTGGCGGGCAGGATGAGGATCTTCCCGAGATACCGGTGGAGGAGCTTATTAGCGCCTTTGGTGATATGAAGGAGCTTATCGATGCCTATGACTTTGATACTGCGGATTCTATCATGGAGATGTTGTCGCAGTATAGCATCCCTCAGGAATATAAGGAGAAATACGGAAGAGTAAAAGAATTAATATCAGCGGTAGACCGTGACGCGCTGCTCGAAATATTGTAATATTATTATAGAGATAGAAAGGAAACGGCCTATGGAGACCAGAATTTTACTGATCGGAAGTGCAAAGAGCTTTATGGTTACCTCAATTGCCAAAGAACTTCGGAGCAGCGGCTTTGAGGTGGTTCAGACTGAGCCTGATGTAACTGCTATAGACAGAATCGAGAACAGGCCGCCAGTCTTTCTTTTCTATGTGGATGATCCGGAGGAAATGAAGGACATCTTCGTTTATATTAAGGATAAGGTAATGGAGGAGGATGTATCCGTCAGCATTATCGGATCCCATGATGACATCACCAAGGTTTTTAACAACATCCCCAAAGAGCGTGTGGCTGCGGTGTTTGAAAGACCCGTCAACGTCAAGGAACTTGGAAGGAAGATGATGGAGGTTGTGGCCAGGGAGGACGAAAGGCTCCAGAAAAAGCGCATTCTGGTGGTGGATGATGACGGAACTATGCTAAGAACCATCAAGTCCTGGCTTTCTGAGAGCTATCAGGTGTTCATGGTCAACTCCGGCATGGCAGCTATTACTTTTCTTGCCAAGAACAAGGTGGACCTCATACTTCTTGACTATGAGATGCCCATAACCACCGGACCCAAGGTTCTGGAGATGCTTAGAAGTGAATCATCGACTGCAAGCATTCCTGTCATGTTCCTTACGGTCAAGAGCGATAAGGACAGTGTTATGCAGGTTCTCAAGCTCAAACCGGAGAAATATCTGCTCAAGACAATGCCTCCGGCAGAGCTCCTTGCCAATATAGATGAATTTTTTGAAAAACAGAAAATCGATAACTGTTCCCAGTTCTAAAAATGAGAAGTGGCAGTCGGCCTTTTGTGTTGATGTTTAACGGGTTTTGTAGTATTCTTGATTAAATGGGGCATTTTGAAAAAACTAAAATACTCTACTTTTTATTAAAATAACGAATACTACAATACCGAAAAGGAGACGCCATGTTTAAGCTTTGCATCAATCCTTCAAACAAAAAAGGTCATATTAATCCCGAACTTCAGGGACATTTCTCCGAGCACCTCGGAAGAGGTATCTATGAGGGACTCTTTGTCGGAGAAAATTCAGATATCAAAAATGAAAACGGAATGAGAAGCGACGTTCTGGAAGCCCTTAAGGAGATTAAGGTTCCCGTTCTTCGCTGGCCCGGCGGATGCTTTGCCGACGAGTATCACTGGAAGGACGGCATCGGTCCCAAGGAAGGCCGTAAGAAGATGATCAATACCCATTGGGGCGGAGTAGTTGAGGACAACAGCTTCGGAACCCATGAGTTCTTCGAGCTCTGCAAACAGCTGGGCTGCAAGACCTACGTTAACGGCAATGTGGGAAGCGGTACTGTTCAGGAGATGCAGGAATGGGTTGAGTACATGACCTTCGAGGGCGTATCTCCCATGGCAGATCTTCGTAAGAGCCACGGAAGAGAAGAAGCCTGGGATGTTGACTTCTTCGGCGTAGGCAATGAGAACTGGGGTTGCGGCGGAAATATGCCTCCGGAGTACTATGCAGGCCTGTACAGAAGATACCAGACCTATGTAAGAGATTATCGTCCCGGCAAGCACATCAATAAGGTTGCCTGCGGCGCCAATGCCGATGACTACAGCTGGACAGAGGGCGTTATGAGCACCTGCTTCAAGGCTCCTGCCAACGTACATGGCTTCATGGACGGAATCTCTCTTCATTACTATACAGTTCCTCAGAACTGGGAGCACAAGGGTAGTGCCACAGACTTCGATGAGAAGGAATGGTATCAGACCCTCAGCAAGACTCTTTTCATGGAGACCCTTATCAAGAACCATCAGGCTGTTATGGACAGATATGACAAGGAGAAGAAGGTTGGAATTATCGTTGATGAGTGGGGAACCTGGTACGATGTAGAGCCCGGAACCAATCCCGGCTTCCTCTATCAGCAGAACACTGTAAGGGATGCGCTGGTTGCAGGTATCAACCTCAACGTATTCAACAAGCACTGCGACAGAGTCATCATGGCCAACATCGCACAGATGATCAACGTTCTTCAGTCCGTTATCCTTACAGACAAGGACAAAATGGTTAAGACACCTACCTACCACGTATTCAATATGTACAAGCACCACCAGGATGCAGAGCTTCTTGAGAGCTTCATCGAGACCAAGGAGATCGGTCTTGTGGACGAATACAAGGTTCCCAACCTTACAGAGTCAGTATCCCTTGGCAAGGACGGCAAGGTTCACGCAACAGTGACCAACCTCTCAGCCTCGGAGAGCTATGAGATCGGACTTAGCCTTACAGATACAGAGATTAAGAGCATCAGGGGAGAGATCGTTGGCGGAGAGATCCACCTTCACAACACCTTTGAGGATCCTGAGAAGGTTACAGTTAAGACCTTCGATGACATCAAGACTACAGGTAAGTCGGAGGCAGTTCTTACAATTCCTGCCAGCAGCGTACTTCATCTTGAGATTGAGATCTGATCAGTTTATTGGTAAAACATAATCGAAAACAGAAACAAAAAAGCTTCGCCGATGATCTCATCAGCGAAGCTTTTTTAGCGGAGACGGCGGGATTCGAACCCGCGTGCCCCGGAGGACAAACGCATTTCGAGTGCGCCTCATTACGACCACTTTGATACGTCTCCAAACAGCTTATTTATTATACTTTTTTAATGGTTCCGAGTCAACCGGATTGCTTGGCATTTGGTGGTTTATTTTGTATAATTTATAGTAGTGTGCGTTTAACCATGGCAATTCAAAGGAGGTCTTTTCACGATGATGAGAATTGGTATGTTGACTAGTGGTGGCGACTGTCAGGCTTTGAATGCGGCAATGCGCGGCGTTGTTAAGTGTATTGCGCACAGTGGTGAGCAGGTTGAGTTCTATGGCTTTTTGAACGGCTACAGAGGACTTATCTACAGCGATTTCCGTATGCTCACCTCCAAGGATTTCTCCGGAATCCTGACCAAGGGCGGAACTATTCTGGGCAGCTCCAGAACCCCCTTCAAGACCATCAGGGAACCCGATGAGAACGGTCTCGACAAGGTTGAGGCCATGAAGCAGAACTATTACAAGCTGCAGCTGGACTGCCTTGTGGTTCTGGGAGGCAACGGATCTCAGAAGACTGCGAACCTTTTGAGCGAGGAGGGACTCAATGTTGTTTCTCTTCCCAAGACTATTGATAATGACCTGTGGGGCACGGACATGACCTTTGGTTTCCAGAGCGCCGTTGACGTAGCGACTCAGGTTATAGATAATATCCACACAACAGCTGACTCTCACGGACGTGTATTCATAATCGAGGTTATGGGACACAAGGTAGGATGGCTTACTCTCAATGCCGGAATGGCAGGCGGAGCCGACGTTATCCTTATTCCCGAGATCCCTTATGACATCGACAAGATCTGTGAGGCCATTGAGGCCAGGGATAAGAGAGGCAGCAGATTCACCATCATAGCTGTGGCTGAGGGCGCCATTTCCAAGAAGGACGCCAAGCTCTCCAAGAAAGAGTACAAGGAGAAGATGGCCAACTACAAGTATCCATCCGTATCCTACGAGATAGCTGAGGCTATTCAGAATAAGACCGGACATGAAGTACGTGTTACCGTTCCCGGACACATGCAGAGGGGCGGCGCTCCCGATCCCTACGACAGAGTATTTGCTTCAAGACTGGGAGCTGAGGCCGGCAAGCTTATTCTCAAAAAAGAGTATGGCTTTATGGTTGCCTACAAGAACAGAGAAATCGTCAAGGTTCCTCTGGGAGAGATCGCAGGCAAGTTGAAATATGTATCTCCCGATGCAAGCATTATCAAAGAAGCCAAGATGCTTGGCGTATGCTTCGGAGATTAAGTGACATCAAAAGAAGTTTTGTTTAGGCGGTAGTTTAATGGGGTATGTAGCACTTTACAGAAAATTCAGACCACCGGTCTTTGAGGACGTCAAGGGCCAGGATCACATAGTTACCACACTTAAGAATCAGATAAAATCCGACAGAGTCGGACATGCTTACCTGTTCTGCGGAACCCGCGGAACAGGTAAGACTTCTGTTGCAAAGATTTTGGCTAGAGCCGTTAACTGCGAGCATCCCGTGGACGGAAGTCCCTGCGGAGAATGCGATATGTGCAAGGAGATCGCGGCCGGCACCAGCATGAACGTCATCGAGATCGATGCAGCGTCCAACAACGGTGTGGAAAATGTCAGAGAGATCATCGACGAGGTCTCCTATTCCCCCACAAGAGGAAAAAAGAAAGTATATATCATCGACGAGGTTCACATGCTGTCAACGGGAGCTTTCAACGCTCTTTTGAAGACACTGGAGGAGCCTCCGTCCTATGCCATGTTCATCCTGGCTACAACAGACGTTCAGAAGCTTCCTATAACCATTCTGTCTCGCTGTCAGAGATATGATTTTCACAGGATCACCATCGACACCATCGAGGGGAGACTCAGACAGGTTGTGGATGCAGAAGGTATTACGGTTGATGACAGAGCCCTTAGATACATTGCCAAGACTGCTGACGGCTCCATGAGAGATTCCCTGAGTCTTTTGGATCAGTGTATTGCCTTCAACTACGGCGAGGAGCTCACCTATGACAAGGTGCTGAACGTATTGGGAGCCGTGGACACAGAGGTGTTCGGAAGACTCTTTTCCGCGCTGTACACACAGGATATCAATGCAGCCTTGACGCTGCTGTCGGATATTGTCATTCAGGGACGAGAGCTGGCGCAGTTCGTCAACGATTTTGTCTGGTATCTGAGGAACCTGATGCTGGTTCAGGCCTCCGATCAGATGGAGGATGTGGTGGATATCTCCACCGACAACCTCAAGAACCTCAAGCAGCAGGCCAGTGAAGCGGATGTGGATACAGTCATCAGATATATCAGGATCTTTTCCGAGCTGTCATCGCAGCTAAGATATGCCACTCAGAAGAGAATCCTTATAGAGATCACTCTTATCAAGATGTGCAAGCCTCAGATGGAGAAAAACGACGAGTCCCTGGAGGACAGACTTCGCATCCTTGAGCAGCACGACGAAGAGAACGGCAAGCTCCTTAAAGGGATTCAGAGCGGACAGGTCGCAGTAGCTGCCGCAACTGGAGCGTCCGGAGCTATGACACAGATGGTTAAAGAGAAAAAGGTTCTGGACAGAGCCGTTCCCGAGGATATACAGAAAGTGGTTTCCGGCTGGGCAAGACTTCTTGCCGGAATGGATAACCCTATGAAGACCTACATGCAGAAGGCGCGTCTTAGCCTTGGCAACGACGATACCCTGCAGATAGTCCTGGACAACAAACAGCTGGCTGCGAAATATAATGAGGGAGATTCCCGCACAGAACTGCAGACAGTGCTTGACGAGTCCATAGGAAAACATATAACATTTGAAGTTAGATACATAGAAGACAATCAGACATTTGAAGAAAACTACGTGAATCTTCAGGCTATCAACTTTGATATAGTTACAGAGGAATAAGAAAAGGAGAATTAACAATGAGTAAACGTGGAGGATTTCCCGGAGGCGGAATGCCCGGTAACATGAGCAATCTTATGAAGCAGGCCCAGAGAATGCAGCGCCAGATGGAGGAGAGCCAGAAGGAGCTTGAGACCAAGGAGTTCTCAGCCAAGGCAGGCGGCGGTGCAGTAGAGGCTGTTGTTTTTGGTAATAAGACTTTGAAGAGCATTACTATTTCACCGGATGCTGTTGATCCCGATGATGTTGAGATGCTTCAGGATATGATCGTTGCAGCAATCAATGAGGCAATGAAACAGGCTGAGGAAGAGAGCGGCGCTATGCTTGGCAAGATGACCGGCGGACTTGGCGGAGGATTTCCTTTCTGATGGATCTTTACAGCGGACATATTAATCGGCTGATAGAAGAACTTGCATCTCTTCCGGGAATAGGTGGCAAATCCGCCCAGAGACTTGCTTTTTACCTGATAGGCCTTCCCAAGGACAGGGTTAAGAAGCTGGCGGATTCCATAGTTGACGCCCGGGAGAACGTGCACTATTGCAAGGTCTGCTGCACTCTGACAGATGATGACATCTGCCCTATCTGCAGCAACGAGCACAGAGACCACAAGACCATTATGGTGGTGGAGAATGCACGGGACCTGGCAGCTTATGAGAAAACAGGTAAATTTGAGGGAGTTTATCATGTTCTTCACGGAGCTATTTCGCCCATGCTGGGCATAGGCCCCGGAGATATCAGACTGACGGAATTGATGCAGAGGCTTCAGAACGAGGATGTTGAGGAGGTTATTGTCGCTACCAACTCAAGCCTTGAGGGCGAGACCACTGCTATGTATATCAGCAAACTCATTAAGCCTACAGGAATCAAGGTTACCAGGATCGCCAGCGGAGTACCCGTGGGAGGAGACCTTGAGTATATCGACGAAGTGACACTGCTTCGTGCACTTGAAGGCAGGACAGAACTTTAAGACGACAATAAGGAGGAGAAGTATGGCAGTTAAGCGTGAGTTTTTAGGGGAAGCACCAAGCGGAGCACCGGTGTATGCGTATCATATGATCGCAGCAACAGGTATGGAGGTGGTAGTTCTTAATTTTGGTGCCACCATCAAGAATATTTTTGTACCCGCCAAGGACGGAAGCAAGGTGGATGTGGCTCTTGGCTACGACGACCTTTCCGAATACTTTGGAAATGAGAGCTTTATCGGCGCCACAGTAGGCCCTTGTGCCAACAGGATTGCAGGCGCTGCCTACAAAATAGATGGGAAGCAGTTCAGCCTCCCTGTTAACGATGGCCCCAACAACCTTCACACAGACCACGACAACGGCTTCCACAAGCGCGTATGGGATGCCGAAGAGGGCGACAATTTCGTCAAATTCACTTTGAAATCTGACGACGGAGATCTTGGATTTTCCGGAAACAGAGTGTTTGAACTTACCTACACTCTCACCGATGACAATGCACTTTCCCTGCATTATCATGCAACCAGCGATGCAAGAACTCTTATCAATATGACCAATCATGCATACTTCAATCTCAGTGGCCACAATGCAGGCTCTATTCATGACCACCTGATGAAGCTCAATGCATCTTATTACACACCTGTAATTGATTCCGCTGCTATTCCCACCGGCGAGATTGTCAACGTTGTGGGAACTCCTTTTGATTTCATCGAGGAGAAAACAATCGGACGTGATATAAATGCAGATGATGCTCAGCTCAAGGCTGTCGGAGGCTACGATCACAATTTCTGTATCGATGGCTTCGACGGCACACGCAGAATTTTCGCAACTGTTACATCACCTGTAACCGGAATCACAATGCAGTGTTCAACCACACTTCCCGGATTCCAGTTCTATGCCGGCAACTTCCTTAAGAGCAGTAATGCCAAGGGCGGCGGAGTATACAAATCAAGAGACGGTTTCTGCCTCGAGACACAGATCTATCCCAATGCTGTTAATGAGCCTGAATTCCCGGATCCGATCTTCGGACCTGACAGAGAATACGATACAGTGACTGTTTATCAGTTCGCATAAGGTCTTCGGAGGCATATTTTGGCTGAAGTAAGAGATTTTAGCTCATACGCAGAAAAAATAAATAAGAATAAAGAAGAACCTGCCTCAGTGCGTGATACTGTGGACTACAAGGAAAAGATCAGACATCACAGACTGACAGTCTTTTTCCGAACCGTGGCAATTGCGGCAGTGGTTCTGTTTGTGGTTTCAGCCCTGTATATCAGCTGGAGAGACAAGGAATATTCCGAGGCTGTTATAACTACAGGGGGAGAGCTGACCAATGGCTCGGATTCCAAGATCATAGCTCTTGGCGGATATATCGTTCAATACAGTAAGGATGGAATCAGCTGTATTGACTCCACCGGCAAGGCTCTGTGGAATCAGACCTATGAGATGCAGAGTCCCATAGCCCATACCTGTAACAATGTTGTGGCAGTGGGAGATTATAACGGTCACAACATTTATGTCAGCAATACCTCGGGGGCGCTGGGTGAAATTGATACCAACCTGCCTATCAGAGACTTCTGTGTATCGTCACAGGGAGTTGTTGCGGCAGTTCTTGACGGTACCGATGTGACCTGGATATATGTATATGATCCTAAGGGAGCTACTCTTGTAAGCTTCAAGACCACCATGAAGGACAGCGGATATCCCCTTGATATCAGCCTGTCACCCAATGGCGAGCTGCTCTGCGTATCCTATCTGTATCCTGATGAAGGTGAACTCAAGACCAGCGTTGCTTTCTTTAACTTTGGGTCCGTTGGACAGAACTCCATTGATAATTATGTCAGTGGCTATGATTATCCCGGAACCATTGTTCCCTATGTGCAGTTCATGAATGCCGGCACCGCTTTCGCTGTTTCTGATGACAGAATCATGTTCTACTCGGGAGATCAGAAGCCTGTGAGCCAGGCGGAGAGCCTTACCGGAGGAGAAGAAGTAAGATCGGTATACTTTAACGAATCCTATGTGGGCCTTGTTTTTGCAAACAATACAGCCGAGGGTGCATACAGACTTCAGGTCTACAACACACAGGGAAACCTGATACTTACTTCCTACTTTGATATGCATTATTCGGATATCATTTTTGATGACAAGCAGATCGTTATATACAATGATGATGAATGCATCATTCAGGATGTAACGGGGCACGTTAAATATAAAGGAAGCTTTATTACACCGGTCAGACTTATGATCCCCTCGGGAGTGAGAAATAAGTACGCACTGGTGACCAACCAGAATGTTCAGACTATGAACCTTAAGTAAAGAATAACCATATGTTACGGAGGAACCGAAGTGCTCGGATTTGAAATAGCGGATATCGTCATCGCCATAGTTGTGGTGTGCCTTATCCTCTGGAGAATGTCATATGGAGCTAACAATGGCCTGTTTGCGGAAGCAGCAGGCCTTATTTCTGTCCTGGCAGCCTTTGCCTCGATCTACTATATAGTTAAGATCGTGGGAGATGCGCTGAGCCTTAAGCTGGGAAACATCATTCCCAGGATAGGTTATCTGATCGTTGCTTTTCTGATATATAAAGTGATGAATACGTTGACGGAACACCTTCGCAAGATCAAGGATATTCCGATCCTCGGAGGATTCGACAGACTCCTTGGTGCAATTCTCGGCGCAGTTGAGGCGGCTGTCATTATCAAACTCATCACCTTTATCACCGGAATGCAGATAATGCCTGTGGTTCTCAAGATGACAGATGCTCTGTATAACTATATAAGATCTCTTCTATAAGGAAAAAGAAAACTTTTATAAACAATAAAAAAACCTATTGCATTAATAAAACTGAGATGTTATACTTCATTTTGCCCGTTGCGAATGGGCGACGGAAACCGCAGAAAATGGCGCTTTCCGGAACAGCTTTCCAAAAACTTTCAAAAAACTTTAAAAAAGTTGTTGACAGATATTTGGAGCCGTGATATTCTAAATGAGTTGCGGCTGAGAGCTGCAGCGACAAGTACCTTGACAAATAAACAGTAATGCAACCCTGAAAAATTCCAAGAGAATTATTCAGAATTAACAAACCAAAAGTAATAACGGACAGAACATTAAAGCCAAGCTTTT
>NZ_JANSWL010000071.1:0-718 GCF_028539135.1 Butyrivibrio sp. DSM 10294 | reverse complement strand
TGCTACCATTACGCAGCTCATTATCATCAAAATAAGTTGCATCGCTAGCTCCCTTTAAGATTTCTCATAAGCTTATCCCTCCTTAAATAGCAGAGAGTTCTCAGATCAAATCCGGCAAAGAGCCAACCGCCTACCGTAATCTTAGTGGTAGCACCCATGCGATTATTATATCGAATGTATGTTTGTTCTGGCAATAATTCTTATTCCGTGCTTTGTTGAACGATGATTTGTGTTCACAGAATCAACTTGGGGACTGTCCCCACTCTTCGTCCCCACTCTTCTGTCATTCTAATAGACACAGTTTACGTGACGCTTACAGAAAACTTGCATTTGCGGCTAATTATGCTATCATATAAATATAAAAAGGTGCTACCGATAGACGGTTAGCTCCTGGTTAATAGTTACGAATCAAAGAAGATCGCATCCTAACTCGCCAAAAGTTTATCAGCGGTCTTTTTTGATGCTTGTTTTTATTTCTTGAAATAGCTGATGATGGTTATGCAGATGGCCGCAATGAAAATTGCAAAGCCAACTGCTACCATTACGCAGCTCATTATCATCAAAATAAGTTGCATCACTAGCTCCCTTTAAGATTTCTCATAAGCTTATCCCTCCTTAAATAGCAGAGAGTTCTCAGATCAAATCCGGCAAAGAGCCAACCGCCTACCGTAATCGTAGTGGTAGCACCCATGCGATTATTATATCGAATGTATGTTTG
>NZ_JANSWL010000070.1:0-43978 GCF_028539135.1 Butyrivibrio sp. DSM 10294 | reverse complement strand
CATGCTGGCATGTTAAGCATTTTGACTTTATGGCCCAAACAAATATGAGGAATTAGCAATTTACGCAGTAAATTAGCGGTTTCCGAATATTTGTAGAATTGCGAGAATGACGATAGTCATGGAGCAATTCGTATATCATATTAATTGTATAGCGTTGATACTTAGGTAAATTCGAAAAAGAAATTAAGCGCGAGTGCATAACATGAATATTGAGCAAAAGGAAAAAATGAAAACTATCGATATATTCGGGACCTTAGGGCCTTCCTGTGACAATGAGAGCATTTTGGCAAAAATGTTTGCTGCAGGAATGACCGGGATCAGGATCAACCTGTCGCATATAATGCTAAAAGACTGTGAAGAGAGCATCGGCAGGATGATAAGAGCGGCCAATACAAATGGTATTCAGCCCAAAATCTTAATTGATATGCAAGGTCCCGAACTTAGGATAGGACGTTTTAACTACGAATATGAGCTTAGAAGCGGCGATGAAGTGTTCTTCGGTGAGGGCGGAATACCTGTGGAAATGGCAATTATCAGGCAACTTGTAGTTGATGATGAGATCCTTCTTGATGATGGAAAGCTTCTTTGCAAGGTGCGGGAAAAAGGTGCAAGTAGTGTCAGATTGGAAGTCATCCGCGGAGGACTCCTCACTCAGAGAAAGAGTATAGCAATAGTTGGAAAAAGCATAGAACTTCCGGCGCTGACTAATGACGACAGGGAAAATCTCAGAATCGCAAGAAGCCTGGGAATTACAGGAATTATGCAGCCCTTTGTAAGGTGCAGGAAGGATCTGGAGCTCCTTCATGATGCCCTGGAGGAATGTGGCTGCGCAGATCTGAAAATATATGCAAAGATTGAAAACACTGAGGGCATGAAGAATCTGGAATCCTTCATGGGCCTATGTGATGAGGTGATAATCGCAAGGGGAGATTTGGGAAACAGCATGCCTCTCTGGAAACTTCCCCGAGCTCAGAAAATGATCGCAGAGATCTGCAGAAGAAATGACAAACCCTTCATGGTAGTAACTCAGATGCTGGCATCTATGGAAAAGTCCGAAGTTCCTACCAGAGCTGAGGTTTGCGATATCTACAACGCAGTGCTCGACGGCGCATCTTCAGTGATGGTAACCGGTGAGACCGCAGTTGGAATCGCCCCTGTAGAGGTTATAAGATATCTGTATAACACCGCTGTGGAGGCAGTTAAATACAATGTTTATTGAAAAATCACAGAAGTATCACACGAAGAAACGACAGTAAAAATCGGCGGATATAAGGATTTATCCTCCTCTATTTTGCCCATCTGACAATATATCTTTGTTGAGCCATTAACTAAAATGGGCTTATATATGAAACGGAGGAAAAACTATGGGTGGACTATTAAGTTTGTTGTTGGGACTAATCGGACTTGCATTTATGGCAGTAATCATTGTGATTGCAGCTATCTTGATCGGTATGTTCTTTACAGGACTGATTGGAGGAATAGCTCTTCTTTGTACCGGTAAACATTTTTCCAAGGATACCAAAAAGAAGATTGCAAGCCGCGTTTGTATTATTGTTGGGGTGGTTCTACTTGCTCTCGCCGGCGGATCTGCCGGAATAATCATCAACTACGCAGTAAAGTTCTTTGGATAAAAAATGTATTTAAATTTCGCCGGAACGATAGTATAATGGCGAAGATGTGCCGATTGTCACGGCATACAAGTCTAAAGGAGGAGCTTATATTATGCCTCATTCATCAGGCGGCGGACATTGTGGCGGAGGATGCCACATGGGATCATCAGGTAGTTCCGCCAGATCACATTATGACAGAAGTCACGGAAGAGTATTCGGAAGTCGCAAACCATTTGCCAATTCAAACAGATACGTATATTACAGGCATGGACAACCGCATTATTACTACAATACGAATCCATCTAATTTCAGAAGTCTTCTTATGTTCACGCTTCCCTTTCTGATCGGAACTTTTATTGGAATTATATACGGAGCTTTTTTAATTTTTAGCATCATAAACGGGAAAAGTTCAATACTGCCGGTTCCGGGGGCATCCGTCCAGATCGTGGATAATTACGATGCTGTTTCAGAGCAGGACGAGCAGGAACTGTCTCGGGTACTGAATGAATTCATGGATATCACCAATATAGTACCGGTAGTCGTGACCTGCAGTAATGATGAATGGCAATCAGACTACAGCAGCCTCACCAAGTATGCCTATGACTATTATGTTGACAGATACAGTGATGAGAAGCATTGGGTGATCATCTACAGCGCAGACAAAAATGTCAGATTTTCAGACTGGTATTTTGAGGGAATGCAGGGCGATAATACAGATTCTGTCTTGAGTCCGGGAATAACACGTGATTTTAATAATAGTCTGTATGACAAGCTTATGGAGTCAGAAGAATATACCACTGGCAGAGCTTTTGCGGAGGCCTTTGAGGAACTAAATGGCAGGCTTACAAGCCCTGAATATAAACGGGCCAAGATAGTAGAGACATGGATCCTTATAGTTATCTTTACAGCTATTTTTGCTGTGATGTTATTCTTAACTATCAGAATTAAATATGAGAGCACCGCGAAGATATGCGTAATCTCAGAGGAAGGCAGACCGGATGTCTATAATGTCAAAACCGGTTCTTATTAAAGCAAAAAGCATCTATCAAAAATATTATTTCACGCCTATATAAACAATCCGCTTGAAGTGGCAGAAAACAACAGAGCACGCTTCGAGGATATGAAGGAAGTAGTTGCTGAATATGACAAGATCCGTGCAAGATGGAGAAATTAAGCATTTTAGAAATATAAGAAAAGAGGATATGTGTATGGAAAATTGTATTAAAACCTATGGGCTTGAGATGGCCGAAAGTCAGGAGTATGACGCAGTATATTTCGATCTCTATGCAGATTATGAAAAAAACTGCATGCTGTTAGGCAGAAGAGTTGTATACAGGCCTATACCTCTTGATAACCTGGGGGCGAAAAGGGTCGTTAAGGAGTCGGATATTTGCTGTGTTTTGAAATTCAACTTAAATGAAGAGGGTCTTAGTGATTCTTTGAAAGAAGCTGTTTCTGAGGCGATAAATTCACCTGTTTTCTACAAAATCAGACTTAGTAAAGACAGATCCTTCATACATCTTTATGAAGAAGGCTTTGCGAAGATTCCAAATGAAAAGGCATATGGAAATAAGAGCGACACAATGATGGGCCCGAACAATGTTCAGATGATCACAGGCTATATTGAGGAGCAGATGCGTATGCTAAATAGCCTTAATGTACCATCATTTAAGTCAGTTTTATCTGATTGGGTTAAGAACCATCCCGATACTCTCTTTGATGACAGAGAGAAGTCCGAGCCTGTTTACGATGCTATGCTGTTTATCAAAGATTGGCAGTTACTGCTTCTGTCAGAAGATAAAGAGCTTCGTGACCTGTATCTTGAATATATGAAAAAGTACAGTGCTTGCTACTGCGCAAGAATGACAATGGACAGGTAATTAAGCCGAGATATTTTGTGTAAAATGGCAATTGCCAAAATGCGCACAATCAGTATACTTGTATACAAACAAAGGCGTTTTGATTCACACAGTGATTCAAAGCGCCTTTTCTTTTATCCTTTTTCTTATAACTAAACCTATTTAAGTGCAATGAGACAATGGCGTTTCGGTTTGTTACCGGAGCGCCATCGTTGCATTTAGGGAAGGGGAGAGCGTTATAGACAGATATATGGAAAGAGTTATGGATCATATCCCGCATATAGGGATGAGGATAATTAAATCGGCACTGGGGGTGCTTATCTGTTTCGCCATTTATTTTATAAGAGGAAAGCAGGGAACACCGTTTTACTCGGCACTGGCGGTTCTGTGGTGCATACAGAATCAGACCAGGAATACCGTTCAGAATGCCCTTCAGAGAACCGTTGGAACGGGAATCGGTGCAGCCTACGGACTTGTATATATCCTGATCAAGCAGAGATTTCCTCAGCTTGGCGACAGTTTTCTGCATTACTGCATAATATCTTTTTCGCTGATACCGATCATTTACACTACGGTTGTAATTAAGCAAAAGAAAGCATCGTATTTTTCATGCGTTGTCTTTTTGAGCATAGTCGTTAATCACCTTATGGATGAAAATCCTTATTTATTCGTGGCAAACAGATCCTTGGATACCTTGATAGGAATCGCCTTGGGCCTGATTTTAAACTACGGATACATGAAAAAATGAGTGAAGCTGACGCCAAAAACAATGAGGAAGAGAAGGAAAATGCCTATGAACAATGTTAACCTGCTAAAACACACAGATGACGTCAATGCGCTCCTTGCCAGGTATGGAGTAAAATTCGGTATCTACAAAAACAATGAGTTCAAGGAGCAGCTTTTTCCTTTTGATGCCATTCCTAGGATCATTGAACATGACGAATTCAGCTTCCTCGAGGGGGGACTTAAGCAGCGAGTTACTGCGCTTAATCTTTTTCTGAAGGATATATACAGCGATAAGAAGATAGTAAAAGACGGTGTTGTGCCTGAGGATTTCATTTTTGCTTCCAGCGGATACATGGTTGAATGCGAGGGAGTGTGTCCGACAAAGGGTATATATTCCCATATCTCGGGAATAGACCTGGTAAAGGGCAAAGATGGGGGATGGTATATCCTGGAGGACAACCTCAGGGTTCCGTCGGGAGCGTCCTATCCGATGATCGCAAGAGAACTGTGCAGGAGGAGTTCACCGGGAACATTTAACGGAGTAAGGCTTGAGGATAACAGGAATTATGCCAAGCTCCTTCGAAGGACAATGGATAATGTCAATGTAGGAGGCCACACAGTTATCCTTACGCCGGGCAGGTACAATGCCGCGTATTTTGAACATTCCTATCTGGCGGAGCAGACGGGCGCGCATCTTGCCAATGGTTCGGAGCTTATAGTGGAAAATGACAAGCTCTACTTTATTACAGCTGATGGAAAGTATGAGAGAGTTGGGGCTGTGTACCGGAGAATTTCGGACGAATACTTGGATCCCATGAACTTCAATCCCCAGTCGGTAATAGGAATCCCGCATATTTACGATGTTTTCAGGAAAGGAAACGTGGCGCTTATCAATGCTCCGGGCAACGGAGTGGCTGATGATAAGGGAATCTACTATTTTGTTCCTAAGATGATCAGTTACTACCTGGGAGAGGAGCCGATTCTTCACAATGCTCCAACATATCTTCCTTTCTATGAAGAGGATATGAAGTATGTTCTTGAGAATTTCGACAAGCTTGTGCTCAAGGATGTTGCGGAGGCAGGTGGTTACGGCGTTGTATTTGGCAATTCCATGACAAAAGAGCAGAAGGAAAGCTTTATGAGTCTTCTCAAGGCAGAGCCAAGAAGATTTATAGCTCAGGAGGTCATAGACTTCCAGGATCTGGACATTCTCGAAGGCGGAGAGATGGTTCCAAGAAAAGCGGATCTTAGGGCATTTGTACTGATGGCGGATGAGCCGCTGGTGTGGAGGAGCGGTCTTACACGTTTTTCCAGAAACCCGGATTCATTCATTGTTAATTCATCACAGGGAGGAGGATTTAAGGATACATGGGTATTATCTCAATAGAACAAACCAACAGACTATATTGGCTTGGCAGGTATGCAGAGAGAGTTTACACACTGGTGCGCTGCTATTTTAAGAGCTATGACACTATGATCGATGAGATCTGCGATAGCTATCCCGATTTTTGCCATATGATAGACATTCCAAATATTTATGAGGATAAGCAGGACTTCATGAGGTCCTATCCCTTTGATGAGAGCAATCCTGACTCCATAATCAGCAATCTCATCAGGGCATACGACAATGCCATCGTGCTGAGGGAAAGTATCGGTTCAGAGTCTCTTTCCTACATACAGCTGGCCATCTATGAAATGAATAAGGCCAAGCTAAGCGATGCTCCGCTTATTGAACTGCAGCAGGTTATCGATGATATATTGGCATTTTGGGGGATGATCGATGACAAGCTGGATGATGACCACATAAGAAATATCATTAAGTCCGGTAAAAGAATTGAGAGGTTTGATCTGTATGCCAGACTTGGTCTTGGAAGAGAGGTCCTCATAAGAGAGGCGGGACGTATGATTCCAAGGATAGAAAAAAGCGGTATCGGCGTCAAAAAAGAAAAACTTGAAGATATCCGCAGGGCTGTGGAGCAGCAGGAAGTAGATTATTACGGAGTTATAAAAATGGTTGAGGCGCTGATTGCCTGAACTTTGAGGGGATTATTCTGTGAAAAAACTACATTTTGATTATTGCATGGAAATCCGTTACTCGACGGATGTTTCCTGGTGTTGCTATACGATAAAGTGCATTCCTAAGGACGATGAGAGGCAGAAAATATCAAACATAACAATCGATATGATTCCGGAAACAAGAGCCGAGTGGGCTACGGATTCTCACGGAAACAGGTATATTTACGGCAGTAACGAGATTCCGCATTCATATTTTAAGTACCATATTAAAGGGGATGCTGAGTGCGGATGTGGTTCCTATGAAACTGCCGCGTCCCAGACTGAAGAGATGATATACAGGCATAGCCATGGACTGACTCTTCCAGGAGAGAAACTGAGGGAATATCTGAAGAATATCAGGGTATCCATGCCATCTTTTGATGAAGAGAGCCCCAGGGGGAAGGCCGGGATTATTATGGCAAGGCTCCATGAGGATTTTGTTTATGAAAAAGGTTCCACAGGCGTTGAAACCGGGGCGGAAGAGGCTTTTTCCATAGGTAAAGGCGTCTGTCAGGATTTTTCCCATATCATGATCTCGTTGCTGAATCTGTCGGGGTGTTCGGCCAGATATGTAACAGGCCTTATCATAGGAGAAGGGGAGTCCCATGCCTGGGTGGAGGTGGTGGACTCCGGAAAATGGTACGGCTACGACCCCACCAATAACAGTTTGGTCTGTGACTCACATATCAGGATCGGCTGCGGAAGAGATGCCTCTGAATGTCAGATCAACAGAGGAATCATGCATGGCGGAGGGCAGCAGACACAGGAGGTCTATGTAAATGTGTCAGAGCTCACTCCGGGGCAGAATATTGTAAGCAGAGGAGCATTGTTCTGATGATAGAGACAATAGCACAGGTGGCGCTACCTGTTGATGAGGTATTGAGAATAAAGAAAAGGCGTATTCTTCCTAATGACAGAAAGGACAGGAAAAAGCGCATCAGCATAGTGACCGGAATACATGGGGACGAGCTGGAGGGGCAGTATGTCTGCTTCGAGCTGTCAAGGCGGATTGAGGCCCAAAAAGAATGTCTTAAAGGTATAGTGGATATTTACCCGGCTATGAATCCCTTGGGAATTGACTCCATAACCCGCGGAATTCCGGCCTTTGACCTGGATATGAACAGAATATTTCCGGGAAATGCGGAAGGCAATATGACGGAATCACTGGCCGCTAATATCCTGAAGGACATCTCCGGCTCAGATGTGGTGCTGGATATTCATGCCAGCAATATCTACCTTACGGAGATTCCGCAGATAAGGATAAGCAGGCTCCACAAAGAAAAACTGGTTCCCTTGGCTGAGCGCTGCAATGTTGATTTTATCTGGGTCCATGAGGCAAGTACCGTGCTTGAATCCACCTTTGCCTACAGCCTTAACAGTACGGGGACTCCGTGTCTTGTGGCTGAAATGGGTGTAGGCATGCGGATAACCAAAGAGTATGGGGACCAGCTGGTTGAGGGAATATTTAATCTGATGGATTCCATGGGGATGTGGACCGGGGATACAGCGGCATCAAGGAAAGCTATTGTCTCAGAGGATTCCGACGATGTCTGCTTTTTAAATGCAGCTGCGGGAGGACTCTTTATTCCTGATGTAAAGCATTGGGAAAAGCTGCAAAAAGGAGATCGGATAGGACGTATCATCGATCCGCTGTCCGGCGCAGTGCTTCAGAACGTTGTAAGCCCTGTGGACGGAATTCTTTTTACCATAAGAGATTATCCTATCGTGGATGAAGGCTCCCTGATTGGGAGATTACTTAAGAAGGAAGTAGCATCTGTATGAAAAAGAGAACGATCTATGAGATAAATGGTCTCTATAGGGACAGCTTCAGGATCACCGGTTATGAATTCGGCAAGGGGAAAAAGTCCCTATGCATCGTGGGAAGCATGAGAGGCAATGAAGTCCAGCAGCTCTATTGCTGCTCACAGCTGGTTAAGAAATTCAAGCAGCTGGAGGAGGAAAGGCGTATTACTCCGGGGATTAAGATACTTATCATTCCTTGCTGTAATCCCTATTCCATGAATATCCAGAAGCGTTTTTGGACCATTGACAATACCGATATTAACAGGATGTTTCCCGGATATGCACTGGGGGAGACCACTCAGAGAATAGCAGATGGTATTTTTTCCCGGATCAAAGATTATGAGCATGGAATCCAGTTTACTTCCTTTTATATGCCGGGAGAATTCATGCCCCATGTAAGGATGATGGATGAGGGCTTCTCAGACGTTGATACTGCAATGAAATTCGGACTTCCCTATGTGGTAAAAAGAGCTGTCAGACCCTATGACACCGCAACCCTCAACTATAACTGGCAGGTATGGAATACCAAGGCCTACAGCCTTTATACGTCCACAACCAGTAGGATCGATAAAAAGAGCGCCGGTCAGGCGGTTCTGTCGGTCCTTAGGTTTTGCGCAGGATTGGGCCTTGTAAAGTACCGGGAGTCCGGAGAGCATCCTTCTGTAATAATCAGTGATAAGGAGCTCATTAGCGTCCGTACGGCAAAATCAGGGATATTTGAGCCTCTTGCTATGGTCGGAGAGCATATTTTAGAGGGAACACCGCTGGCTGAGATCATAGACCCTTACGATGGGACGGTGATGGAAACACTGTATGCTCCTTGCGAAGGCAATCTGTTTTTTATGCATTCAGATCCCATTACTTATGCTGATACAGCGGTAATCAAAATGGTGCGTCAGTAGTGGGGTGAAGACTCATTTATACTTTTTTAACAATATAAATATACGTAAAATGGTAATATTAATCTGTACTGATATGTAAATTTTTAGTTCCCGGGTTTTTGTTGAGGCTGCAGATTGAAGAAAAGATATATTATCATTATTAATATCGTGATAGTAGGTTTGATTCTTTTTATTATCGTGAAATATGCCAACGATAGGGCATCAGAATCAAACCATGCTTCGATTGCGTCTTTTGAGAAGATGACCACCACCACAGAGCAGATCATCGCCAATTACCTTGAGGATGAGCAGCATCTGTGCGATATCTGGTCGAATTATATCAATGAGTCTGCGGATGCAGGCACTCCGATGACTGTTGAGGAGGCTATTTCATATATCAGAAAGGCTAAAATATCTCCTGAAATCTCAGGACATCTTATCTACATTGATGACGGATCTATGAAGGGTATCTCTACGTCCCCCAATACTACAAATCCGTCGGATTATTCCGTAAATTACTCCCATATATCGATTTTTGACAACCTTGAGATCAGTGACATAAATGGCGTGGTAAGCCTTACGAGGGCCTATACCAATCCCTTAAATGGCATTCAGTCCATCGCTGTTTTGAACAATGTAAAGGTTTTGGATGATGAAACAGGAGCCATGCGCGCAGGGCTTCTCCTTCGCGTGGTACCTGTAAGCATGCTTGAGCAGAAACTGGTTTTTCTAAAGGGCGAGTATGAAAATGTGGAAATATCCCTTATAGACTGGGACGGCGACTACATGATCCGCGGCAAGTCCCTTAAAAACAGCAATTTCTTTGAATATTTCAAATCCTACAACCCAATGTCCGTCAAGGAATATAACAAGGTCATAGATACAATCCGAACCGGTGTTGGATCAATGCATATGCGCAATTCCAGGAATGAAGACAGCGTGATCGCCTATACCCCTGTCAGCAACCTGAATTCCTGGTTCCTTGTAGCTTATATTCCTGCCAAAGAGCTTACGGTGAACAGGTCAATTGACTGGATCCTGCTGGGAATCGTAACGATGGGACTTATGGGCCTTCTTCATTTTAACATGATAATTCTCCTTGGCTTTAACCGCAAGCTCTCGGTAGCTGCAGCTGCTGCGAATCAGGCAAATGAGGCAAATGAGGCAAAATCCCTGTTCCTGTCCACAATGTCCCATGACATCAGAACTCCCATGAATGCCATAATCGGTATGAACGAGATGATCCTAAGGGACAGTCATGACGAGGAAATCCTGATGTATTCAGAAAACATCAGGGCCGCCGGAAACACCCTCCTTGGGATCATTAACGATATCCTTGATTTCTCAAAGATTGAAGCCGGCAAGATGGAGATTATAGATGTAGACTACAACTTTGTATCTCTTTTAAATGACCTTGTTAACATGGTTCAGCGAAAGGCAGATGAAAAGGGGCTTGTTTTCAAGCTTGAGGTGGACAGAGAGATACCAAGGATCCTTCATGGCGATGAAATCAGGATTAAGCAGGTAATCATCAACATTCTCTCCAATGCCGTCAAATACACCAAGGAAGGCAGCGTTATCTTTTCAATATCCGGGAAAAAATGCGAGGATGAACCGGATCATATAATGCTCCATGTAAGTGTTAAGGACACCGGAATCGGTATTAAAAAAGAGGAACTTGATAAGCTGTTTGTCGCTTTTGAGAGAATAGAGGAAAAGAGAAATAGAAATATTGAAGGAACCGGACTTGGTATGGCAATTGCCCAGAGCTTTCTCAATATGATGGGAAGTAAGATACATGTGGACAGTGAGTATGGAAAGGGCTCGGAATTCTCTTTTGACCTGAAACAAAAGGTAGTTAAATGGGAGCCGTTGGGCGATTTCGAAACCGCCTACAAGAACTTTCTTCGTGAAAGAAAGAAGTACAGCGTGCAGTTTTTGGCACCTAAGGCAAGAGTATTGGTGGTGGACGACACTGAAGTTAACCTCAAGGTCTTCGTAAGTCTTTTGAACAAGACAAAGATGCAGATAGATACTGCAGACAGCGGAGATGCAGCCATTGCTCTTTTCAGGCGAAATTGCTATGACGTGATCTTCCTTGATCATATGATGCCGGACAAGGATGGTATTGAGACCATCAAGGAAATGAAAGCCTGCACGGATACGCCCAATCAGAAGACGCCTGTTATCTGTCTTACAGCCAATGCAGTGTCCGGAATGCGTGAAATGTACATAAATGCAGGATTTGACGATTATCTGACCAAACCTATTGATACCGGCAGACTTGAAAGCATGCTTCTTACGTATCTGCCTGCGGATCTTGTGGAGAAGGCAGGGGAAAACGGGGAAGAAAAGAAAGAACCGGCAGTCGTACATAACATTCTTGTGGTGAATGAAGATGTCGAGTTTTTGCGCGGAGTTCGGGAATGGATGCCTGCTCATATAAATGCAGCTGTGGCCAAATCGGGAGAGCAGGCCTTGGCGTATCTCAAAAAGCATGAACCTGAGCTTGTACTTATGGATAGCAGTATACAAGGGCAAGCGGAGTTTGATAAGGACAAGCTGTTGCAATTGTGCTTCAAGGAACTGAGCACGGAAGAAATCATTTCACAGGTGGATAAGTATTTTGACGAAGGCGGTGAAAGGAGAGAGCATGAATAGACGAATTAAGACAATCATTTCCACAGCCCTTGCGGCAACAATGGTATTTGGCGTGGCAGGTTGTGGCGGCATTCAGGGAACAAGCAAGGAGTTTTCCCCGAAATATTCATCAGATACTGAGTACAAGCTATCAGTGGTGGGGACATATTCAAATTTTGAGTCCCTGGAAAGTGCTATAGAGAGATTCTATGAGCATTATCCCAATGGTGAGATCGAATATAATTACCTGGATGACTATAGCAATACTATAGTTAATGCCCTGGCAGGCCAGGAGGCCCCTGATATCTACGTTGTTCAGCCCTGGATGTACGGAAACGAGAAGCTGGATCCATTGTTTAGTGCAGCAGAGAATCTGGCTGATTCCAAGCTTAATATCAATCTTGATTGCATCAGGCAGGGCGTAAGATGGGAGATGAATAACGGTGAGGTACTGACTTTGCCTGTTTTTGCTACCTCATACGGAATGCTTGTAAATATGGATATCTTTGAAAAAGAAGGGCTGAAAGTACCTAAGACCTACGGCGAGCTAAAAGAGACCTGTGAGAAGCTTAAGGCAGCTGGCTACGAGTCTCCCATTATGGGCAGCAATACCTCAACTACGCCCGGAATAGGCTATACCTTTGCCTATCCGATGTTTGCTAAAACGGTCAAGGACGACAGAAGCATAGAAGCCGATCTCAATAACCTTGTACCTTCCGCCGGTGAAGCCATGAGAGCGCCTCTAACAAGGCTAAAAGATCTTGTGGACTCCGGCTGCATAGATATAGACAAGTGCACAGCAGAAATAGAAGATGATTACAATGCAGTTATCATGCGATTTTTTGAGGGTGATGTACCTATGATGCTCTGTTCCGGAGACGTTGTTTCCGGGACCAAAAAGCGTGAGAGTAAGTCTGAAGCTTTTTCCGCTAATCCCTTCAAGTACGATTTCTACATAGCTCCGTCGGGTGACGAAGGCGGGTATTACATGGATTCTATGTCAATTCTGTTTAGCGTTAACAAGAACAGCACAAACCTTGATATGACCAATGAATTCATAAGGTTCCTTACCAGTGAGAAGGAACTGGGACTTATGGCGCAGGAAAAGAGGCTCATAACCCCTACCAAGGACTATTCGCTGGATGAAGTGTATGCTTCACTTTCCGGCTTCCCTGCTGATAGAACCGTCAACTTCAGAGATACGGAAATACTTGATACTGCGGTCAAAGAGTTCAGGGCAGCAGCCTATGCCGTCATAAACGGCGAAATGAGCGTGGATGAAGCAGTTGCAGGCTATGGATCAATATCCGGCAAGTGAACATACTCAGAGATCGGCAAGAATCTGATTGATCAGCTCTTTGGCCTCATCGTAATCAAGATTGGAAATGAGTTTATCAAGATCCTTGAGCTTTCCTTGTAAGGCTTCATTGCAGCCATAGGAAAACAGCTGTTTTGTGGCATCTTCCGCGGCGGCAAGATTAAAATCATCTATTGCCTCGAGAAGACTGTTTAATTCAGCTGAAAAAACGTCCTTGTCAAAGGCCTTATGGGGATCGCCTTTGTGGGGAGAAAAGGGCTCAAGATGAGGTTTTAACGCCCTGAAAGCTGCAAGAACATCGGGAGTAAGCTTAGAAGCCTGTTCCAGGTCGTTTTCTTTTCCAAGTTTTTCCAGGGTAAAGAAATCCTCTCCAAGCTCCATGGCGCCTATCATGCGGCAGGTGGTCTTAAGGGCATGGACCTGGATGGTATAGTTTTTCAGATCTTCGTTTTTTAAATAGGTTTCCACAAGATCACTTTTTTCATCAATGATCCTGTGGACGTCACCGAGAAGCTCTGTAAAAAGCTCTATGGAACCGGAATTGTCGATGGCTTTTTCTATGTCAAGACCTGGGATATTTATATTCACAGAAAGGGTTCCTCCTTGTTGTTTATGCTATTTGTACATTTTGAGTATATCACTATTAAGTTGATGTATAAACGTCTTTGAGATATTATTTAATTGGGGGAATTTTCTTTTGGAGGTAAATATGATTCCGGAAGTAATAGTTATTGATGATGACCCTATAATTCTTAAAAGAGCCTGGAATATCCTGACGGACGTCGGATTCAAGGTGATTGTGCTTAAGTCGGGCAAAGCTCTCCTGGAACATATCAAGGATAATTCTGCGCCGGATATCATTCTGATGGATATCAGCATGCCGGAGATGGATGGCTTTGAAGTCATTAAGGAGCTTAAAAAATGTGAGAACGGCTGGAGAGATACGCCGGTAATCTTTCTGACTGCCAATGAAGATGAAGAAGTGGAGACTAAAGGGCTTTCTCTCGGAGCCATGGATTTCATCAGAAAGCCGTTCATTGCAAGTGTCCTGGTTATCAGAGTGCAGCATGCTGTGGAACTCATACGGCTTCAAAGAAACCTTGAGGGCTTAGTAGATGCTAAGACCAAAGAAAATGAGAATCTTTTCCTTCATGTTGTAGAGTGCCTTGCAGACGCCATTGACGCCAAGGATAAATATACAAATGGTCATTCCGGAAGGGTGGCGGAGTATTCCAGAGAAATAGCCAAAAGATACGGCTATGACGAGAAGAGGCAGGAGAAAATCTTCATGATGGGACTTCTCCACGATGTAGGCAAGATCGGAGTTCCCGATGAAGTGATTAACAAGCCGGGGAAACTGACAGATGAGGAGTTTGCCTGCATCAAAAAGCACCCTGCTATAGGCGGCAAGATCCTAGGGAATATCAAGGAGATGCCTGAACTTGCAGCAGGTGCAAAGTGGCATCATGAAAGATTCGATGGAAGAGGCTATCCGCAGGGGCTTGCAGGTGAAGAGATTCCCGAGGAAGCCAGGATCATTGCCGTGGCTGATGCCTATGATGCCATGACCAGCAATCGAAGCTACAGAGGCGCTCTGGCGCAGGAAATAGTAAGGGGCGAGATTGAAAAGGGCAAAGGCTCCCAGTTCGACCCCAAGTTTGCCGACATAATGCTGGCAATGATCGATGATGATAAAGAGTATCTCATGAGGGATGATCATGATAATCATGGCGCAAAGAACTACTGATTTGACACCATGAGGCCTATGAAGTATATTTGATGAAGTTAAACGTCATTTTTCTACCTAAAGATAGTATAGGTAGAAAAATGGCGTATTTAGTTTAAGGAAGATTGGAAGGCTTTTTAATGAACATCTTAAATGTAGAAAACGTCACCAAGGCATATATGTCAAGGCCCGTTCTTGACAGTGTTTCGGTGGGTATAAATGATACAGACAAAATAGGCGTTGTGGGAACCAACGGAACAGGTAAGTCAACACTTCTGTCAATAGTTGCGGGAGTGATAGAGCCTGACAGCGGGCAGGTGGTAATGAGCAGCGGTCTTCGCATCTCATATTTGCCTCAGAATCCGGTGTTTGACATGGATAAAACCCTTTTGGAGAATATCACAGGTAAAATCTATGCAGGAAACGACAACTGGGACAAAATGGGGGAAGTTAAGGCAAATCTGGCCAAATTTGGTATCGACGATCCCGAATGTAATCCCAAAGTTCTCTCCGGAGGACAGAAGAAAAGAGCTGCTCTTGTGGCAGCAATCATGACCCCATCCGATCTGCTTATCCTGGATGAGCCCACCAACCATCTTGATTCTGAGATGATAGAGTACCTTGAGGAGTTTCTTCAGCACTTCAGAGGGGCCCTTCTTATGATCACCCACGACAGATATTTCCTGGATGAAGTTACCAATCAGATACTTGAGATCGATAAGGGAAACGTATACCGCTACGAGTCCAATTATTCAGGATTTCTGGAACTTAAGCAGCAGCGAATGGACTATGAGCAGGCCGCCGAGAGGAAAGCAGCTACCCTTTACAGAAAGGATCTGGCCTGGATGCTCAGGGGCGCAAGAGCCCGTTCCACCAAGCAAAAGGCGCATATTCAGAGATTCGAAGCTCTTCGCGACAGGGTAAGGCCCGAGGAGGAGAGACAGGTGGAGCTTAGCTCCCTTCCCACAAGAATGGGCAATAAGACCATAATTCTGGAGGGAATCTCCAAGAGCTACGCGGATAAGGCATTATTCAAGGATTTCTCCTATACCTTTGGAAAGCTGGACAGAATCGGCATTATCGGCCCCAACGGCTGTGGTAAGTCCACTCTTTTGAAATGTATCATCGGCGCAGTATCTCCCGATGAGGGCACTGTGGAGATCGGTCAGACCATTAAGATCGGATATTTTGGCCAGGAAAATGAGGCTCTTGATGAGAGCAAAAGAGTCATCGATTACATCAAGGACACCGCTGAATTCATCAGAACCAAGGAAGGTCTCACCTCGGCCTCTGTCATGTGCGAGAGGTTCCTTTTTACCCCTGAGATGCAGTATGCACCCATTTCCAAGCTCTCCGGAGGAGAGAAGAGAAGACTGTACCTGCTGAGAGTCCTGATGGAACAGCCCAATGTCATCATCCTGGACGAGCCCACCAATGATCTGGATATTCAGACATTAAGAGTGCTGGAGGACTATCTGGATGGCTTTGCGGGTATCATCATAACCGTCAGCCATGACAGATATTTCCTGGACAGAGTTGTGACCAGAGTATTTGCTTTCGAAGACGGAAGTCTCTATCAGAGCGAAGGTGGCTATTCGGACTATCTTGTGCATAAAAAAGAAAGCGCCGAAGCCGAAACGTCAAGTTCAGGCAGTAAGAATGCAGGAACAGCCGGCAAATCTGAAGACAAAGCCCCCAAGGGCAAATATCAGGCACCCAGAGAAAAGACCAAGCTTTCTTATAAAGAACAAAAGGAATATGACAGCATAGAGTCTGAGATAGAACAGCTGGAGGAAAGAAGCGCTGAGCTGGAGAGCGAAATAGCGGCAGCAGCCACTGATTTTCCCAAGCTTATGAAGCTCAGCAAGGAAAAAGAAGAAGTTGACGCCGAAATTGAGCGCAAAATGGACAGATATGTTGAACTGCAGGAAATGGTGGACAGTTTTAACAAATAATCATATCTTTAGGAAATCTTAAGGCCTCCTTTAAGGAGGCTTTTATTTGTATTGCTAATATATCCCCTGTAAGGAGGAGCGATACAAATGAATGACATCCTGGTTTTGAAAAACGTACAGAAAAAATATAAGGAAACGGCAGTTGTAAAAGATTTGTCGCTTAACATCAAAAAAGGGGAAGTATTTGCACTGCTTGGGGCCAACGGAGCAGGCAAAACAACTACAATTAAAATGATCCTGGGACTTGCCAAGGCAAGCTCAGGAGATATAGAGATAGAGGACGGTGCCAAAATAGGATATTCGCCGGAAACACCTTATTTTCCCGAATATCTCACAGCTATGGAGGTGATGAACTACTACGCCGGAATAGAAGGGGACAAGGCCAAAAAAGACAAGGCATACTTAAGGAGTCTTTTGGAAGTGACCGGGCTTGAGGACAGCAAGGTCAAAGTCAAGAACTACTCCAAGGGTATGATCCAGAGGCTGGCACTTGCCCAGGCACTTATCTCTGATCCGGACATTCTTATCCTTGACGAGCCCACCGCGGGTCTTGACGCTCTTGGCAGGAAACATAATCTTGAACTGCTTAAGAAGCTTAAAGAACAGGGCAAAACAGTTATAATCAACTCTCACATCCTTCATGACATAGAAGCTGTCTGTGACAGAGGCGTGATCATGCGAAAAGGAGAAGTGCTTGATACCTGGACTAAGGACGAAAGCGACGAGAGTCTTGAGGACAAATTTATCAGACTGGTTGGGGAGGAATGATCATGGAAATCGTACTTAATGTAGTAAGGGAAAAAATTCGCAGGAAGATGCTATATATCACAACAATACTGGGGATCCTTGTTGTGGCAATCTTTTCTACAGGAACGGGAACACTTACCGTGGGCGGAAAAAGCATGAACGATTATTACGTTCTGGTTCCCATTCTTATCAATGTTCTTAACTTCTTAAACGGTGCGATAGCACTGGCAATATCCTGTTCTACAATTCCACAGGAATACGAAAGGCGCACAAGCCATCTGATATGGTCAAGGGGCATAAGCCAGAGCAGATATCACATGAGCCTGGCAGCAGGGAATGTGCTTGTTTCCTGGACCTCCGGAGTTATTTTGTACCTGACACTCGGAGTATTCGCAGTGGTTAACGGCTATTCCGAAATGCTGGGAAGAATAGCAGTTGCTTCACTTTTCATGATGCTCTATGCGGCATGTATCTGTATGCTGACTTCAGCACTTTCAATTAAGATCCCGACACTCTTTACCGGAACCATTATGGTAATCATCCTTGTCTGCGGAGCGCTCAGAAGCGCACTTAACCTTATGACTGCAGCGCTTACGGGATTTGGCGGAGCAGTGATCAAAAGAGCGGTTCTCCTTATTCCCAACCTGGCAGGCATCAGCACTCAGGCGGGGAACCTGGTTCAGGAGAGGCCTGTGAACGCACACGTGATAATAATGGGACTTATAGTGATCTGGATTGCAGGACTTATGGTAATCACATTGAGAAGAGAGGAAGCATAAGGTTATGAAAAAAGCGGGATTAGTGTTATACATTCTTGCGGGAGCTGCACTTGTTATCTCAGGCTTTGCCACCATGGAGAAGGGGCTTAAGGAAAATAACAGGGAAGTGCTCTACAAGGTTGCTGATGATTATCAAGAGCTTGGTGATATGGGCTTTGCGGGGTTCTGTCCCCTTGACTACAAAGTGGCATTTTCAGATGGGGAAAAGGACATCCTTGTAAGCTATAACGACGGAAAATGCGATTATATCGAGAGAAAGGCCGTTTTCGAAGGTCTTGTGGGCAGCGTGTATCAGGACGGGGATGAGTTCCAGATCGTTGTACCGCAGTACGATACCTGGGCTACGCTTGAAGCTCTGAACGACGAGCCGCTGTCAGTGGTTGTCTGGCATGAAGGCTTCCATGCCTATCAGAACACTCATTTTAACCTGTATGAAAACGTAACGGGTGATATTTATTCGGAGACAGAGCTCTCTTCAATCATTGATTCCGATAGCGCCGCAAAAGAGCTGTTTGAGCATGAGCTTAAGATATTAAGCCGCATAATTACTGAAGAAAACAGTGGCGATGCAGTGGAAATTGCGATAGAATATACCAAAACAGCCAAGGAGAGACGGGGACTCCTTGCAGATGCAGCAGCCTATTCAGAGGATTTTTATACCATGCTGGAGGGCACTGCATACTACGTAGAAGCACAGGCAGTAAGATCAGAGATGGGTGAAGAGACATATATCAAGAATTACCTGGACACCGCATCTAAATATGTGGATGGCAATGCCAAGTACTATCGACTCGGAATGCTGGAATGCATGCTTTTGGACAAGTTGGATGAGAACTGGAAGGACTCCTACAGCTTTGACAGACCGCTTATTGAAGTGATAGAGGATTACATCCGCTAAAATCTGCGCTCCTGTGCCGGAAAGGGTGAGAGGTATGGAATATACGGTACTTGGGGCAGATGATGAGATAGAGCTCCTGGATTCCCTGGAGCTTTTTTTGAACAAAGAAGGAATAAGATTTATCAAGGTCGATAACGGATTATCGGCCTTGGAGCAGTTTAAGGCGCTTAAGCCCCACATGCTCCTTCTTGATGTAATGATGCCGGGGCTTGACGGTTTCGCCGTTCTTAAGAAGATTCGTGAGATTAGCCATGTTCCTGTTATTATGCTAACGGCCAGGAACGAGGATTACGACAAGATCCTGGGGCTTGAGCTGGGGGCTGACGACTATGTCTCCAAGCCCTTCAATCCAATGGAGGTTGTAGCCAGGATCAAGGCTCAGCTTAGGCGCAACTACGATTATCATGAACGTGTCGCAAGGACCTATAGCGCCTTTGGCATAGAACTTAACACTGACGCCAGATCCGTTACCAGAAACGGACAGAGCATCGCCCTTACAGGCACAGAGTACAAGATTCTTGAACTTCTGATGCCTCATCCCGGGCATATTTTTACCAAACAGCAGATAACAGAATACGTCTGGAACGATGGCTGCGCCGCAGACGACAGCACAGTCATGGTTCACATCAGTAACCTTCGCAACAAACTAAGGAAAGCAGATGCTGACAGCGTGATGATCAAGGCAGTTAAGGGCCTTGGCTACAAATTTGAGAAAGAATGAAGCTGACTATGAAGAGTAAACGGGAAAAAAGAAAGAGCATTTTTTCAAGGCTTGTTAAGAGTTACATATTGTTTCTGATAATTACGATCCTGGTGTATCTGGTTCTGGCAGTGGCGCTTCTGATATATTTCGGAAACGGAAGTATGAGCAATGCTTCGCCCCAGTCCTTTGTTCATAACGATGGAACCATTGCAGATACTGAGGTTCTCAGCCGCGTCGGAGGCTGGATCGAGGAACTTGACGATAGCGGCAATGTCATTAATGTTGTGGGAGACAAGCTGACAGACAAGTACAGCTATGACCTCACTGATATGGCCAAATATCTGGACATGGGCTACGCATCCTACGAAAAAACGGGAATTGTTCTCAGGGAGTTCGATGTATACGATGATATAGGCTATTCGGCTCTCGTAAGATATGCCGGGGATCCAAAGCGCATTTTTCTTGTCTTTTATCCCTTAGATATGGTGAATTATAAGATTTCATATATGATCACCAATGACAACGGAGGCAGATATATCTGGTTCCTTGTGATCATTGCGACCATGTTCGGACTTGAGATCGCAGGTATCAGTTTCTACCTCAAAAGACATATCGATATGCCTCTTAAGCTTCTGATGAAGGGAATGAATGAAGTTAGCGAAGGCAAGAGAGACGTGGTCATCGACTACAAAACCGACAGGGAATTCGAGGACATCAGAGACCGATTCAATGAAATGGCCGTGAAGCTCAAGGAAACCGAAGAGCAGAAGCATCAGATCGAGCAGAGTAGGAATTTGCTGCTCTTGGAGCTAGCCCATGATATCAAGAATCCCGTGGCTTCAATAAAGAGCAGTGTCTATGCCCTTAAGGAAGGACTTGTCACTGAGGACAAAAAGGATGATTATTACAAGGTAATTGAGATGAAGGTCGAGAGGATCAGCACCCTTATCGCTGACCTTAACACCAGTCTTAAGATAGATAGCGATGCCTACAAGCTCAACCTGGAAAAGACTGATATTTGTGAGCTGGTTCGAAGGAACTGTGTGGAATTCTACGAAGAGATCGCCGCCACCGGCAAAGAATTTGACATAGATATTCCGGACGAAGCTGTTTTTGCCAATCTTGATACACAGCTCTTCAGGAGAGCGGTAAGTAACCTCCTGGCCAATGCCAATAAATACAATGAGACCGGCAGCAACGTAGGTGTCAGAATACTTGACGATTCCGGCAAGATAACAATTGAAGTGTATGATGACGGCGAAGCCATAGACGAAGAATTCGCCGCCAGAATGTTCGAATCCTTCGCCAGAGGCGACAAAACCCGAAAAACTGACGGCGGAACCGGTCTTGGCCTCGCCATATCACGCAAGATCGTGGAGCGCCACCATGGAACCCTTAAGTACAAGCGCTCCGGCGGTAGGAACTGTTTTGTTATCGATATGAAGAAATGTGCGTAACATGCTGATTATCGATGAGCCAACATGAGGTAGGGTACAATTGTCAGTTCTGCGAATTCAGGATGGATAAAGAGAATTATCAGCGATTAAGGACCAGGAAGGGGTAGATATATGAGACTGATTTTTATAAGACATGGAGAGCCGAATTATGAAAAGGACTGCTTGACGGACAACGGCATAAAGCAGGCAATAAGCACTGCCGCAAGGCTCAGGGATGAAAATATTAAGGCAATCTATTCTTCTCCAATGGGAAGGGCCAAAGAGACGGCATCTTACACGGCGGGGCAGCATAAAATCGAGGTGCAGATTCTGGATTTCATGCATGAGATTGACTGGGGAGACAAGGGCGGAGTTGCAGCTGCAACTGATAAGCTACCCTATGACGGTCATCCCTGGACTCTTGCCTACAAAGTACTGACAGATACAGGCGAATATGTGGGCTCTCCCAATTGGCCGGAACACCCCTTTTTCAAGAATAATATCTGTATGGATTATTATGACAAAGTGTCTAATGGCCTGGATGAACTCCTTGGAGAGTACGGTCTTGCAAGGAAAAACGGCCTATATGAATGTACTAAGGAAAATGATGATACCATAGCCATCTTTGCTCACGGCGGCTCCGGAGCAATCCTGTTCTCACACATTTTGAGCCTTCCGCTGCCCTTTGTACTTACTACCATGCCTTACGGAGTCTGTTCCGTCTCAATCCTGCGATTCGATGGAGGTCAGGGAGATATGGTAATTCCAAGACTTGAGCTCTTTGACGACATGGGACACATAGAATCCTTCAAGGAAGAGAAGCTACATTTTGATAAATAAGATTAGTATCAAACCCCGGACAAATTGTTCCGGGGGATTTTTCTGTTTTAGAGTTCGCTGGTACTAATGCGGGGCTATTTCGGGTATAATTCGTATAGATGTAATGCAAATTACCTCGATATTTAATAAAGGTGGTTTTCCAAAAAAGATGAAAAACAACGCGAAATTATACAGAATCTTAAGGCCTGCTCTGGCGGGATTATTTCTGGCATATTATAATCCTACAATCGTTAACAGTGAGGTGATTCCACGTAAAGGAGCATGTGTTATCGCAGGTAATCACAAGCATGCGATGGATCCGATACTTGTCGACAGTTCCACTAAGAGAGTGGTATACACCCTTGCCAAAAAAGAGCTTCATGACGGTCCCTTCGGATGGTTTTTCAGAGCTATCGGAGCAATACCGGTTGATCTTCACGCAGCCCGTAATAAGGAGGCTCTTGCCAGCGCAGTAGAGCATTTAAAGGCGGGCTGTCTTATTAATTTATCTCCGGAAGCAAAGAGAAATTACACAGAGGAGATTCTTTTACCCTTTAAGCCCGGAGCCGTGGTCATGGCTAAGAGAGCCGGGTGCAGGATCATTCCTTATTCTATAACAGGAGATTACAGATTTAGAAGTAAAAACCTTAAGATTACCTTTGGTGAGCCGATAGACGTATCGAAACTTGAGGTCCCCGAGGCCAATGATCTTCTTTTTTCAACAGTAAAGGAACTATTATTAAATGCAAAATAAAGTTAAAACTCCATGGTATGGATTTTATGACGGAGTAAGGCCTCATTTGGACTATCCGGACTGCTCCGTATACAAGTTTATAGAAGACAGTGCATCTAACCATCCTGACTGTATCGCCTACAATTACTATGGCAAAAAAGGCAGCTTCAGGCAGTTTCTTCAGCAGATAGAGCGCTGTGCAAGGGCGCTTAAGGCTCTTGGGATAAAAGAGAAGGATGTGGTCAGCATATGTATGCCCAATACCCCGGAGGCGGTCATTAGCTTCTATGCTATAAACAAGATTGGCGCAGTGGCGAATATGATACATCCGTTGTCTGCGGAACCGGAGATCAAATATTACCTCAGTGTGTCAAAGAGCCGCCTTGCAATAACAATAGATATCGCATATAACAAGATAAAACATGTATTGCAGGATACTCCGGTGGAAAAGGTTATCGTGGTATCCGCCGCGGATTCTATGCCCTTGTATATGAAACCTCTGTATCAGCTTACCAAGGGAAGGAAGATTAAGCTGGAGAGCGACGATGCACATACTACCGGCAGCATGCTTTCCTTCAGAGAATTTCTAGGGCTCGCAGGCAGTTATCAGGGAAATACTACCGTAGAGACAGGCGGAGACGACGTTGCAGCGATTCTATACAGCGGAGGAACCACCGGATATCCCAAGGGAATAGAACTTACCAATCTTAATTTCAATGCGCTTGCAATGCAGGGAATAGAGGCCTGCGCCTGTCTTAAGGAGAAAGACAGGATATTGTCCATAATGCCCGTTTTTCACGGCTTTGGACTTGGAATATGTATCCACACTGCGCTGTATAAAGGAATGACGGCAATACTTCTGCCTACTTTCAGCGCAGGAACTTTCCATAAGCTCCTTATTAACTATCGGCCCAATGTTATAGCAGGCGTTCCGACGCTCTATGAAGCGCTTCTTAAGAACAAGAAGCTTGAGGGAAAGGATCTGTCTTTTCTTCGCTGCGTAATATCAGGCGGAGATTCCCTGTCGGTTAGTCTTAAAAGTAAGATAGATGCTTTTCTCAAGGAACACGGCGCCGATACTCAGGTCAGAGAAGGATACGGCCTTACGGAATGTGTCACAGGAAGCTGCCTGACCCCGCTTGGATACTACAGGGAGGGAAGCATAGGAATCCCCTATCCCGATACCTATTACAAGATCTGTAAACCTGATTCCACACAGGAACTTCCCTATGGAGAGGAAGGTGAGATCATTCTCGCAGGCCCCACAGTTATGAAGGGCTACCTTAACGATCCCGAGGAGACCGGGAAAGTACTTAAACTTCACGAGGACGGCCTTGTATGGCTGCACACGGGAGACCTTGGATATATGGACGAGGACGGCTTCATATATTTCAAGCAAAGGCTTAAGAGAGTAATTGTAAGCTCCGGCTACAGTATATATCCTCAGTATATTGAGAACGTGATCGATTCCTATCCTGATGTACTTATGTCCTGCGTTATAGGGATCGACCATCCCTACAAGATTCAGGTGGCTAAGGCCTTCATTGTACTTAAAAACGGTGTAAGGCCAAGTGATGAGATTCTTGCAGCCATCAAAGCGCACTGCGAAAAGAATCTGGCCGTATATTCCCTGCCCTATGAATATGAATTCAGGGAGGAACTGCCCAAAACACTGGTGGGCAAGGTGGCCTTCAATGAGCTGGTCAAGGAGGAACAGTTGAAGAATGGAAAGAAGGAGTCTTAAGTTTTTACTTATCCATCCTGAAATATCCCGCACCAGATACAATTTTGTCGGAGTTATTGAAAACGAATGTCTGGAGCTTGAATATATCAGTGCCGTATTAAAAGAAAAAGGGCACGAAGTCTATATTTATGACGGACAGGTGGAGACCGCTACGGTTCCTATGGCCCTTAATAAATACGACCCGGACGTGGTCTATGTATGTGGCAGAACAAGGCAGGAGAACTTCATGCTGGAGTATTGCAGAGATGCCAAAGACCACAGTGCCGATACGCTTACGATAATCGGCGGCCTCCACGCACAGCTGTGCTACGAGAGGATGTACAGGGATTATGTTGACTATATCCTTACAACCTTCAATGTATACAAGATTCTGGATATAATCGACATCGCTTTTTTCGGAAAAGAGCTGCTTAGAACCAAGATGGACGGGATATGCTACCGGGATGGTTCAAAGTGGAGGAGCAATCCATCAACGGCCTTTGATATCAACGATCTGCCGTTGCCGGACAGGACGTACTTTTATGAGCATCCGAATAATTACAGATACCTGGAGCTGGAGCACGCTGCTTGGGTCAGAACCGCCTATTCCTGTCCCTATCGCTGTGAATTCTGCGTCCGCAACAGAATGAATGCAGGTGTTTACGTACAGCGTGACATAGAGAGAGTTGTTGATGAGATTGCGCAGATTAAGTCAGGCAATATCTACATCGTGGATGATGACTTCCTCGTTGACGAGAAGAGAGTTAAAAGATTCATCGAGCTTCTGAAACGCAGGAATATCCGCAAAAACTATATCTGCTACGGCAGAGCCGATTTTATCGCGACTCACGAACAGTTGATGAAGGAGTTTAAAGAGGTAGGTCTGTACTACGTGCTGGTGGGGCTGGAATCCTTTGACGACAATCATCTAAACAGCTATGAGAAGCATTCCTCTGCATTTAATAACATTAAAAGTGTCGGAATCTGCAACAGGCTTGGAATTAATCTCATGGGACTCTTTATAGTTGATCTGGACTACACCAAGCGGGATTTCATGCGGCTCTTCAAATGGATAGTAAGGAAAAAACTAAAGCATGTGGCTATTTCCATATATACTCCGGAGATGGGGCTTGAGAATTTTGCCAGATACAAGGATAGGATGATAACCGACAATCCGTCCCATTTTGATTATCTGCATCTGGTGGCAAGACCTACGCATTTGTCGGTAAAAAGATATTATTTCTATTATTATATTCTGCTGATAAGCCTCTTTCTTCGAGCCAAGAGAGAGGGAGTATATGACTTCATAGACTACGGCGATTACATCAGATCTTTTATTGCAAATATGTTTAAGAAAAGGAAGAACGACGATGAGTAATTCTGCGGATAGTAAGAAAGCAGTCAAAAAGATTGTGCCAAGTAAGCTTGAGAACGCTTCTTACCCGATTATTTACAGGGTTTTCGGAAGGTTGATCCCTGAAACTATGACTCCCAATCAGATGACGCTTCTGGGGGCAATTGGAGGGCTGTTCGGAATAGTTTGTGCGTTCCTTGCCCGTGTGAACCTGATGTTTCTTATAGGAACCGTTGTGGGACTTATCTGGCATATTATCTGCGACGACCTGGACGGATATATTGCAAGGAAGCGAAATATGGCATCGGAGGCTGGAGCCTTTTTTGACCTTCTGACGGATATACTTCATATCACATATCTGCTGATAGGGCTGGCTTTTGCGAAAGTTGCGAGCTTTGAAGTGATGATATTCATGGTGCCTGTGTATGCACTCATGATGTTTACTGCCATGAATTATATAAGGTATCTTAATGAGTTTCTGTTTCCGAGACTTGGGCCCATTGAGACGCATCTGTTTTTTGCGGCGGTGTGCATAATTACTATGATTGTGGGAACAGATCCTGTGGTTACTGTACCGGGACATGGATTTACCGTAGGAGATATCATTATTCTGATCGGGGCAGTTCCCATGTACTATGAGATGATAAGGCTTCAGATTCAGCTATTTATAAGGTTGAGTAAAAAGAGATGAAGAGTAATGAGAATTATGTCTACGTTGTTCTGGTGAAGGCCCACACAGGGCTTGGAAGCATTGCCAGAGCCGTGACGGGATATGAATATACACATATAGCTGTGTGTCTTGAGGAGCCTTTCAGTGACTTTATAACCTTCTCGAGACGCAGGCACTATGCGCCCTTTGATTGTGGTTTCATGCATGAGAGCCTTGAATGTTATGCATATGGCAAACACAACAGAGTTAAATTAAAGGTGTTCAAGGTGCCTACAGATGATGCGGGACTTGTGCGGATCAAGAGCTATATTGCAGATATCGAAGCGGATTCCGAATATATTTTTAACCTGTATTCAATGGCAACAATGCCGATTCTTCATGGCTTTAAGATATACAAGGCGCTTAATTGTATGTCCTTTGTGGCAAAGATTATAGAAATGACAGGAGCTGTGAAGCTGTCAAGGAAGTATTACCGCTACAGTATCAAGGATATGGACCGGCTACTTACCGGGTATCTGTATAAAGAGGAATTCTTTTACAAAAAAAGCGCGCAGGATGGCGGGTATATGAAAAGAGTTTCGCCACTTATCAATGCGGGACTGTTTTTCAGGATAAATTCGAAGCTTATATACAGAATGATTTTCAGGCGGTTCTGCGATTAAGTTCTTTTTCTGTATTCTCTGGGAGAGCAGCCGTATTTTTTGGCAAAAACCTTGTAGAAATATGCGCTGTTCTCGTATCCGATTTTTTCAATGATATTTTCTGTGGTCAGTGTTGTGTTTTCCAGGTAGTAGGCGGCTTGCTGGAGCTTTCTTTGCTGAAGGAGCTGCTTGAAGTTACAGCCGGTGTGACTCCTTAGAAGGCGGCTTAAGTAGGCGGTGGTGTAGCCGGTCTGCGTTGCAAGTTCCTCAAGGGTTCCGCAGGCGAAGTTGTGGTCAATGTACTCAAGGGCAGTAATGGTGATATTCTGACCCTTGGAGCGCATGTCCTTAAGAGTGTCTGCGGACAGTGCCGCCAGATTCATTAGAAGCAGGTCCATGGTGGAATGTACGATCTGATTCATGTCATTTGGATGATTTATCAGAGTCCATATGAGGTTTTCCATAAGATTCTCAACAGCGATTACTCCTGCAGCGTGATACAGGAGGTAGTCGCTGTATCTTTTTTTCTCTGAGAGGGAGGCGATGATAAAGCCCCTTAGGATGTTTTCCTTGTCGTAGGAGACGCTTCCCCGGGAAAAGAATTCCGGAAGAATAATGAAGTTAAGGGCAAGGTCGTTCCTTTTGCAGGGCAGGATCTCATGTCTTGCGTGGCGGTTCATAAGGAGGATATCGCCTTTTCTTAAGGTAATGGTGTCGCCGCCGACGATCCTTGTGGTAAGGCTCCCTTTCAGCATAACTACCATTTCTATGTAGTTGTGGCGGTGTTCGGGAAAGTGGGCGAACCTGGTGTGAGGGCGGATCGCAATGAGTTTACCCTGCTCCAGGAGCTTGGCGGAGTCCACCACGAACTCATCTTCGGAGGTGTAGAGCTCCTTGGAAATGGAGGCGTTCTCCTTGACGATCTTTTCTTCCTCTTCGGTAATTTTGTACAGATGATCCAGAATTTCTTTTCTCATTTTTATCCCTTGAATTAATGTCAAATAAGGTTCCATTTTGGCACTTATATGGTTCTAGAAAACAGTGCCCGTGCATAATATTATAGCATCATAAACATGAATTGTATCGGGGTACGTATATGAACAGATATTTTTTGGCAATCGACATTGGGGCATCCAGTGGTCGGCATATGCTGGGCTGGATGGAAGATGGCAAAATGAAGCTCAAGGAGATGCACCGCTTCGAGAACAGGCAGGTCATGAAGAATGGGCATCTGTGCTGGGATCTGGAGAACCTCTGGACCGGCGTTGTAGAAGGCCTCAAGGCCTGCAAAAATGAGGATATGATTCCCGAGACCATTGGAATCGACACCTGGGCAGTGGATTTCGTTTTACTTGATGATAAGGATGAGATCATAGGAGATGCTGTCGCTTACAGAGATGAGCGAACCAAGGGGATGGATAGCGAAGTTTTTTCCATTATTCCCGAAAAAGAACTGTATGCAAAATGCGGAATTCAGAAGCAGCCCTTTAACACCATATATCAGCTGATGGCGGTTAAGAAGGATATACCGGAGGCGCTTCAGGCGGCGAAGACTTTTTTGATGCTGCCGGATTACCTGAATTTCAGGCTGACGGGAGTTAAGAAGCAGGAGTATACCAATGCCACCAGTACGAACCTGGTAAATGCTAAGACCAAGGCATGGGATATGGAACTGATCGATAGACTTGGACTTCCCGCAGGGCTCTTCGGAGAGCTGTCTCAGCCCGGGACCGTTGTTGGAGAGTTGTGCGAAGCTATTGTGAAAGAAGTTGGCTTCACATCTAAGGTTATCCTTCCCGCAACCCACGACACCGGATCAGCGTTCCTTGCTGTTCCCGCAAGAGATGAGACCAGCGTATACTTATCAAGCGGAACCTGGAGTCTTCTGGGAGTGGAGAATAGGGAACCTATTACCACAGAGGCTGCAAGAAAAGAGAATCTCACCAACGAGGGCGGAGCCTTCGGTACCTACAGATTCCTTAAGAATATTATGGGGCTTTGGATCATTCAGTCCGTAAGGCGCGAGCTTAACGGCACCGAATATGTTGAGGGCAGAAAGAGTAAATATGCTACAGGCATAACTTACAGCTTCCCGGATCTCATTGCAGAGGCGAGGGCTGCAGAAGGCTTTGAGACTGTACTTGATGTCAATGATGAGTCTTTTTTATCACCTGTAAGTATGATAGATGCCATCAAGCACTACTGCGCAGATCATGATAAGGCAGTTCCGGAGACTGTTGGAGAGATCATGCAGTGTGTATATAAGGGATTGTCGCAGTGCTATGCAGATACAGTGAAGCAGATCTCCGAGATCACGGGTAAAGAGATAACCGGCATTAATATTATCGGAGGCGGATGCCAGGACGGATACCTCAACGAGCTGACAGCTAAGGCTACGGGACTTCCTGTATATGCCGGCCCCATCGAAGGTACAGCGATCGGCAATCTGGTGATTCAGATGATAAATGCAGGGCTATTTAGTGACCTGGCACAGGCAAGAGATTGCATATTTAAGAGCTTTAGTATCGAAGAGTTCTGAATAATATAGTTAATGGAGGGAGTTATAAAACATGAGCTACGAACAGGCAAAAGAGAAATACGCAGCACTTGGAATCGACACAGAAAAAGCGATAGAAAAGCTAAAAAAAGCTGAAATAGCGCTTCACTGCTGGCAGGGAGACGACGTAAGAGGTTTTGATACGGACCCAAGTAAGCCCCTTACAGGCGGAATTCAGACTACAGGAAATTACCCGGGAAGAGCAAGAACTCCGGAGGAACTCATGGCAGATATCGATGAGGTATTAAAGCTCATCCCCGGAAGAGCCAAGATGAACCTTCACGCCAGCTATGCTATTTTTGACGATGAGAACGGTGGCTGGGTGGACAGAGATAAGCTTGAGCCCAAGCACTTCAAGAAATGGGTGGATTTCTGCAAGGAAAGAAACCTTGGCTGCGACTTTAATCCCACATTTTTCTCACATCCCAAATGTGATCCTCTGACACTGGCTTCGCCCAATGAGGAGACAAGAAAGTTCTGGATCGAGCATGGTAAGGCATGCATTAGGATATCCAATTACCTCGCTGAGGAGCTGGGTGAGCCCTGCATTATGAACATCTGGACCGGCGATGGCTTCAAGGATGTTCCGGCAGACAGAAAGGGACCCAGAGACAGATACAAGGATTCCATCGAGCAGATTCTGTCTGAGCCCTTTGATTTTAACAAGGTTAAGCCCTGCGTAGAGTCCAAGGTATTCGGCATCGGCGTGGAGTCCTATACTGTGGGAAGTGCGGAGTTTACACTGACTTTTGCGGCAACTCATTCGGATAAGTGTATTCCTCTTATGGACAATGGTCATTATCATCCAACAGAGGTTGTAAGTGACAAAATTCCTGCACTTTTGTCCTTCTTCCCCAATATCGCACTTCATATCACAAGACCTGTGCGCTGGGATTCAGACCACGTAGTTCTTTTCGACGATGAGACCAAAGAGATCGCAAAAGAGATCGTTCGCTGCGGCGGACTTGATGGCAAGGTATTTATGGCACTGGACTATTTCGACGCTTCGATTAACAGAATCGGCGCATGGGCTACAGGCTTTAGAAATACACAGAAGGCTCTTCTTAATGCTCTTTTGACCCCCAATGAGGAATTTAAGAGCTTACAGGATAACAGCAACTTCACCAAGCTTCTTGTGATGCAGGAAGAGATGAAGACAATGCCTTTTGGTGATGTCTGGAACGAGTATTGCAGACGCTGCGGCGCCCCTGAGGACGGCAAGTGGTTCGAAGAGGTTGAGCGCTACGAGAAGGAAGTTCTGTCAAAGCGCGTGTGAGGCGGATTTTGATAAGCACGAGTTTGATAAAACAGCTATAATACATAATTAATTACTTATACACAGGAGATTTATCATGAAGGTTTTAGAAGCAGAATTTACACAGGGCTTTATCAGAATGGCCAACGATGGCTGGGAGCAGGGCTGGCATGAGAGAAACGGCGGCAATCTCTCCTATAGAATGAAGGCTGAGGAGGTTGAGCTGGTAAAAGAGGAATTCAAAGAGGGAGAGTGGCAGGATATCGGAACCACAGTTCCCGGTCTTGCGGGAGAATTTTTCCTTGTAACAGGTTCAGGCAAGTTTTTTAGAAACGTGATCATCAAGCCGGAGGACAGCATGTGTATAGTAGAGCTGGATGATAAGGGCGAGAAATACCGCATTGTCTGGGGCCTTATTAATGGCGGAAGACCTACTTCCGAGCTTCCCTCACATCTTATGAACCATGAGGTTAAAAAGAGGCTTACAGATGGAAGATACAGGGTTATATATCATGCACACACCACCAACACAATAGCTCTTACTTTTGTGCTTCCTCTTACTGATGAGGCTTTCACAAGAGAGCTGTGGGAGATGGCTACAGAGTGTCCCGTAGTGTTCCCCGATGGAATCGGTGTCGTGCCCTGGATGGTTCCCGGAGGAAGAGAGATTGCAGTGGAGACCAGTAAGCTCATGGAGAAATATGATGTTGCCATCTGGGCTCACCACGGAATGTTCGCAGCAGGAGAGGATTTTGACCTCACCTTCGGACTTATGCACACTGTTGAGAAGTCCGCAGAGATACTGGTGAAGACTCTTTCCATGACAGGAGCCAAGAGACAGACCATCACTCCCGATGATTTCAGACATCTGGCTAAGGATTTCAAGGTTACTCTTCCTGAGAAGTTCCTTTTTGAGAAATGATGGGTTGAAAAGTAATATATTCCTGTCTTTGACAGTTTTAATACCAACTAAAGACGCCAAAAGCCTTAATACATCAGGCTCTTGGCGTTATTTTTGTGATTCTATGGGTCATGGCCTTTTTCAGTGCAAAAATATGCGTAATAAGTGTATTTCTTCTCGAAAGTTGCATTTGTCCTATGCTATAGTAGTAACGTATGACCTACTACAAAGGGGGTAAGATCAATGCTTAATATAGAACATTTAACCAAACGATATGGGGACAAGCTGGCGGTGGATGATCTGTCTCTTCAGATCATGCCGGGCGAGATCTACGGATTCATTGGCCACAACGGCGCAGGCAAGACGACGACCTTAAAGAGCGTTGTAGGAATACTGCAGTTTGACCAGGGAAAAATAACCATCGACGGGAAATCAACCATGGATTCGCCTCTTGAGTGCAAGAAGAATCTGGCTTATATTCCCGATAACCCGGATCTGTACGATTTCATGAGCGGTATCAGGTATCTGAATTTCATAGCAGATGTCTTTGAGATTCCTGTTTCTGAAAGGAATGAGAGAATTCGCAAATATGCAGATATTTTTGAGCTGACAGATGATCTGGCGCTTCCTATTTCTGCATATTCTCACGGAATGAAGCAGAAACTTGCCATAATCTCAGCCTGGATGCACTCACCGAAGCTTATCATAATGGATGAACCCTTCGTGGGACTTGATCCCAAGGCCGCACATCTTTTGAAGGAAATGATGAGAGAGCATTGCGACAGGGGAGGAGCCATTTTCTTCTCAACTCATGTACTGGAAGTGGCGGAGAAGCTCTGTGATAAGGTTGCCATCATCAAACAGGGAAAGCTTATTAAGTCCGGAACAATGGAAGAAGTTAAGGGAGACGCAAGTCTTGAAGATGTATTCCTTGAACTGGAGGAGGTGCCTGAATGCTGAGGATCCTTGTAAAAAAACAGCTTGAAGAAGTTTTTAGAGGATATTTCTATAATTCAAAGAAGAACTGCATGCGCCCCAAATGGCAGATTGCGCTATATTTCGTGTTCTATGCGCTGATAATGGTGGGACTTTTGGGAGGCATGTTCACGGGGCTTTCTTTTTCACTGTGTGGACCCTTTACTGTTGCGGGATATGGCTGGCTGTATTTCGTTATGATGGGGGGAATTGCCGCTGCCATTGGAATATTTGCCTCGGTGTTTAACTGCTACTCGGGGTTGTACCTTGGCAAGGACAACGATCTTCTTTTTTCCCTGCCGATCCCGCTTCGGACCATCATTGCTTCAAGACTTATCAATGTCTATATTCTTGGAGCCATGTATTCCGCCACAGTTATGATACCGACTTCGGTTATATATTGGATAACCGCAGGAATCAGCGCAATCAGCGTTATATGCCATCTGCTGTGGTATATCATGATCACTGTTTTTGTGCTGATGCTGTCCTGTATTTTCGGATGGATCGTTGCAAAGCTCAGTCAGAAGATCAAGAACAAGGGACTTATCAGTGCTGCTGCGACGCTAATGTTTATTGGTCTATACTATTATTGTTATTTCAAGGCAGGGGACCTTATTCAGCAGGTCATTACCCATGTGGATTCTTACGCAGATAAGATAAAAGGTGCTGCATATATCCTATATCTGTTCGGAAGAGTAGGGGAGAGCGATATCATTGCAACCCTGATAATGTCTGCGATAACCGCAGTGGTCTTTACTCTGGTGTGGAGACTTATGAGCAGGAGCTTTCTGAAGATAGCCACAGCAGAAGGAAAGACTGCGAAGATTAAGTACAGGGAAAAAAGATATACCCAGAAGACAGTATTCGGCGCTCTCGTATCCAAGGAACTTGCCAAGTTTACCTCCAGCTCCGGATATATGCTCAACTGCGGCATGGGAATACTACTGATTCCCGTCGGAGGGATTGCCCTTTTATTTAAGGGGAAAATGCTGGCAGAGGTTATAGGAAATATGTTCGCTGATAAGCCGGGAGTACTGCCGATAATGATCTGCGGAGCACTGTGTACCCTGGCTGCAATGAATGATATCGCAACGCCTTCGGTTTCACTTGAGGGCAAGAGCCTGTGGATACCGCAGTCACTACCTGTTCATGCCGGAAAGGTCCTTCGCGCCAAGGCCTGTGTTCAGATAATTCTGACCGGGATTCCGATGTTAGTTGCCTGTATCTGCGCTCTTTTTGTTGTGGATGCGTCTGTACCGGTGAAGATACTTATGGTGATAGTTCCCTTGATCCAGGTCGTCTTTTCATCACTTTTTGATCTGATCCTGGGACTTAAGATGCCCCTTCTTAACTGGACCAACGAGCTTGCGCCCATCAAACAGAGCGGAGCCATTGTGGCATCCATGTTCGGCGGCTGGATCTTTACCATGATCATGATGGTGGCATATATTCTGGTGGGGTATAAGCTGGGGGCCTTCACCTACCTGATCATCTGCGGCGTGATCTACGCACTTGCGGCACTTACCATGCTCAGATGGCTGGATACAAAGGGGGCAAAGGAATTCGAAGCACTGTGATTACATGACTATATAAATGCCCCGCAGTCCAGCAAATAGCTGAGCTGTGGGGCATTGTGAATAACAATAGTTATTAAAATTATTCCTTACCACTCCAGCAATAAGTACACAGCTTACAGGGCTCAAGAGGAATAGCTTCCACCATATCGTCGAGACGATGGTAGTGAAGTGATGTGAAGTTGAGCTCTTTTCTTATTTCCTCAAGCATTGCCTCGTACTGAGGTGAATCGGGATCGGTGTACTTGCGGATGGCCTCTTCATTGGGTGAAGGATAACCCTCAAGCTTCTCGATAACACGTCTTGTGATAAGCTCCATCTCGGAGTTGGATCTTGAGAAGTTCAGGTATTTACAGCCGTAGATGAGAGGAGGGCAGGCAGGTCTGATGTGGACCTCGCTGGCGCCGCTCTTGTACAGGAACTCTGTGGTCTCTCTAAGCTGCGTTCCTCTTACGATGGAGTCATCGATAAGAAGAAGGCTCTTGTTGTTGATGAGCTGATTGATGGGAACCAGCTTCATCTTGGCGATAAGATCTCTTCTGGACTGCATTGTGGGCATGAAGGATCTGGGCCAGGTAGGTGTATATTTAACAAAAGGTCTTGAATAAGGGATTCCTGAGGTGTTGGAGTATCCGATGGCATGTGCCACGCCGGAATCCGGAACGCCTGCAACAAGATCGGGGTGAAGGCCCCTTTGCATATCTCGCTGGGCCAGCTTTGCTCCGCAGCCGTATCTTACTTTTTCAACGTTAAGGCCCTCATAACAGGAAGCCGGGAAACCGTAATAGATCCAGAGGAAGGTACAAATGCGCATATCATCAAAGGCAGGCGCCACTATTTCAACACTTTCGGGAGTAATATATGCTATTTCACCGGGACCAAGTTCCTTGTAGTGATCATAGCCCAGATTCAGATATGAGAAGCTCTCGAAGCAGGCGCAGAAGCCGTCGTCCTTGTGGCCTATCTGAATAGGAGTTCTGCCGTACCTGTCTCTTGCTGCGTAGATGCCCTCGGGAGTCATAAGAAGAAGGGACATGGAGCCCTTGATGACCTCCTGAGCGTAACGAATACCTTCGACAATGGTTACTTTCTGATTGATAATGGATGCCACCAGCTCGGTGGGATTGATGTCGCCGCCGCTCATCTCAAGGAAGTGAGAGCGATTGTCTGCAAAAAGCTTATTGGTGATCTCATCGATGTTGTTGATCTTGCCAACGGTAGTAATGGCAAAGGTACCGTGGTGTGATCTTACGATCAGGGGCTGGGGCTCAAAATCAGAGATACAGCCAATTCCCAGGTTACCCTCCATTCTCTGAACATCATCTTCAAATTTAGGTCTGAAGTAGGACCTTTCGATGTTGTGAATAGAACGATCGAATCCGTTTTTCTTACTGTATACTGCAAGTCCGGCACGACGTGTGCCAAGGTGTGAGTGATAGTCTGTGCCGTAAAAAAGATCGAATACTGCACTTTCACGAGATGCTACGCCAAAAAAACCGCCCATGGAATCCTCCTATGTGTTACTTTTTTAGTTGCCTTGTGTATTTTAGCACATAAATTTTATTTTTTTAATATGTATAAACAATGTTTAACTGGAGAATAGAGCTTGTACGATGATATAATGTGAATGAATATACGCAAAAATGTACGTTTGTTTCCCGGGATGCAGAGGAACGGTTATGATTCTGGAAACGTTACAATACTATTGGCCCCGAATATTGCTGGGCGTGTGGTTTGCATTTGTCAATTCCTCCATTACGGCAAGAAGGGGCAATAAGAAAAATTTTATAAGGGATTTCCTCATTCTGTTTTGCTTTTCCTGCACAACGGTTGCTATTGTAAATGAAACGCTGTCAGGCTTTTTGTTTGAGCGCTTTTATGCACATGCCATTGCGAGTTATTCATCAGATACACAGACGGTGATCTTTTTGGCCTTCAGTCTGTTCAATGATGTAATATCCCTGATACTTCCCATATATTTATTCAAAAATGTCATACACGAAAGATTTACGGTCGCTGCCACAGTATATTTGATGTATGTCATTCTGGACAGAATGTGCCTTTTAATGGCGGTATCGGCCTTTTCTTACTTTGCCATCCTGCTGATAGTCCTTATCCTTGGAGTTGCCCTTTTTACCAAAAGGATGCAGTTTGTGGTCGATCACTCAGACAGCATAGAGTGGGAGCCGGTTATGCATTACCAGCTGGGACTCTTTTTCCTTCTGGATGCGCTATATGCGGTTTATTATGTTTTTCCGGGGATTATTAATGGAAAACTGGATCTAAAAAATCTATGGATTGATTCCATTGTTATTGTATCCTTCGGATTCTTCATAGGCTTTACGCGTTTAAATATCAAAGCATCCGGGGAACGGGCTGAGAAGCTCAAGTATATGCAGGAACTCCAGGAGAGCGAGAGAAACATTATCATGAAGTTCTCTGAGATATCCGAGGCCAAAAGCGGTGAGACAGGTCAGCACGTCCGCAGAGTTGCGGAGTATTCGGCGCTTCTTGCAAAGGAATACGGATTTAGTGATGATGAGGTGGGACAGATAAGAATTGCATCAATGATGCATGACGTAGGTAAGCTTCTTGTTCCCAGGGAAATTATTGAAAAGCCCGGTAAGCTCACCGATGATGAGGTTAAGATCATGAGGCTTCATACTACCTATGGAGATAATATCCTGTCTAATTCAAAGGGGGAAGAGATCGTGATGGCCCGGCAGATCGCAGGTCAGCACCATGAGTGGTGGGACGGAAGCGGATATCCCAAAGGTCTGTCAGGGGATGAGATATCTCCGTATGCTCAGATTGTGGCTGTGGCAGATGTATATGACGCCCTTACCAGCAGAAGATCCTACAAGGAACCCTGGGACAGCGAAGCTGCAAGACAGGAGATTCTGTCCCAGAGCGGAAGTCAGTTCTCACCGATAGTTGTGGAAGTCTTCGACAGGAGCTTTGACAAGATCCTGGAGATTCAGAAGACTTATGCTGATGAATAGGTCAGATTATCTTCTTGACCTTAAAGAAGACAAGGCTTCCCACAACAATGGCAATAGATAATATAATGATCACAGGGTAACCGACCCTGGACTCCAATTCCGGCATATACTTGAAGTTCATGCCATACCAGCCTGCAATCAGGGTAAGAGGCATGAAGATCGTTGTAACCACTGTAAGGACGGTCATGATGCGGTTCTGTTTAACATCCAGCTGGGACTGATAGAGGTCGTTGAGCTGGATGGTGTAGTCACGAAGGTGGGTGGCGGCGTCATAGAGCCTGTCCACACGGCTTGAGAACATATGGAAATATCTGAGGTTGTCCTCGTCAAAAAAGCCGTTCTCATTTTCCTCAAGCTCCTGGCCGAAGTCCTGAAGCTGTTCATAGTGAATCCGAAGGTCACGGATATCGCCGCGGATCTCGTTGTTTCGCTGAATAGGAGCTTCCTCGGCATTGGCCATAATTTCTTTTTCTATAGAATCAAGTTCTCTTTCATATCTCTGCATTATCTGCAGGTCATCGTGAATCAGCATTTCGAGAAAATCATACAGAAATCTTTCAAGGGAGGGCTTTCTCCACTTTTTGTTTCTCTGAATACGTTTAACCAGAGAAAGTGCGCTTTTTCCCGCATCTATGAAGACAATGCCCGTCTCATCCAGGGCAAAAGAGAATTTCTGAACTTCATCTGCAATTGCGGACTGGGCCGGAATACAGAAGGTTCCGGTGAGGGAGTCGAAGTTAACCTCGGCTTTGGTGGTGAGGACATCGTCAAGGCTCAGGTCAAAGTCTATGCCCATGTCAAAGTTCTCGCTCTGTTCCTGCCACTGCTCGGGAGTAAGAACCGCCACATAGGGTGAACCTGCGTCGTGACACTGCTCTGCGCTGCATTCTTCCAAAGTATTTCGAATCAAATAGTACATGGCTTTTCCTCCCGGGATAAAAATATCTAATGGAAGTATAGCATTATTTGCTGTTTCCTTCAAAATAAAGTAGTATAAAACGCCTGTTTTACTGTATACTTAAAGGCCATACTAAGCTAAAATGTTGCTATATTCTGGCCGGAGGGCAATCATAAAAGGAAGGTTGGGGAAAATGGAAAAGAACGAGGAAAAGACTCTCCTTAAGTCTTACAGGGAGGATGTGGCTGAGTTTCTGGAAGCGGCACCAAACTATCATATAACTACAATAGTTTCAGTGCCGCATGCACTTGAGATCAAAAAGCAGCTGCAGATTCCCGGAATGACACCGGGGAAGTATTTCAGGGAGAACAGTGAGCTGTACAGGGGATGGATTGATGAAGAGCTGCTGGAATCCTTTTACTATGCCGTTGATAACGTTATCTATTGGCAGCATGTTGACAGAAGCGACCGCAGAACCTTAAGAGACCTGTGCTATGCAAATAACGTGGGGAAAATAGCCAATGTCATCGCTGACTTCCATGATCATACGGGGGGCAAAAACGATGCAAAGAGCCTTATGAACAGCAACGGCTATATTATCGCAGCCGAGCTGGACAGAGGTAACAAGGAACTGGAAGATCTTATTGAAGAGCAGATAATGGAAGCCGGCGGACAGGTCACCTATAGCATGATCCGCGGCATTATGATGAGTAAGAGCACCAGGCTCTATGAGGCTCTGGGCAAGCTCCTGGTGGCTGCAATGCTTCAGGAGGGGCTTCGCCAGGCTATCTGTGAGTGTATGGACTGTGGTCGTGAAGAGGCCTTCCTGTATTTCTATAAGATTCTTATCGATAACGATATGTTCAGATTCTCCTCGGTGGTGAGAGCCGGAGGAACCTGGACAGGACTGATAGATCCTTTTGACAGCAGAACCCATGAGAGAGTCAGCAAAAAAATGTTTGAGCTGTGCTATGAATATCTGACTGACAAGGATGCTCAGAAGGCAGCGCTTGCAGGAGAGGATTCCATGCAGGTATTTATCGCACTGTGGTCACTGGGATGCCACAATGCAGGTGACAGCAGCGCTGCGGCCAAGGAGCTCTTTAAGAGCGGTACTCCTCATCAAAGGCTGGTTGCAATGTACTATCTGTTATCCCTGCATTTCCACGACGGCTCCGTTATAGAGGCTGTGAGATGCCACAGTGATGAGCTTGCCCTGATGGCATTTGCGGTAAGGGATATTGAGCTTAATGCATGCTCTCTCATCTGTCATGTGGTGGGAAGTACTTATGCATATGCTTATATGAACGATGATGATAAAAAGGAGCCTATCCGCAAGGGCTATGCTGCTCCTACAGAGCTTTTCGGTGATGTGTCCGGTTATAGGGAGCTATATGATCTTTTTTACGGCATTTATAAAAATATGCCAAGCAAAAAGATGGAATTTTCACCCTGTGTGTTCCCCTGGCACAGCGAAAAACTCACAAAATCCGATGTACTTGTGATAATGGCATATCTTGCCAGCGCCATGAAGGACACCGCCCTTGGTGATGAAGTACTTGGAATGCTCACGGATATTGGTGGAAATCGCGGAAGAGTCTTGGAGCTCCTTGCGGCGGAGCCTTCCACAGATATACAGAGAAAGACCGTACTTGCTATGGTAAGTAACGCCGACACTGAGACGAGAGCCGTTGCCCTTCGTATTCTTGAGACAATGGAGCTTAGCGATGCTGAGTACGGCGTACTTGAGGACATTCTTAGATTAAAGAAGGCCGATATGAGAAACAAGGTCATCGTTTTCCTCTACAACAAGCGTACAGGGCAGGAGCTGCAGGATATGCTAAAAAGGCTCCTTTCGGCAAAATATGAGGAGAAGCGCCTTGGAGGCCTTAGTATTATCACTATGCTAAGGAAAGATGAAGCAAGAAAAGAGGAGTTCCAAAAGGCCCTGCCTCTCCTTGACCTGATCACCGACAAGACCGACCACGAGAAAGTACTAATAGATGAGATTACGGCCGGAACTCAGGCAGAGACTAAGATAGAAGAAAAACAGTTGTTATTTGATCCGGACGCTTCCTACACGCCCTCTTTTGATGAGAAATGGATAGCTGAGTGCAAAAAGACGTTTGCATCGGTTTTCCCGAATTCTGTTATGGCAGGAGAAAAGACATCTTCGGATGAATACACAAGACTTCTTAAACACCTTCAGGAGCTGGACGATCTTATTGAGAAAAATAAGCATCTGGAGTGCATTAACTGTTTCGGAAATACCTGCCTTCTCGAGAATCTGGAAGCGCTTCATTACAGGGTAGATGATGCAAGCGGCGCTACGCTTGAAAGTGGCTATAATCATGAGGAGCTGTGGAAGGATTTCTACGAAAGTAAGCTCGGCAGTGATTACAGCCTTGTTCTGAAGCTCTATATGATGCTGACAGGCAAAGAAAATGATGATATCAGGGACTTTTTTGATAAGCCTATGACGGAACTCTTTGGCGAGGAATACCGGCAGTCAGTAACTCTTAAGCATGTTACGGTTGTCAGGCTGGTTCTTAGGTATCTTGAGGAACAGTGCAGAGATAAGGAGCTTGTAAAACAGCTTGCTGTGGCCATTTCGCACTGGCTTGTCACAGATTGCAGCCATCCTCTCAGCTATCATTATGAGACCGAAGATTACTGGACCAAAAAGACTGTCGATGAGCATTGCAGTATTTTAGAGCTTCTTTTAATGAAATACTTCATGGGTATTTATTACAATCCGGTGGAGGATTTTGACAGACTGTTCCCGCTAAAATATGCGATTACTGAGAAGGCTGAGCTTGAGGATTCCAGGCATAATTGTCGTGGCTATTACGGTGAATACGTTGGTAGCGGCATCAGAACACTCACAATCGATGATTATATTAAAGCCTATGAGGCCGGGCTTATTTCCCACAGCTTCCTTGAAAAGTACTTATGGAGCGAGAAGATGATCAAAACCTCCGTTGGCACTGTTTCCGATTATGTAAGGAGCATAAGGGAAAAGGGTAAATCCGTTACCGGAAGAAAGAGATACTACATTAGCCACGATATCGATTACTACTTCTATTACAAGGATAACGATGAGAAGAATAAGAGGCTGGAGGAGATAGTTAACGACTGCTACGACAAAATAGTTCCTGTCATTATGGAAGCTGAACTTACAAGAGGCGATATGGCTTCCGAATACACGAAGTGTGTACCTGATCTTCACCGTATATACGGAACCGAATATTTTGTCAGGATTCTGGCAGCTCTTGGTAAACAGAAGCTCAAACCCGCCGATACCATTAACATGTCCTACAAGAATTACACTTTGAGCAGAGTGGGAAGTCTGGGACATTTATTGGAGGTCTGCATCCCTGCAGATGGAGAAAATGCCGATACACTTAGGGCTGCTCTCAAGGGCACAAAGATCTCTGACAAAAGGCTGGTGGAGGCAGCGCTGTTTTCTCCCGAATGGATAGACATCGTGGGAGAATATCTTGGCTGGGAGGGCTTTACTTCCTGTTGTTATTATTTCATAGCTCACATGAATGAATATTTTGATGATAAGAGGGCAGCAATTATAGCCAAGTTCACACCTCTTTCCTCCTGGTCTCTCAACAGAGGCGCATTTGACAGTCTGTGGTTCAAGGATGTATATGCCACAATAGGAGAAGACAGGTTCAAAGAAATCTATGACGCCGCCAAATACATAAGTAACGGTGCCAAGCATACCAGAGCAAGAAAATACGCGGACGCAGCTCTGGGTAAGCTTGAAATCGAAGAGGTATGCAAGGAAGTTGAAGATAAGCGCAACAAGGACTTGCTCATGGCCCTTGGAGCAATTCCCTCCAAGACACCGGATGACCTTAGAGACAGATATGTTTTTATCAGGAAGTTCGAAAAAGAGAGCCGGAAGTTCGGCGCCATGAGAAGAGAGAGCGAGCAGACCAGCTCTCAGATGGCTATCAAAAATATGGCCCTTGCTAACGGCTATAACGATGACATGCGTTTTATCCTCAAGATGGAGAGCAGTGTTTCCGAGGGACTTCTTGGTTTCTTTGAGCCTCACAGGATTGATGACGTGGAGGTATTCCTTGAGCTCGACAGCACCGGCAAGATAACAAATGCCTGCATCAAGGATGGCAAAAAGCTAAAAAGTATCCCTGCATCTCTTAAGAAAAACGAGTATGTTCTTGAACTTACCGAGGCTAAGAAGACTCTTACAAATCAGGGTTCAAGAAGCAGATATATGTTTGAAAATGCCATGGAGGAGGAGACTCCTTTTACCATCGGAGAACTTAGAGACCTTGCCAAGAGCCCTGTTATTAAGCCGGTTGTAAGCACGCTGGTTCTTAAGACCGCAGATTCGTACGGATTCCTCGAGGAGTTGTCAGAACTTAAGGCAGATACCGAGGTACTTATCGCTCACCCCTGGCATCTGTATCAGAGCGGTGTGTGGCGCGATTATCAGAAAAAGATATTTGACCTTCAGATCAGACAGCCCTTCAAGCAGGTATTCAGAGAGCTGTATGTGAAGACTGAGGAGGAGATGGAGCAGCTTCGCACTCAGCGCTTTGCCGGCAATCAGATACAGCCCGGGCGTACGCTGGCGCTTCTGCAAGGAAGACGTTGGGTTGCGGACTATGAGGACGGCCTTCAAAAGGTTTATTACAAAAAGAACATCATTGCTTCAATATATGCAATGGCTGACTGGTTCTCCCCGGCTGATATCGAGGCACCAACCCTTGAATGGGTGGGCTTCTATGACAGAAAGGGCTTTGGAGATAAGAAGATCAAGGAGGTTCCGGATATTCTTTTCTCTGAAGTAATGAGAGATGTGGACCTTGTGGTCAGCGTAGCCCATGCAGGCGGTGTGGATCCGGAGTTCTCACACTCAACTATAGAGATGAGAAAGGCCATTGCTGAGCTTACTCTCCCTCTGTTCAAGCTGGATAATGTAACATTTACCAAGACCCACGCCATCGTTCAGGGAAGCAGAGCCAGCTATACAATTCACCTCGGAAGCGGCGTGATCCATCAGGAAGGCGGCCCTATGATCAATGTTCTTCCTGTTCACTCACAGCACAGGGGCAAGCTCTTCCTTCCCTTTGTGGATGATGATCCCAAGACAGCTGAGGTGATCACCAAGATCCTGTTCTTTGCTCAGGACAAGAAGATCAAGGATCCGTTTATTCTTGACCAGATCAGATGACAAGGTGCATGCAAAAAGTAGTTGTATCTTCAAGATATAGTCAGTATCATGTATAATGCTATTTATACTAAATCTATCTGACAGGAGAACAAGCAAGCATGTGCAAATTTTGTGAGAAAAAAGCAGCCGGAGATGTCTTCGGCGAAGAAACCATATTTTTTGAGAAGATCCAGCAGGAGGAGGGCTTGTTTTTAGTGAATTCACTCCAGTTAGACCCTGACAGCAAGGAGCTGGCACTGGTACTAAGCAGTGAAGACGGCAGGTTAGACAAGGAGTTTGTTAAGTCTATTAAATATTGTCCCTTCTGCGGAAGAGATCTCTGATCATCAAGAGAGTGGAACTGAAACTATTAGGTTTGGTTCCACTCTTTTTTACATATTCATGTATAATCCCATCTTTGACAGTTGTTGGATATAAAAAGTCTCACAACCCTTGTATATATGGCATTGTGAGACTTTTTCTCTTCGTTTTGAAGTATAGTATTTTTTTACTTCCCTTTACTTTTCTTTTGGATTGTTTTCATCT
>NZ_JANSWL010000069.1:0-2859 GCF_028539135.1 Butyrivibrio sp. DSM 10294 | reverse complement strand
TATCTTTATTATAAACCTGGGAAAAGGTTCCTTTGGTTACCCAAAAGGCCCCTACAGACACTCATAATGCAAATTCTAATTGATGCAAGTGTCAGATTTACTACTGAAATCTTCGGAACTAGCACTCGTTTAAAGATTGGTCCCTCCCACAAGTGTCTTTTTCAGGGAAAATTCAAGAATATCCAGCAATATCTACACTCATATGGCAATTCCATTGCTTTGCAAGTGTTCACACCTCCAGTTTAGACACTCCTACAGTAATCCAATCTATTTCCAAGTGTACATGCCTCTTTTCTCGGGCACTCCTACAATAAACCATTGCTGTAACAAGTGTCTTTCTGTAAATGAGTTGTTCCAGCAAACACTCATACTATCACAAATCCGCTCCACGAGTGTTTACTGAAATTTAATCGCTCTACAAATCCGAATTCATGTACATCTGGCCGGTTATCCGCTTTTGACGGTTAACAGTAACAAATTACAGCACTGCAGGTAGATATTTCTTGCTTTCTTTTTCAATCACATCATTGATCCATTCCTTGTCCATAAGGTTGTCGAAAGCACCTGCCAGTACTGATTCGCCTGCATAATTGTCGAATTCGTTCTGTTTCTGTTCAAGCACCAGCATCATTTCTTCGTCTATGGTTTCCGGGCAAAGAAGATGGTACACCGTCACGTTACTGACCTGGCCCATTCGGTAAACCCTGGAGAGTGCCTGGCTTGTAAGGGACGGCTTTATCTGCGGCTCACAGAATATCACCATGCTGGCAGCCTGTATGTTAAGCCCCACTCCTCCTGCTATTATCTGGCAGAGCAGGATGCTTCCATCTTTTGCCTCGCCAAATCTGTCGACTATATCCTGCCTATGAGCTACGGGTGTATCTCCACTTATAACGCCTATGCACTTATCGCCAAGAATCGCGGCCACTTTGGATATGGTATCTCTAAAGAAGGAATACACAACGACTTTTCTTCCCTCCGCCTTTGCCTCATTGCACAGTTCAAGGAGCCTGCAGGTTTTAGCGGAAGTTTTTATGTCTTCCTGAAGAAAGCCCACGCGGCGCATATCCTGGAAATTCCTGTTCATGGCAGCCGCAGTATACGCTTTTTGGTCGTCAAAAGACATTTCGCACCATTCCTGTTTCTCGTCGATAGGAGGCAGCTCTTTTAACACCTGAGTCCTTGTCCTTCGCAGATAAACAGGAGATAGCGCCTCTCTGAATTCCGGAACATGGCTAAGGTGCGCCATTCCTCGAACCTCCTTGGTCATGTCAGGCCTTACAAAATCTATCAGATTGCACATTTCATCGACACGATTCTCCAGAGGTGTCCCGGTCATCATAAGAATGCGCTTGGATTCATTATCAAGGCGCCTAATGTACATGGTCCTCTTGGCATCGGGGTTCTTGATGTAATGCGCCTCATCAATTACCAGCATCTCGAGAGTCATGTGATTGTCGATACGATTCACTATTTTCCCCATGGATTCGTAGTTGGTGATGGCGGCTCCCCCATGATCTCTCCACCTGTCAAATGCATCGTCTAAAGTCTGGCCATGCAGAATGTACGCATCAATGTTGCTGAACTTCGATAGCTCTTTTGACCAGTTGACAAGGACACTGGCCGGGCAGACCACCAGAAAATGGCATAATCCATCCGTGGTTTCTTGAATATGAGCCATGGCAGCTATCGCCTGAATGGTCTTACCAAGGCCCATCTCATCGCCGAGGAGGACCTTGCTTTGATGCAATATATACTTTGCGCCGAATTCCTGATACACACGCAGGTTCCCTCGAAAGGTATTTTGCGAAAGTTGCATGCTACTTATTTCTTCGGCCAGCTGCCCGGGTATGCTGTCGTAGATAAACGGCCTGTTACCACTGCTACTTCCAAGCTTCTCCAGCAGGGCATAGAAATCCGCGCCGTTTAGCGTAAAAGCCTGCACTGCATCTTCGCTAAGAGAATTGATGGCGCAGTGATACCTGTCAATAAGGCCAAGGAGCTTTTCAAAGAAATCGCTGTTGCAGAATTCGTATATCTCCGCAACCATATTAATGGTGCGTGTTTTCTTATCGTTTCCGGAAAAGAGCCATCCAAAGCCGCCAAGTATTATACCTGAGGATGCGACTTTCGCGGCATACAGATCAAGGTTTTTGGCCGGCTCCTGAGCCTCTCTGCGCACATCTTCACTCTTTAGATAGCGGTACATCTCAGTAATCAGCTCAGGGTCATTTGCATCAAGCACGATGGAAACCCTTGATGAGAGGCTGTTTGCAAATTCAGTGATAATATGCCTTATGGCCTCTATCTGCTTCTCGCCGATGCCTTCTATGTTCCGGATGTCGTAATCAGTAGCTTTTGCGATCTTCCCAAGGTCGGTATATCCGGCCTCCTGAAGGGCTGCCACGCGTATACCAACCTTGGCATTCTTAAGCTCCTCAACGGAAAATTTGCCAAGAGATTCTCTGGCTTTTTCGGATGCCATCCTTTTGCAAATGGCTTTAATGCGGCTTTCCTGCGAGTCTTTCTCTGCATAGATGCTCTTAAACGCATCGTTGGTGTCATTTATCACCTTTATTAGTTTTTTCAGATCCTTAAAGTCAGGTTTCTTCATGGCTTCATACCTTTATCGGCTGTGTCTTGAGACAATTGTACGTCAAACTTCCGGTATAATGTGCTATGGCAATATACGCCATCCTTGGAACCTCTACAAATCCGGATTGAACAAAATCGCTGCGCGATGGCCTGCCTAGGCTGTGTGCAGTGATTTTCTTTTTATCAAAAAGGCAGTAGAAAGTAAGTCCTAATAGTAGTATTGTTGTAGTCGCGAAACTTAACAATCAAACAGGATCATTACTA
>NZ_JANSWL010000068.1:0-47603 GCF_028539135.1 Butyrivibrio sp. DSM 10294 | reverse complement strand
TAGTAATGATCCTGTTTGATTGTTAAGTTTCGCGACTACAACAATACTACTATTAGGACTTACTTTCTACTGCCTTTTTGATAAAAAGAAAATCACTGCACACAGCCTAGGCAGGCCATCGCGCAGCGATTTTGTTCAATCGCAGTTTGACGAGTTGCCGTTTTAGGAAAAGAGAACGACAACTTCCAGTTTGCGGGGAGGATTACGTGAAAATAGAAAAAGATGAAATAACAATCCGAGATTTTACGGAAACAGATCTTCCACTCATGTTTAAATGGTTGACAGATAAGAGAGTGCTGGAGTATTACGAAGGTCGTGACGTCAGGTTTACGATGGATACTTTGTCTGCACATTTTTTGGAAGAAATTCCAGATGGATTCAGAATGATCATCGAGTATAAGAAATCCCCCATCGGATATGCACAGGCCTATCAATTGAGTGGTGAATTGTTCGATGAATATGACTATCCTGACGATGGACATATAGTGTTTGCTATGGATCAGTTTATAGGTGAGCCGAAATACTGGAGTAAGGGAATAGGCTCATCTTTTTTGAAAATGATGGCTTCTCATTTGAAAGAAAATATGGCTGCGGAACGAGTTCTTCTTGACCCGCACCAAGATAATAAAAGGGCTATAAGGGCATACGAGAAAGCCGGGTTTAAAATCATTAAATCACTTCCAAAACATGAGATGTTTGAGGAAGAAAAAGTAGATTGCTGGCTGATGGAATTAGCACTGTAGATTGATGTATCAGTGTCTGCTATTGCAGAGGAGCGACGCAAGGCTTTCAAGACAAAGGAAGCAATCATTATTGGGAGCACATGAAGACCTATGTGAAGACCACAGCCAGGAATTACAAACTCCCCAATGCGCTGAAGGCTGTGGACTACGCAGTAGAAGCCCATGAAGGGCAGAAGCGAAAAAAGTCTGTTATTCCCTATATAAAGCGTTAAGGATAATGATCTTGTAAGATGGCTTTATTCCTGAAGAACTGGTCCCTTTTTCCATGCACAGAGGTGGCGATTTTTATTATTGGAGCAACAAAGACGCTAAGATATATCTCGTGAGGGGCGACAATATTGAGAATCCAAGACTTATCTGTGATAGTTTCGAGGAACTGTGCGATATTCTTAATAGGTCGGAGATTAGGAAGTGAAAGAGCTGGGGCGATTGAGACACTTATGTACATTGTATATATGGGGAAACTGATATGGATAAAAAGCGAATAGAAAAACTGAAGGAAGTCTATGCCCTTGAAGTACATCCTGAAGGTGGATGGTTTTCTGAATGTTACACATCCACTGAAGATAAGGGTGGTAGAGCACTTGCAGGAAGCATATATTTTCTTTTGGCAGGAGATGAGATTTCCCATTTTCATCAGATAGACTGCGAAGAGATATGGTATCACCATGAGGGATGTGCAGTTAAGATCACGGTGATCACGGATGGAAAGACAGAAGAACTTCTCCTTGGAAGGGACATTGAAAACGGCGAAAAGGCAATGGCAGTTATTCCCAAAGGAGCCATATTTGCTGCGGAGAATCTTGATAAGGATAGCTTTTGCTTCATGTCATGTGCTACTTCGCCTAAGTTTACTTACGACGGGTTTAGGCTTATTGGGAAAAAGGAAATAAGAGACATATGCGGTGAGGGTGCAGAACGTGTGCTGTATCTGGCACTTGTCCATTTTCATAAATGATGCCAATAAATGATCTTTCGGGAGCCCGATTTTTCGGGCTTCCTTTTTTGTACATTGGCAACCTTGATGTAAAAATTTTTCACCCAGCTTGCCATTTATGGTCGATTTTTCATGGAGTTTGCCAATGATAGGAGATTTTACATGAGTTTTGCCAAAGATGGGCGAAAATAAATAAACTTTTACACATAAAAGCGTAGATTAAATATCAATATTATGTTAATCTCGATTTATGGGAAAAGAAAAGCACCACTTATTGCAGCATGTTTTGACGGACGCGCAGCAATTTGTGATGCCAGGTTACAGTAGAGTTGCAGCCATCTGGCAAATGGCTGTGACCACTTTCTGTACACAAATCGTACCATACCCCAGGTTATTTTTCAATCAAATCTACGAGATATAACAAATATTTAATTGTTATAGCGTCTTTTGGGGTATATTCCATCTTTTCCTGGATAGTTACAAGCCAAAACAGAATAGAGGAGGTCTTTGTGAAGTATAGGTTTACTGTACCTTTAGAAGAACCAAGAAGCAAATCGTACATGAAGAGCTATCATGTATGCTTCAGCAGAAAGCTTGCACGCAAAATCTCTGCGCTTGGACAGCTCCAGTTTGACAACCTGTTATGCCTTGAGATGGACCACCGGGTGCTTTGGTACTGCGAAAGGCCGCTGAAGCAGAAATATCATGTTGATGGCAGGGCGATAACAGTCTGCCCCTCGGTCTATGTTGTCTACGCAGATGGAACAGATGCATTCCAGCTTGTCATCTCAAAACCGGATGAGAGCAGTGCAGCTGATGAATTCAGCCTGTGGGGAGTGAGCGCAAATGAACATATTGAGATACTTGGTCATAAGGATATCTATAAGGGATCATTCTGGATGCGGAATATATCATATCTGCTTGGAAAGGCCAGACGCATACATGGTATAGATGCAGGAGCAGATGATGCTTTTCTAAGGTACCTGTCCATAAAAGGCCCCATGACCATAGGCCAGCTCATAACAGCAGGAAGGATCACATCCTCATCAGGATTTGACTATCTGGCAGACCTTTATTTTAGGGGAGCCATTTCTTTTACCGGTATTGAGGACAAACAGATCTCGTATAAAACGGAGGTGCATTGTAATGGCGAACAGAAAATTTGACCGCACAGAGCTCATGGATATCAGGGTGATATGGCCGGAGCCTTTGGCGGAAGCAATGTCTGCGGAAAGAAAAGCTCTGTATGAAGCCCGTAAAAGAGCCGTTGACATGTACATAGATGGTGAGACGCTTGAGGAAATCAACAGCAAGACCGGGATAGATAAGAGCCATATCGTCAAATATGTCTCTAAGTGCTACTCAAGGGACGGAAACGGCAATTTTACTGGCTATGCAGCTCTCTGCCCCTGGAAAAAAACAAAGGGAACAGGCGATAAGGAAGGTGTGGCTTCGAACGGAAGATTTTTAAAGCTCCTTGAATGCCATGAGGAACTGATTCCTTTCATTGAGGGAAACTATTTTGGATATGAAAAATATACCCTTGAAAAGAACATGAGCCTTACAAGGCTCCACGGCAGGTTCGTGTCTGAGTGTCTTAAGATCGGCATAGGGCCTGATGATTATCCCTTAAATACGGCGTCTAAAGGATACCAGGCATTGAGGCGTTATGTGAAATCACTTGAGGCGGGGTGCGTAAAACTTGCGAACAGAAGGACTGATGAGGACTCAGCAAGGAAAGCCGCCAGTACCGGATATGGTGAGAATTACAGTCCGTCTCCTGTTGCTCCTTTTTCCTGCGGCCAGATAGACGGGCATAAGATCGATCTTTTATATATTACCCAGATAGAGCTGGACGATGGAACAGAAGTAAATGATGTGTGTGAAAGATGCTGGTTTCTGCCTGTTATAGACGTGGCGACCAGATGTATCGTCGGCTATCACATGAGCCAGGAGATAAACTATAACCAGCACGACATCTGTAAAGCTGTAAAAAATACTATCCTCCCTCACAGGAAGATGAATTATACCCTTAAAGATCTTGAAAATAAGGATATGGACGGATTCCCATCATCAAGATATCCGGAGCTTGAGTATGCCATGTTTGATGAGATCATGCTTGATAATGCGAAGTCCCACCTGACTGATCATGTAATGGATACATTTACTGAAAAGCTGGGCATTACATTAAACTATGGAGCAGTTTCAACGCCTGAGACCCGGGGTATTGTCGAGAGATTCTTTAAGACCATAGAAATAAAGGGGTTTCATACACTTCCCGGGACAACCGGCAGTAACAGCAGGGATATCAAGGCTAAAGATGCCAGGAAGCAGGCAATAAAATATGGCATCACATTTGATGAAGTATGCCAGATCATGGAGTACCTCATCTGTGAGTATAACAATACTCCTCATAGTGCGCTCCTCAACAGGACTCCGCTGGAGGTAATGGGAGAGCGTCTGGAACAGGGGATGCTGCCCCATATAGCTTCGGACATGGAAAAGAAGGAAGCTGACAGGATGCTCTTTTTTGACAAAGAGGTTACTGTACGCGGCAGCATAAAGAGTGGAAAGAGGCCACATATAAACTATCTTGGTGCCAGATACCGCGGGGATATTTTATCTGTGAACTATGAGTTTCTGGGAAAGAAGCTCTTTCTTAGGATCGATCCCGATGATATATCCAGCATTGAGGCATACAGCGAAGATTGTGATTATATCGAAAAGATACGGGCCGTAGGAGAGTATGGGCATAAGAAACACTCGATCGTCACCAGAAAGCTGGCCATAAAGTACGCAAACGCAAATAAGAAAGAACATTCGGACTTTGAAACCCCGCTGACTGATCTGGAACAGAGCCTTAAAAAGAGGGCGGCAAAGAGCAAAAAAGCCAGAACGAGAGTGGATATAATGCAGCGGGAGCAGGATGCCAAAAAGAAAGGTCCAGGCAGAAAAAAGAAGGCAGAGCTTATACCGATTGATCCAAAGGCCCGGGAAAAAGACAGGGCTCTCGATCCAAAAGTACAGGACATGACGTCAGAAGAGACCTGGATACATATGCTGAGCAATAAGGAAAGGAGGTCCCTATGATAACCGAGAGTATCTACGAAGACCAGCAGGCCATCACAGCTGCGGCAACGATTTCCTACATGCAGTCTGCAAGCTTCCATATAGCAACAAACAGTATCTTTGAGCTTTTGTACAAGATAAACGGATGGCTATTATCCGGTGTGTGCGGAGCAATGATATATGGCAGGTCACGAATAGGCAAGACATCAGCCATTGCATATATTGTGGACGCACTCCACGTAAGATACGGCAAGGAATTCCCAATAATCGTATGGTCGCTTACAGAACATGGCACCAAGGCCACTGATAAAGCATTCTATGCCGGTATACTCAATGTTCTTGGGATAGATATCGGAAAGTATAACCGCATAACAGCACTGGAACTGAAGATAAAGGTCATCAATTACATTGCCATAAAGGCTGCAGAAACGCCGTTCTTTAAGGCGGTCCTTATAATTGATGAGGCATATAAGCTGGATGGTGATGAGTATTACTGGCTGATGGATATATACAACACCCTGCGTCTTCAGCACCAGGTACAGCTGTCGATCTTCTTTGTTGGCACTCCTCAGGAGATGCTCAGCACAAAGAATGCTTTCATACTTCAGAAAAAGAACCAGATAGTAGAGCGGTTCTTCCTCAACGAGTATAAGTTCTGCGGAATAAGAAATTGCGAAGAGCTGTCATACTGCCTTGCGGAACTGGATAAGATCAAGATCCACGAAGCACTCCCTATTGACAGCAACGTAGGGCTTGCGGAATTCTTCTTCCCATACGCATATGCTGACAAAAAGGCAACATTCCTTAGTATAGCTGGAGACTACTGGGATGCATTCAATGAGGTGAAGATCAAATATTCTATCAGCGTTGAGGACATACCTATGCAGTATTTCATGCAGTCGTTCCTGCAATGTCTCATTTCATACGGCACAGGCGGTATAGGGCCACAGTATTTCCTTAGAAAGAAGGATATCGCACTTGCGATAGAAGTCACAGGATATGGGAGGATAAGTTCAGATGAGTAATATGACCATGATAAAAGATATTCCGGATCCGGCAGGTAAGCCTAAATACATGTGGAAGAAAGAATGGGTAAGGCCTCATGAATCCCTGTGGTCAGTTATGAGAAATTTCAAGATAGTAAATGGCCAATGCAGCTACAAAGAAGCTCTGAATCTTCTGGACATTGGGCCACTTACATCCAGAAAGCAGGATTTCCAGCCAGATGGTGAGTTTGTCATCTATTCCAGATATACTATTAAAGATAACTGGAGAGACAATATAAACAAGATGCTTCTGCCAGAGGATTATCACGCAGATATGGCTCCATTATCAAAACTTATGAAATATGCGCCAAGGCTTATTACACGGAAATTCTTTTATTGCCCGGAATGTATGAAATCAGGCTATCACTCATATCTGCATCAATTGTCAGGAATAAGCAAATGTCCGTTCCATCGTGAAGAAAAACTGATCATGGACTATCGCCAAACATATATATGGGGAGAAGATGAGCGTTTTAATTATGATTTTAAAGATGGGGTGTATCTAGAGCGTATCGTCACCATGTCTGTTGGATATGAACTTACTAATGAAAAAAGTCTAGAAGCAGGCCAGCTTCCAACACACTGGAAAATGTCGTCGAATTTATATGAGGAGATGGGCAGCATCAAGATTTATGATGAATATGAGAGCTTGGTAGCAGCATCTTCTTCGTCACCATTTATTAATTCAGACATATCCGGAGGAAGATTTTTTATTGAGGATGCCCGACGAAAGCCTTTTGTAGCCATCTATGACAGACAGTCCGTTGACTTACAATCCTGGAGCAATCTGATAAATGAGTGTGATCTTTATGGGATAAAAACTGATGACATTGAGTACAATGTCAGGTATCGGTTTGATCATTACAGAGTATTAGAAAACCTGATACTTTACACCATTGCCAGAAGATTTATTGAAGGGATGACGCTTGATGAAGTAAGAAGATCCGAGGGGTTTTTGATAATGGGAGGTAAGATACTAAAGGCCAGCAGTAAGGATGCCAAAGTTATGTTCCTGTGGGATTATATTGGCTGCAAACACCTTCATGGATTTTTGTCCATGAGAAGCTTTGATGACTTCAATGTTGAGGATAATAAATATGCTCTGGAAAAAAGGTACTGCGCTCAGAACCTCCTGTCACCATCCTTTATTCGTAAATATGGATTAGCAGCCGCCATGCACATATTGGAAGATCATTTCAAATTCTGTTATTTCGCGTTTTTCAGGAATTTGTCCTATGAATTGAAATGGAATAGAAACGGAGTCGGAATGAAGGATGAACTTGAACTATTCCAGGTTCCAACATATCTCACCGAAGAAAAGGGTGGACAGATTTACATTTACAAAGAAGAGTGATATTTTGAAAAGCAGCCGTAATGGCTGCTTTTCATCATTCTGTATCTATACCTTTTAGAAACTTTTTTTGATCGCGTTTTGCATAACATACACCGATCACCTGTACTGCAGCGTTCTCTACATCGATCCAGAAATAGACCAGGTAATTCTTTACCTTGATCTTTCTGACGCCTTCACTGTGCCAGAGCTCTTGCTCAACAAGGAACTGCCTTTCGGGATTCTGTGAGATTGTTTCAAATACTTCATCCAGATCATCCACCACAGGTATCGTATATCCCCGGTGCTTTATTTTTTTAATTGTTGGCAGGGGACATATGATGCAATCTGAGTCCATAGATATGTTTCCCCAAATAGGTATACGTATTAAAAAAAAATAAAATTTTTCTATTAAACGTCAAAATATTACTTTTTTATCGGATAATTAATGTGTACGTATTATTTACAGCAATGGAGAAAAACATATGTGGTTAATAATTGCTTTATTCTCAAATATCCCCCTTCTACTGATAGGTTGGATACTCATGTCCATTGGGTACTTCCTGGTGCTCAAAAAGGCAGGTTTATATCTCATATTTAAGACGTTCGGACGATGAACGACATATTCAGGAGGGCGAGTCTTTAACTGTATATGGCATATCAAGTGGCCTCTACACATATGAAACAACGGAAGATACCACCGCCACAACTCCGAATATGACGATGTTTTATTATGAATAGCATATGGGGCAGTTGGAGTCCATATTACAGAAAAGGCTGACAAATGAAAATGACAAGTAAAAAGTTTCAGAGAACAGAAACTGTCGTAAATAAAGTATATATCCGATTTATGATTCCGGCGATGCTGTCTGCTATAGGAATATCGCTGAGTGAATTTGCAGATAGTATGGTTGTTTCGCATCTGCTAAGCTCGGATGCTTTTGCAATCGTCAATCTTGGTGCACCGGTTGCTTTAATGGTTTCGATGCTTTACACCATCACAGGGATTGGCGGTTCACTTTTATTTGCGGAGTCGCTTGGAAAAAAGGACAAGGCAGGCGCTGAGAATTACTTTACCATATCCTCGTCATTAGCACTTTTTATGGGAATGCTTCTGTTTGCGTTTTTTATTGTATTTAGTCCTATGCTGGGAAATCTGTTCGGTTGTCCCGATGAATTAAGGACGGAGTTTGATGCATATATCTTGAGGTTGAGTCTGTTTGTTCCGGCCGGTGTCCTTCTTATGCATTTCAGCTATTTCCTTCCTGTCATCGGAAATCCGTTTCTTTCTATGGGCCTGGTCGTTGCGGTAAATGCTTTGAATATCGTCCTGGATGTATTTTTCATCAAAGCCGTAGGAATGGGATGTGTAGGTGCAGCGACAGCTACAACGGTATCATATATCGTCGTATTTGCCGTGACCCTGCTTATCTGGCGTTTCAGGAAATTGTCCTTGAACTTCTGCAGGTGTAAGGATATATGGACGAACGGAAAGGAAATTGTGAAAAAAGGCATGCCTTCTGGCAGCGTTCAGGCAGGTTATGCAGTGACAACGGTTTTCTGTAATCATTTCATGAATCTGGCATTTGGAATGAACGGTGTATTGGCGATGTCTCTGTTTGCTCAGTTGGATTCCTTTATTTCCATAGCTTTGACCGGCATCGTTGACAACAATGCCTCCTTTGCTGCAATGCTGAAGGGAGAAGGAGATTATTTCGGAATCCGGAGTCTGAGCAAGCGAGTTACTTTGATGATTGTAGCCGCTTGTACTTTGTTATCAGCAGCTTTTGTTATTTTCCCGCAGCAGGTAGCTGCTCTGTTTAACATCAATGATAGCGGGGCTCTTGCATTGATCAAAAGCCTTATGCCGATATATGTTTTGTATTATCCTCTTCGCAGTATAATTCTGGTTCTCAGAGATATTTACAATACATTGGACAGAAGTATGTATGCAATGCTGCTTGGTATCCTTGATAAGGTTGTTTCTATTCCTTTAGTCGGAGGCGCATTATATCTTTTATTTGGTGGATATGGACTTGTCGCTGCATTTCCGGTGAGCATGCTTCTTATCCTTTGCCTGATAGCGGGAATAAACCAGAGTATTGTAAAAAGGTCCTCGGGAAGATATTCGCCGATTTTGCTTCTGGATGAAGAGTATCCCATGAAGTCGCTGTGCAGTTATTCGGTTAATTCTCTGGATGATGTGGCAGGGGTTGGGGCATATATCGGAAATAGCCTCTCTGATATGGCGCCAGGTGCAGATATATCAAATAAACTATGCCTTGCCGCGGAAGAGATGGGAATATATATCATTGATCACTGCGGCGTTGGTACGGCTGTGGATTTTCTCATCAGTTCCAACGAAAGAGAGTACATACTTACCTGCAGAAGTCCCGGGAAGCCCTTTTACCCCATAGCGGAAGAGAATAGAGAGTTATCTCCGAATGAATTGATTCTGACGGGACTTTTTGAGATCCGGCATGAGTATGTATTCGGACTGAATTCAACCAAACTTACGATAGGAGTAAATGCATGAAAGGTAGAATTGTTGTCGCAGAGCCCATGTCCACCGCATTCAATTTTCTTGAGGACATTAGGGAAAGAGGATATGAACCGGTTATACTTGAATCATATATTCCTGAAGGATATGCAAGAGACATGATGGATGCAGAACGACGGATCAAGTATTCCAGGATTGATTATCCTATTCAGATAATCAAGGAGGATGTAGATTATGAGGCTACTTTGCGCAAAGTGCGTGCTCTTGATCCGCATCTTGTAATCGCTGGCGGGGAGGAAGGTGTTATAGTAGGCACCCGGCTTGCGGAAGATCTTGGAATGGTGGGTAATTCATTTTCCAATATTCCGAATATGACAGAGAAAAGCGTTATGCATAAAACTCTAAAAGAAGCAGGATTGAGATATATCCGGGGAGAAGAGGTTTCGTCCTGTGAAGATTGTCTTTCGTTTCTGAAAACAACAGGAACCGACGATGTTGTGCTGAAGCACGTTCATGGTTGTGCATCTGTGGGAGTACATCTTGTCCATGGAAAGAAGGAACTGCTTGACGCATTTGAACAGGAGAGGGCGGCACATAACAATATGTTCGGTGAAGCCGAAAACCGGCTCATGGTGCAGGAGCGTATCTTTGGTGAGGAGTACATAGTAAATTCCATCAGCAGAAACGGTATTCCTGCATTGACATCCATCTTTCGGTATCATAAAAAAAGATTGCCTACAGGAGCTATCGTATACAGAGGCCTTGAAGTAATCGATGAGCCTGACGAAAAGGAGAAGGAACTTGTCGAATACGCATTTCAGGCGGTTAAGGCTCTGGGAATAAAGGATGGACCTGTACATGGCGAATATATGATAGATGATAAAGGTCCGGTGCTGATTGAAGCGAATTGTCGGGTGATGGGAGGGAGTGCTCCCAGAGGATTTCTTGACAGGATTTTCGGGTATCATGAAACCGATATAGTACTGGATTGCTTGCTGGATGCTGAGTTTCACAAGGAATTTTCCAGGAGACCGTATCGGCCTTTTCGGAAAGGATATGTCAAGGATTTTTATTCTGCAGGAGAAAGATCAATTAAGGCATCAGGTATTATTCCAATCCTGCTCAACATGAGAAGCTATTATTCCGGGTGGGTGGAAAATGCCGGAAAGACGGATATAATTCCGGAGACAGTTGATCTTGAAACAGAGACAGGCTGTGTTTATCTTGTTCATGACGATCCGGAAGTATCCAAAAGTGATTTTGATATCCTTATGCGTTTGGAAGAAGAATATCCGGATTTACTGCACACGGAAAAGTCCTTGTTTCTTCCCCCGACTAATGAATCAGATATTACTCCGGAGATAAAGGATATTTTGAACAGGGATCCTGAAACTTTGATCTTAGATATTCTTAGATTTTATAAAAACGGAGCTAAGGGGAAGGCAATTGTTCCCAAGGAGCTGCTGGAAGCAAATCCTTACAATCAGGGGATCATGGAAATACTTAAACTAATATAGAGAATCTAAATTTCAAGCTGTCAGGCTATCACAAATGATGGAATGATTCCCGGCTTTTTATTGCATACTCTACAGGTGGTGACGGCATCTTCAACAAACGATACCCATTATACCCCTGAGCAGGATATCTTAAGTCTCTTGGGAGATGAATACAATATTTGAATATTTGTTATTCTGTCCAGGGAAGTTTGATGTTTGGAAGCTCCAATTCATTCACATCCTGCAGGTCGTACACAATCCCATTTTCCTCCAGCTCCTTCAGAAAGGCATTCACAAAAACAGGGCTTGAAAATGTCTGGAGAAAATCAAGGGTGAAACGTCCATTCACCGCGGATATTTCTACAGTTAAGCCATCAGCAGCAGAGGAGGTCCAAGCCCGGAAATCACGGATATACTGCTCGGCTTCATGATAGTTGGCCTTGCCAACATAACTCACTGTGGCAGTTATGACCCTGGCCGCCAGAGCACTGATATAGCTCGTCACGCCAAGGCGCTCCTGGTCGTTTTCTTTGGAGAGAATAAGGCCATTGATTCCTTTGATGGAGGCTACTCCCATCAGAACATTTTCCTCCTGATTCTGTGCTAAGACCATACCTCTGTAAGCGGTGGCCTGCTGGTCAAGAGGCCAGTCGCGCATTTTATCCTTGTATTCCAGCATAATGCCGCCGACCAGACTTTGATGTGCTGTAGGTGCGTGAAGTGCCTTTCTTTGATTCACGCACAGTGTGATACGGATGATGTCATTCGCATCCGGGAACAGCTTCGCAATGGCCCGGCTGAGCAGCAGAGAGACCATGGTTCCGGGGCTGCCATCGTTGTCCAGATTGAATTTCATGAACTCGGATTCAGATATGGCGATGCTGTAAACAGTACTCCGGTGATCCTCCTCCAGTCCTGCAGATGCGATAAGGTTCAGCGCGTCTGACATCTCTTCGTTGCGTCTGGGGGTCGGAAGATCGGTCCTGTTCGCCACGGGGTCGATCCACTCCGCCTTAGGAATTTCATCACCAACCAGGCGGATGCCATTTTCCTTCAGTCTGACGTCATACCGCTTAGAGCAATAGTAATAGAGGAGCGTACGCACTATCTCATACGCGCCTGTCCCATCTGTCATGCCGTGAAACACATCCAGAATGATCCAGTTATCCTGCCAGCAAAACGCGATCATGTGATAATTGGAATCCTCGGAATTCAAAGCCACGCCGTGAAGCGAGTGGGTGATTACAACAGGCCGATGGTTTTCTGCGAATATGTACTGGTTATCCCTTTTTTGCAATTCGACGCAAAAATAAGGGTATCTTTGCATGGTGGTATCTACGGCATGGCGGAGTATGTCCGGATCGATCAGGTCTCGCATACGAATCCGTATTCTGATTTCATTGGGTCTTTCTTTGCTTGTTACATATAACGGACGTAATTCCAGAAACAGTTTCTGTTCCATATGAGCCTCCATATATACTGCTTTGATAGAATAATAATAGTTCAGGTACAGCCCGCTTTCAAGTTATAACGGCGCTGTCATTTTTTTAAGAAAGTATTAATGGAAAGTTAACGGAATAATAATAATGTTAGTGTGCGGTAAACTGATAAAATTAAAAGGTAAAAAGGGAAATAGCCGATAAAATATGGTAAATCTTCTGTAAAGATAAGCAATGTGATAAGAAAGGGAAAGGCAATGAGCAGTGATGGTTGTGCGTTAAGAAAGCACGAGGATAACCTTAATGTCTGTGGGATAGGGGTTGTAATCTTAAGTGCCTGGGATGTTTTTAAGGCTGCGATGCAGTTTCTGACAAAAGTAAAAGACGTTATAGGCGACTATTTAGAGCAGTTTGAAGAAGGGGAAAAGGGGTATGCACTGTTATTTTTTATTGTGTTTATTGCTATTGTCCTTTTAGGCATAGGCTTGATTTTTTGGCTGCATGCTTACATAGGCTTCAATGCTTCAAGAGCTGCCAAAAGGCTGCCCTACAAAAAGGGATATTATGCGTGGGCCATAATCCTTTTGGTATTATCAGTACTTAGCCTGCCTGATTATATAGAAAAATTAGGCAATTTAGAGGAAATCGAAACAACTGTGGCCTCACTTATCATAGATCTGACTTCTATTTATATATTGGGAACTGTTGTCGTATCAACAAGAAAAATAAAGGCGCTAAGAAGTGCGCAGACTCAGGAGTGAATAAATTATGCAGGAAGATTTTCATTACTATGCAACGTACTGTGCAGCTTTTCTGGCTGGGTATGACCATGAAGAGAGCCAAAAAGTAGCCTATAGCGCCCAATTTGTGGATCTTTGTACAAGGACTCTGCTTGCGAAGATAAAAGGCCCCTCAAACGCTGCAACGACTCAGATGCAGCTGGAACTTATGGATGCCAGGACTGATCCTGTGGGACTTCAGGATATCACAAGGATATGGTCAGCTTTCCATTTCTTGCCCAGGGACCTTTATGCTCAAAAGAAAGGGTGCTCAAAGCAGTATCTGGATAAATACAGACTTATATGCGGACCCAATGGAGACCTTGTGGTAAAGACCGTAGAGCTTGCAAAGGATAAGCCCCTGGAATCTGTTGGAATTGCGATGCATGTACTTGCTGATACCTGGGCTCATGCTAATTTTGCTGGAACTCCTTCGCTTGTAATCAACAATACAAATTACTATTTCTATGAGCTGTTTCCGGATGGAGATGGTTACAGAGAAAAACAGATAACCTTTGTTCATAAGAGATCAACGCCTGATGACCTTGAGAACAGTGTTTATACAAACAGTTTATATCAGACCAGCGAAAACTCTATTATGAACCTTGGTCACGGAAGAGCAGGACATCTTCCGGATTATAGCTTTGTTAGATATAAATATCTTCCTATGTGGGCAGAGTATGAGGAGCTTATAAAGGATAATCCAAGTGACTATCTGAAGGCTTTTACTCAGATGATCTACGCCATGAAGTTTATAAGAGGTGATATTACAACCTTTGAAAAGGATACTTATGACATGAAGGCTGTAGAGGCTCATCTTGACAGGATAAAAGAGATCATTGAAAAAAGGCAGCTTTTGGCCTGTGATGACTGGAAGGCTTTTGGCGAGGATTTATCCGGACAAAAGATAGAGGATCATGTTATAGATAAATATTTTGCTGAGTACGCCGGAAGCTCAAACAAGGATGATACTTTTATCGGAAGATTTACAAGGGGTGCAATTGCACACAAAGGCATGGTAATTGATGCTATACAGAAATCTAACAACAAACTTGCCGGCGTTGTAAGAAAATAAAGAAGAGGGTTTAACATGAGTGGTTTTCAGAGAATACGTGGAGTTTTGATCGGGCTTGTCATGCTGATCGTTGCAATTATTTTCATAGTTTATCCGTCAGAGGATGTGTATACACTTATTGTTGCCATTCTTGCCCTTGGTCTGGCTATAGCAGGCATCAGGGACATAATCTTCTATTTCAGGATGGCCAGACATATGATCGGTGGCAAGATGATCCTGATCCAGGGAGCTATAATCTTTGATTATGCCATTCTTACAGGGGCTCTGGCAAGTGTTCCAAAGATATACATTCTTTTGTACCTGATAGGTATTCATGCTTTTTCCGGTGTCGTTGAGATACTTCGGGCTATGGAGGCCAAAAATTCAGTTGAAGGACCATGGAAGATGAAATTTGGACATGGACTTGTAAACCTCGCACTTGCCGCTGCGTGTCTGATATTTATAAGAAATTCCAATACTGCGATCATGATCTACAGTATCGGACTAATTTATTCAGCCATAATGAGGATATTTAATGCATTCCAGAGAACATCCTTTATCCTCATACAGTAGACCGGATGCTTAATACTTTTGTAAACGAGAGGGAATATTTGTGAGCCTGGAAAAAGAGAAAACTCTAAATGCACTAAAACGTAAAAAGAGAATTGGTATTGCTCTGATCATCGTTTTGACTCTCGCTTTTGGCGGTTTTTTGACATGGCGTGTAGATAACGTGGCAAGCAGGTACGAAATGGAATCCCGAACCATGGGAATGAGAGTGTTGGACGACATTATAGTTCATGAGCTTATGGCTACGGGGGACTTAAAGGAAAACTACGCCCTGAAGGCTGAGCTTAATGGCATTGAGACAGTATATAACACAAAGCTTCTCATTTTTTCTGCTTCTGATAACGGGGCAGGCCAACACATGGTCCTCTATTCCTCGCAGGATTTGCCTGGCTATGAGACAGCAGAGGAATATGGTATCAAAGAAGAAATGACTGCGAATGTACATGAGGCCGATGAAGTGACGGCTGATATGCTTATGCGCGAGGCGAAAGGGATAGTTATAGATGGGATCCCTTATTTTATCTTTTTGCAAAAAAGAACAGATTCCTCTTTGAGAGAGGGAATGATATTTGCCTATATAATTCCGGTTCTGAAAACAAGTTTGATCATGATCGAGCAGATGCTGATCATTTCTCTTGTTTTTTTGATCATTGCAATCGTGCTGTTTGTATGGATTTATGCCACCATTAAGCTGGTGTTTGACCATTCGCTGAATAACGAACAAAGAGAAATGCTTGGCAGAAAAAAGATAATCAGGCGTATTGGGAACGGTATTTCAATCGGAGGAATTATCATTTTAATATTTGCACTCCTGTTCATAGCTCTTTCACGACTTTTTACAGTTTATCAGCAGGTGGACAATTCTTTTTCTGTACTAGCTCAGCGGATTAAGGATAACAAGGATCAGGAAGAGTCCGCAATTGCTCTTAATAAAGAAAAATATACAAACTATGCGACAGAAATTGCAAAGGATATCACAGCTAACCCCGGCAGAGCTGGTTCGAGTTATTTACAGAACAGATGTGATGAGATTGGAGCGGATTACATAATACTTTTCGATGAAAATGGTGATGAGTACGTATCTAATGCCGGTTTCGTGGGACTTAGTCTTGAGACAGATGCCTCAGCTTCCACATATGAATTCAGGAGACTGTTAAATGGTGTACCGTCTATTCTGCATGATCTGGATACAGACGAGTTAACCGGGCGGACTTCTGTACTTGTTGGTGTCAGGATGGGGAAACCTGAATATACAGGGCACTATAAGGCACTGCTTATGTCCGTACCCAGTGGGGTGATTTATGCAGGAGCTGAAAAGGATGTGGGAACCATCATGTCCGAACTGGTTTATGATGGCATGGAGGCCTTTGCCGTAGATCCTGAGACCAGGGAGATTATTGCCGCCAGTGATGATTCACTTGTTGGGAAAAATGCCACTGCTCTGGGACTTGAAGAAAAAGTGCTTACCGGCGGATATAAGGATTGTTTTAGTTTTAATGGAAGACAGTACTATGGAAAATGCGAGGAAATTGATGGTATTCTTTACTATTATGCATCTGAAGGGGCGGAAATCTGGAAAAACATAATAGGATATGTGCTTTCTGTGGTTGCTATCTACTTCATTTTGATCATGATTCTTGTTGTTTACATGATGTATGGTTATGAAAAGTTTTTTGAGATCTGGTCAAATATAGGAGACCAGCTTAAGGCTGTCAATACGCTAAGGGATAAAGACGGAAGAGAAAAAATCTCAATCGACCCTTCAAAAAGATGGAAAACATATACTTCTGACTATGGAGCCCTTGCTCCCATACATGAGGCCAAGAGGGTCCTTAATATAGCTCTTGTTATCAGCATCGCTGCTTTGACGATTGTTTTGGGGTCAGATTACGCCGAGGTATTTAGTCCCATGATTACCTATGTACTGCATGGGACCTGGTCTAAGGGATGGAATCTGTTTTCTTTTACTAATATCTTTATTATGGCCTGCGAGATATTTGCAGTTGCTACAGTTCTAAATTTTATCATTACTTTGAGTATCAATCTTATGGGGACTAAGGGAGAAACAATAGGAAGGCTCCTGTTAAGTCTTGTAAAGTATGCGAGTATTATTCTTTTCATATACATGATGATGCTTAACCTCGGGTTTGATCCAAGAACACTGCTTGCTTCCCTGGGTCTTATCACCTTTGCGGTTTCACTTGGGGCACAGGAGCTGATAAAAGATATTCTTGCCGGTTTATCCATGGTATTTGAGGGCGAATACCAGGTGGGCGATATTATCGAAGTAGGCGGCTTTAGAGGAAAGGTTCTGGAGGTTGGCGTGCGAACCACGAAATTGGAGGGACGCGGAGGCAATATCCTCATCATCGGAAACAGTAATGTCAGCAATGTCGTAAATATGACACGAATGAATTCCTGGTATCCCCTTGAACTTAGATTTTCCGGCGGGGCCTCTTTTCCGGCGACTGAGGAGCTGCTTATAAAAGAGCTTCCGACAATAGGAGCAAACATTCCTGAGATTATCTCGGGGCCGATCTATAAAGGAATCATAGGCCTTAGCGGCGATGTGGTCACAGTTTCTATCATTTCGGAGTGTGATGAATCTGATATCCATAAGGTTGAACGCTCCTTAAACAAGGAAATCCGGGAAATGCTAGAGAAAAATGGGATAAAACTATTGTAAGAATGAATAGTAAAGGAGAAATAACATGTGGCTGATCATTGCTTTATTTTCAAACATTCCTATTTTAATCATTGGATGGATACTAATGTCCATTGGGTATTTTCTGGTGCTTAAAAAGACAGACTTAAGGAGATGGACAGCTGTGGTGCCATTTCTTGCAGAGCGGGAGCTTTCAACTGTTCTGTTTAAGAGAATGCGAACCTTCTACAGATCCTTTGCAATAGCGGCGATTCTTATGCTCGGAGCCATTTACTTAGGGCCTAAGGAGAGCAAGGGCTGGATGTTTACCAATATCGCAGCAATAGTTTATGAGTTATTCTTAATACGTTTTTATTTCAGGCTCTCAAAGGCATTTGGCAAAAAGAAATTTTTCACGCTTTTACTGGTTCTTTTCCCGGTAGTCTTTCTTTCTGTTTTAGGGCTTGGAAAGGCCACTTTCGCGCGTCCTGACCTTGGACCTGTAAAGCAGCATGGAAAAGTAGTAGGATTCCTTCTTAAAGCCGGACTTGTAGTTGTGTCTGTTCTTGAGATTGGAATCTTCGGTTTTATAGTTGGTAAACAGTCTGTGAGTACTACACCGCCTTCTCTTTTGATTTATAAGCAACTTGATGAAATTAGCAGCGCCCTTAGTGGCATTGAAGGAAACTCAGATGTAATAAAAAGAGAGGATTACCTTGGTTCTGCAAGGATTAAAGAGTTTGATCCAAGTAGAGAACATTTTTACACAGACTATTCAGACGCTCAAAATGTAGTGGTTCTTACTTATGTAATAGGATCCAACCTTGAGGACAAGGCGGGACTTGCTTCCCTTAATTTAAGGCAGATAAAAGAAGCAACAAAGCAGGGAGATGGAGTCACATTTGTCATGCAGGCAGGCGGCTGCGGCAGATGGTTTACAAAAGGAATAAAAAATGAAACCGTGGCCAGATATGAAATAAAAGGTGGCAATCTCACCATGTTAGAGGACGTGCCTGATGATACATGTATGAGCCGGGAAGAAGCTCTTTCAGATTTTCTTACCTGGGCAAAAGAGAAGTACCCGGCTGACAGATATATGCTGTTATTCTGGGATCATGGCGGCGGAGTATTCATGGGGTATGGTCAGGATGATCTGAATAAGAGACAAGAAGGTAACGGCACGATGCCGGTCAGCGAGCTAATCAGCGCAATAGACAATAGTGGTATCAAATTTGACCTTATTGGGTTTGATGCCTGCCTGATGCAGGACATCGAAATTGCAGCTGCACTTGAGCCTTATACGGATTATTATCTTGCATCTGAAGAAGTTGAGGGAGGCTGCGGATGGTACTATGTATCACCTTTCGGTAAGCTTGCTCAGGATCCTACTATGCCAACCGAATCCCTTGCTACTGATATTATTTCTTGTTTTGATCAGCTTAATACTGCTGTAGCAGATGGAAAAACTGATACAAGGTCAACACTTTCATTAATAGATACATCCCTGGCAAAAACAGCATATGCTAAGCTTAGCGGCCTATTCGCTAAAACAGATGACGCAGTAAAGAACAGCAAAAAGGATTTTGCGGATGTAGCAGTAGCAGCTAATGATGCATATGCATTTAGCAGTGACCTTCAGATTGACCTAATAGACTTTTTGTCTAAGCTTAAAGAAGCAGATTATGACAATACCATTGCTGCAGATGAAGATATTGATGAGGTAATAGATTCAGTCAGAGCCAGTATCTTATATAGGAATAAGAATTCTGCAGACGGCATAAACGGTGAAGCATTCGCATTCCCGTATAAATTCACGTTTGCCTACACAGATACCAGAAAGCAGCTTGTGGCTTTAGGAAATGAGAATGAATACAGGCTCTATGATGATGCATTCAGTATCATGGCAGCTCAGAAGAAAAAGGCAATGGAAAGCGAGGAATACGTTTCCAACGCTCTACTGGAAACCCTTTTATCTTCATCCAGTACTACAGAAATGTTAAATAATCTCGTCCTAAAAATGCAGGATGACACACAAGAAGAATGGTATATAGAAGGCTTTGAAGATTATGACAACAGCGAGGCACTTGTGGATATTCCTTTGAGCAAAGAAGGTGAAGGGTACAGTCTGGAGCTAGATGAGAGTATTTGGGAAATCATAGCTGACTGTAAGACTAATCTTTATCAGGTAGAAAATGCTGGTGAAATGAAGTATCTGGGATCAAGCCATTTTGGCAAAAATGATTCAAAGGGCCATCCAATGGTTGGTGTCACAGGAAATTGGGTCTATATTGGTGGTGAGCTTGTAAGCTACGATGCAGAGCCTGTAAAAAAGACGGATGAGGGCTATGTATATAATGGAAGAGTAAAAGCAAAGCTTGCCGGTGAAGATATTATTTTATACATTGAGTGGAATCCTGTTCAGAATGAAGGCGATCTACCGACAGAAGGAACTATTGTCGGATATGACAACAGCTTCTCTGAAGCTGTAGGAGCGATCCTTGATTCAAAGGGAATGGGAAAGCTGGAGGCCGGAGACACTCTGCAGTTTGTATTTGACAGATACACACAGGATGGTGAGCTAACAAGCTCTACAACAGAAGGAAGGCCTGTTGTTGTACCAGCTAGCGGCAGTCCGAAGGTTGAATTCAAAGCAATAGAGGATGGTGACTATATAATTGGCGGAGTTTTAACTGATGTATATCAGAGAAAGATGACTTCAAAGATAGTAAACGTGCAGTAAAAAGTTAGGATATTTAAAATAATATAACAATGTGTAAGGAGAGTCTCAAGCATGGAAAGACAAAAGAAGATCATTAATCACAAAATTTTTAATGAACACTGGTTTATTGGATCCATATTGCTTATTATCTGGGGGTACCTTTTTACATACTTTATCTCAGTTATAGTGGCGGTAATTTTGGGAAATGTGATTCCGCTTCCGAAAGAAGAAATCATGTATATAGGAATGATACTTGGAGCATTATTGACTTTACTTGTTCATAAAAGGTGGTTTTATCCTGAGTATGAGGGTTCCCTAAAGACAAAAGATCTTAAAAGATGGTTAATTATAGGCTTAATTATCCTTGTTATCGTGCTGCTTCCTGATATTATTACTTCGCTTATTCTAAAAACTAATTTGGGAGCACCGACTCTTCACTCTGTACTAATGGCAGGTGTTGCAGGAACTGTTGAAGAGACCGTTTTCAGAGGACTTCCTGTGTCATATCTGATGAGGCAAAATAAAAAGAAGTCACATATAATATGGATAGCAATAGTGACTTCTTTGATATTTGGATCAGTTCATGGTTTCAATTTTTTTGCCGGTGCTACACTTCTGGCGGCGCTTTTACAGGTTATTTCAACCAGTGCGGCAGGATTTTTGCTCTGTGCACTATTTATCAGGAGCGGAAGTTTACTTCCTTCAATGCTCATGCATACAATAAATGATGTTTATGCTTTTATGAATTTGGATCTGGTTTCTGAAGCTGGAGTAATGGAAGGCACTTTAAAAACCTCTGATATAGTTCTCAATATGATTCTATCTGTTTTACAGATCATTATTGCGATATATCTTTTACATCCATCGGCATGGGATGAAATTATGGAAACCTGGAACCGGAAATGGGGTAAAGAGAATTAAATCGTGATAAATATAATGCGCCGAACTTTCGTTCGGCGCATTGCTTTTAATTCCAGATTTCAGTTGGCTTTTTATTATTTTTGCTTCCCCATAGATAAACTGCAATGCTGCTTAATATTATAAGTGCTATAGCTACAATTGTTGCTTCAACACCAAATCCTACGTTATATGCAAAACTATCCATGGCTGTAGATGCATCTAGTTTAAAGATTGAAACTGGCGATACGTTACCACTGTTTGGAAGTCCAAATATAATGTTCTGGGTGAAATTCCAGGCTGCGTGTGCTGCCATCGGCATCCATATTGAATCGCAATAATAAACCATAAGTGAATAGAGAAGTCCAACAAAAAAAATACTAAGAAGAGCAAGTGGAGACACTCCCGGATTAACTGCATGCAGCAGTGAAAACAGCAGAGCATTTCCTACAACCGCTATAGCAGGATTTTTATATCCCCTTCTTAATCTCTGATACAGAAAGCCCCTGCAAAGTAATTCTTCTGCGCTGGACTGAATAAATACAACTATAAAAAGTGGTATTACCTGCAATAGATTTAATGAATCAAAATAAATATGGATATCTTTATGCAGCAAAGCCACCATAATGCAAAATGCATTTTGAGCAAAACCAATTAAAAGACCTAAAAGCAGGTATTTCACTGTATTTCCTTTGCAAAAAGGTGTTAAAGCATTAATTATTGGTCTGTTTTTTTTGGTAAAATAGCAATAAAGTAAAGCTATAATCCATATTCCCAGGAAGGTTAAATATTGTTGAAATATTGTTAGAAAATCAACATTGTTATCGTTGATAATCGGTTTCAATAAAATATTAGTGATTACGAGAAATCCCGTCTGCCCGACAAACATCATCACAATTGTCACTATAAGCGGAATAAGAAAGAAATCATTCCATTTATACTGATCCGTGTGCAGGTTCTTAAAAAAGTTTTTCTGTTCGTTGCTTCTTTCTGCCATATTAAGGCCCTCTCTTTCAAGTGAATCATTCTATATATAATTGTAACACATATTACCGTTTAAATATAAAGGTTTTCCCGTCTAGATAAACGCAACTAAACTTTTAAGTGTCAGATTAACTTAAACCTGTAAAATGTTCAATCCGGAGAAAGCTCATAAACAGGGGCTCTCTTTTTTTAATCTTTTTACAATATAATCCATTTTGCTTTAAATATTAAAGCTACAACGTGTAAAAAGCCGAATGTTTTAAGCTATTTTTGTAAAAAGCCGAACTTTTAAAGATAAACGTGTAAAAAGCCGAACTTTTGACTTTTTACACTGCTATCTTTAATCTTTTTACAGATTTAGCTTAAACCGACAACAGATTTAGCTTAATGTCAGATTAACTTAAACCTGTAAAATGTTCAATCCGGAGAAAGTTCATAAACAGGGGCTTTCTTTTTTTCACATTTTACATTACTCTACATTTAGGTTAAATTATTAAAGCTAAAAATCGTAAAAAGCCGTACCATTTAAGCTATTTTTGTAAAAAGCCGTAATTTTTAAAGATAAAAGTGTAAAGAGCTGAATATGAGTGCCAAGGATATAATTATGCCGATATTATTATCGTTTGCATGATAGACTATGAAATATTATCGGATGGACTTGTGGATTTTTATTTTCCTTACGCCGATGGTAAGACCTTTTTTGATATCAGCAATGACTTCTGGGACATAAAGACGTAAATACAACTGTTAAACACTATGCTGCTATAGAAGAAGAACATAAAAGACAGGCATCCCAGGTAGACGTTTATGGAACTGATGATAACCAGGATAATGATTAAATTGCACACACTACAGTGCCCGGTTTTTTACAATTTTAGCTTTAATCCATGCGGCTTTTTACAGATTTTTCTTTAAAAGTACGGCTTTTTACATTTTCAAGCTTTATTTATTTAAGTTAAAAAGTGTAAAAAGCCGTATTTTTGTTATTTTACGCTGATGATTAACATAGGTATTTATGCCAATATTTAACCAAACATACGCAAAAGACATAGAAATGCGGAGGATAAGGATGTTATTTACATATAACGAATGTGTAAATAAATATGGTTCCAAGTATCTTGTAATGTTCGTAGAGCCACACAGGATCTGGATCTTGATTTCATCAGATATTCTTTAAGTGACGAATCAATAGATGCATTTATTGCTAAGCTTAACTGCCTGGAGGAAAAGACCTGACAGGCTGATAGAAAAGATATAGGTTTTCTCTTTTAGAATTCCTCAGAATTCAAAAAGAGCTTATTTAGAGTGCACAACGGCAAAGCACAGCTGTTGCGCACTTTTTATATTTATTTAAGACTGTCAAGTGACGAAATATAGTAAAATAAAAAGAGATGTAAACATTGATGGTTATGCAATGTATTTGAGCTTTTATAACAATTTAAGAATCGTGATAAATACCTTTTAGTGCATAAAAAGCTGCATAAATCCATAAATCATTAACAAGTAATTGGAATGCAGCAGCACACCATTTGAGGAGGAATTGTATTTTTGAACACTCTGATAACATCTGATAACAATTGGGCATTATTATCGATTCTTTTTTTATCAAGCTTTCTGGCTATCTATCTTGAACAGAAATACAAATGGGCTGCCAGGCTCACCGGGGCCATAATCACTCTGGCCATCGCAGTTCTACTGACAAACCTTAAAGTCATCCCTACCAGTGCTCCCGTATTTGATGATATCGTTTGGGGGTATGCTGTTCCTATGGCGATACCTCTGCTCCTTCTGGATGCCAACGTCATTAAGATATGGCGTGAAACTGGAAAGCTCCTTTTGATATTCCTCATTGGAGCAGCTGGAACATTTGTTGGTGCCTTTGTGGGGACATTGCTTTTGTCAGGACTTGTCAAAGGGCTTCCCGGCGTTGCAGCCATGATGACCGGATCTTATATCGGTGGAGGCGTTAACTTTACTGCCATTGCTGATGCCTTTCACGTCAGCGGAGACCTTATCTCTGCCGCCACAGTAGCAGATAACCTGAACATGGCAGTTTATCTGATGATACTGCTTGGCATTGCTTCCAGTGCTTTTTTCAAAAGACATTATAGCCACCCTCACATAGATGAGGTGGAACGGGCTGGATCTGACAAAGCTGGCGAAACTCTTGCTGCAGGCTACTGGGAACGCCACGACATCTCATTAAAAGACATAGCAGCATCTCTGGCATATGCAGTAATAGTTGTTACTGTTTCCAAACTTATTGCGGGATTCTTGGCCGGGATTATCCCTGAGAGCAACGGATTTCTAAAGATGCTGAACACTTTCTTTGGAAGCCAGTATGTGTGGATTACCAATGTATCAATGGTATTCGCATCCCTCTTTGAGGACAAGGCAAAAGAGATGCATGGTGCCAAGGAAGTTGGAACCTGGTTTATCTATCTGTTCTACTTCGTCATTGGTGTGCCGGCCTCCATAATCATGATCATTCAGAATGCTCCGCTTCTGTTGGTGTTCTGCTTCATCCTGATGGTATTTAACATGCTGTTCTGCTTTGGCTTCGGTAAGCTTCTTCGAATAGACCTGGAAGATATCATACTAGCTTCAAATGCTAATATCGGAGGTCCCACCACCGCTGCAGGAATGGCTATTTCTCTAGGCTGGGCTAGGCTTGTCGGCCCATGTATGCTGGTTGGGACTTTCGGTTATGTGATAGGTACATGGCTTGGTATAATCATTGGTTCAATTCTGGGAGCATGATATGGAAGATACTAAGAATCTGGATTCATCGGGGTTTGTGGCTGTTACAGATGTGGTTCCCGATGTAATCCTGGAAATTCGCTACTTTTCGACGTTCAATTTTATAGGGGATAGGATAGATGGCTATAATGAGCCTACAGCTCTTTTGACAAAAGAGGCAGCTTCGGCTCTTAAGGTTGCCAGTGATGATGTCATCAGTCGCGGATATCGTCTTAAGATTTATGATGCCTACAGGCCGCAACAGGCCGTGAACCATTTCGTAAAATGGGCAAAGGATGTGCCAGATAAGCGAATGAAGAAGGTCTTTTATCCGGACATCCCTAAGGAAAAGCTCTTTGACCTTGGCTTCATTGCAGAACGCTCAGGCCACAGCAGAGGAAGCACTGTGGATCTGACTCTATTTGACATGTCCGAGAGCTGTGATGTGGATATGGGAGGATATTTCGATTTCTTCGGAGATATCAGCCATTATGATTATCCGGCTCTTACTGATGCTCAGCGCGCAAACCGTGTCCTTTTGAGGGAAATTATGGTACGTTCCGGCTTTGTGCCTTACGAAAACGAGTGGTGGCACTTCACATTGGCTGATGAACCTTATCAAGACAGATACTTCAAATTTCCGGTATGCACAAAGCTTTTGGACTATAATACTTCAACTAACAAGAAACAATAAAATATATCTGATATTTGGAGAGGGAAACGATGGATATTCAGTATTTGTTATGGCTTCAAGAACTTAGAAATGCGACAGGCGGAATGTTTGATGAATTTTTTAATGCGCTTTCAAAGGTTGCAGTGGATCTTATGCCTTTTTTGCCGTTTGTCATTTTCTGGTGTGTGGACAGGAAATGGGGCTATCGATTCATTTTGACTCTTGGTATTGGTGATTTGCTTAACGGAATTATAAAGCTGACGGTATGTGCCTATAGGCCCTGGATTCGCTCGGATCTGATTGAACCGGCAGGGGATTCGAAGGTTGCTGCTACAGGATATTCTTTCCCGAGCGGACATACGACGGAGGCAACGGCTGTTTATGGAACAACTGTAGCTTGGCAGCATAAAAGACGGAGATGGCTTGCTGTTCTATGCGGAGTGCTGATTGCCCTTACAGGTTTTTCACGAAACTTTTTGGGTGTTCATACCCCTCAGGATGTGGTAGTTGGCTTTTCAGTGACTTTGATTATGCTCCTTGTAGTTGGTTACGGGCAGAGGAAAATAGATGGTGATGACAGAAAACTGGATATTCTGTCGATTATTGGCGTACTGGTGGTTATAGCTACGCTTATCTATATCACAGTAAAGCCTTATCCTATGGATTATGTGAACGGTGTTCTCCTTGTTGATCCTAATAAGATGATGAATGACACTTTTAAGGCCTGTGGCGCGTTTATCGGATTTCTGGCGGGAAGCTTCATCGAACGTCATTATATCCATTATGAAATTCCCTCAGGATCAAAAAATCTTCCCATTCTGGGATTTATTGGCTTCCTGATCGCTTTTGCCTGGAAGGAGTTCTTTGCCCCAGCAACGATAGTGATGGCTTTAGGCGGTCACTGGGGGAATTTTATTGGGCGAAGTATCATGTGGTTTTTCGTTGTTGCCATCTGGCCTGTTGTGATAACAAAGAATACAAATTAGTAATTACAAATGACGGTGTTGGCGGAGAACGTATATGAAAATGATGATCATTATGATTATAAGATAGGAATAGATGTTTCTTATCACAATGGGGCAATTAACTGGCAAAAAGTTAAGGAAAGTGGAGTTGATTTTGTTATCATAAGAGCTGCATATAGAGGCTATGGAAAAGAAGGAAAACTAAACAGGGATAAGTGTTTTGAAGAGTATATAACGGGTGCACATTCAGCCGGACTTGATGTAGGAGTTTACATCTTTTCACAAGCGATATCAGAAGAAGAGGCAAAGGAAGAAGCAGAATTCATTTTGAGAATCATTAAAGATCATGAGATAGAATTGCCGGTTGTATATGATCCTGAAAGTATATTGGATGCGGTAGCTAGAACGGATGATGTGATGGGGATCAGTTTACGCGAAATACAAAACTATTTTGCAGCATGATTAAGGATGCCGGGTATCAGCCCATGATATATAGTAATATGCTGTGGGAAGCATTTGAATTCGATTTAACGGAACTAGCTGAATATCCTATTTGGTATGCTGACTATGAACTGTTACCACAGACACCTTATCATTTTGAATATTGGCAATACTCGAATGAAGGAAATATAAGTGGTGTTCCTAGTAGAGTAGATATGGATATTAGATTGATTCCTAGATGAAATATGTCTAGTTATGTTGTAATAATTTGGAGTTTAATGTTGTCAGGAAGGTTGGTTATCGGCATGAAGAACAGGCACTTTTTAACTGCTTTGGAAAAGCTTGAGGAATATGTCAAAGAAACTCCGGAGAAAACAGCGGTAATATTTCATCCGGAGGAGCGATTTTCATTTTTGGAATTATGGGAATTTTCCGGGAAAATATATGCATGGCTTAAGGGAAAAGGAATAGGTGCCGAAGATATTGTCCTTTATAATCTGCCTCGAGGTTTTATGCTTTATGCCTGCATGGTTGGAACAATGCGTGCAGGAGCTGCATTTGTTCTTACTGAATCTGGCAATGATCCACAGCGGACGGAATATATACGGGCAAATTCCAATTGCAGATTGTTGGTGGATGAAGAATGCATGAAGGAAATTCAGAAATTCTCACCGCTTGAAGGCTATGAGCCAGTGAATCGTCATAGCCTTTGCTATATCGCTTACACATCCGGAACAACAGGCCATCCCAAAGGAGTACTACACGAATATGGTTCTCTGGATAACGCATGGCAGGCTGTCATGATTGATGGCAAAGCAATCATGTATGATACAGACACATTTCTGGTGATGAGCCCAATGAACTTTGTGGCGATGCCTATTTGCTATGCTTATTCATGTGCACACGGCTGTGCACTGGCTGTGATGCCATATGAGTATGCGAAGAGCGATGATGTTTTTTACGAGTATCTGCAAAGAGCAGGTGTAACCTGTGGGTATTTGACGCCCTCTATTTTAAGAAAACATATGCCATTCCGGGAGCAATGGCACATGTGTATTCTTTCCTCGGAACCAGCTGACGGGCTTTTTGTTCCGGGAACAAAATGCTACAACACATATGCGTCTACGGAATCAGGGTGTCTTCTTTCAGTTTATGAATTAACGAAGCCTATGACACCTGCACCAGTAGGAAAGTCTTATTCTGAGGTTGAAGTGTTTGTTGCGGATGAGGAAGGGAAAGAAGTACCAAGCGGAACAATTGGTGAAGTATGCTTCAAAAATCGATACGTCAGGGGATATCTGACCGATGCGCCTGATAGAAATGGACCATCCAGAGACTATGTGTTTCGTACAAAAGATGCTGGTAAAAAGGATTCTGATGGAGTTCTGACCATTTGCGGACGCATAGATGAGATGTTCAAGATAGGCGGATATCGTATTGAGCCGGATGAAGTGGCTGGTGCTGTGTCGAGAGTAAGTAATCTTGGGCACATAATAGTGAGAGGCTTTGTATATAAAGACATTTCAGCTATTACAGTTTTTTATACCGATGACGTCATGGTCAATCCGGTTGCGATGAGGCAGAAGCTGCTTAAACTTCTTCCTGAGTATATGATTCCGACAAATTATATTAGGCTTAAAGAATTTCCGATGCTCTCAACAGGTAAGGTTGACAAGTTAAAACTTCTACCACTGGAAGGGAACTGGAATCAGTTCAGTGATCGTTCCGATCCTGTAATGTCGATTATAAGTGCGGGCAGGATTGCTGAAGTATTTGATATGGGGAAAGACAAAGTATTAAAACTCTTCAGACCGTTTGTCACATTTGAGTTTGTTTATAGGGAATTTACTCAGACTCATGCAGCGTACATGTCCGGCCTTCCTGTAGCGGATGCTTATGGAATTATCCGCTCCGATGACAGATATGGATTTTTGCTGGATAAAGAGTCGGGAATCTGTCTTGAGCAGATGATCTGTGAGAATCCGGAAAAAAGGATTGATCTGATTTCCGAATTTGCTGAATCGGTAAAAGCAATACACAAGATTCGGATAACTGATCCTGTTTTACCCGATGTCAGGGATTTGTCGATGTACTATTCCGGAAAGCTTAGCAAGGATTACTGTTCGGAGAGCGAAGCAAAGAAAATTCGCGCAATCTTTGAAATTATCCCTGTTGCAGAAACATTTGCGCACTGCGATTGTCATACGGGAAATGCAATAATGACAGATAAAGAGCTGCGGTTTATCGACCTTTCTTTTTCTGGGAAAGGCCATCCTGTTTTTGACCTTCTTGCCATGTTCTCACATTATGTATTTCTTCCATCATTTAGTTCTGAGGAGGAGTATAAGACAAGGAACAACATGACTCAGACTGAAGCAGAGACTTTGTTTGACATATTTCTTGAAAAATATTATTCCAAGGCTGATACAGCGGCTCTTTCCAGAATAAAATCGATAGTTAGGGGAGTTCATGCTGCGCAAATATGTCTGGCATCTGTTCGAATTCCAGGAGTATTTACCGAAGGTATGCTGATTGAGGCAAGGCAAAGGACCTTAGAGTTTTACGATCAGTATCATATTGAGAACCTGAACGAAGAAATACTTGGCTGGAGTAATATGGTATAACATGAGGAAAAATGTTTGCGCGTACAGATAAAGTCATAATAAAAAACTACATAAAATACCTCTTTCCAGCACTTCTGGTAGGAATTGGCGGGGCTATTCAACAATTTGTTGATACTATAATTGTCGCAAATCTTATTGATTCCAATGCTGTCGCCATAGAAAACTATGCCGGACCGATTGTCCAGTTTACATCATTTACTGTAAAGCTTGTAGGATGTGGAGGAGCAGTTTTATATGCCACACTTATGGGCAGGATGGAACGTGAGAAGGCAGCCGGTATTTATAGCGCAGCTATGATTCTTTCAATAGCAATCAGCCTTACAGCATCTGTTTTGGGAATCATTTTTTTCAGAAAGCTTGGCACAGCTCTGGGATGCAGCATTGAACTGATGGATGATTTCAGATTATATCTGATTCCGACACTGATACTTATTCCTATAACCATAATAGTTATGACCTTTGCATCTTTTTTGCCTTCAATGGGCTATCCCGGCCTTACTTCCAAGATAGTTCTGACAGCAAATCTGGTTAATGTGTTACTGGATGTGGTCTATATAAAAATCTTTAAAATGGGCATTTCAGGAGCGCAGTGGGCTACAATAAGCGGCTATGTGGTGGCACTCATAGCTCTTTTAATAATACTGAAAAAAAATCATTTTACATTTCCGCGAATTAAAGGGTTAGATGCATCATCGATAAAAGACATCTTCATCAGAGGACTGCCACCAGGGTTATCACAGCTGGGACTACTTGTATACTATTGGTACTTTAATCGTCTTGTAACGCAGATGGGTGGTACTGAAGCCATGAAGGTTTTTTCTGTCTGTCTTCAGCTCTTGGCTATATATGCAGTTTTAGTTAACGGTGTGTCTGAAAACGTACGAAATTTTGTGAGTATGCTTAACAGCACGGAAGATGAAGCGTCGGTGCGATATGTAATGAGAAAATCTATTGTCATATTAGAGCTGTGGGGAGTGATTCTTTTAATACTGATCCTGGCTTTCCCTGGATCATTCGTGAGCTTATATAGTATTAAGGATGGAAGAGCAGTGGCTATACATGCCCTGAGGATATATTCATTTATCGTGTTGTTTAAAGGAATGGCAATTATTGCAAGAGATTATCTTAATACCACCGGCCGACCATATCATGCTATGTCGCTCACTTTGGCAGAGGGCTCTGTTGGTGTAATTATTCTGGGTACGGTTCTCGGGAGGCAGATTGGCCTCGATGGAGTATGGCTGGCATTTCCCTTAACATCCTGCGTCTGTTGCATACTGGTTGCCATATATCTTTTTACATGTGGCAAAAGACCTGTTGACAAAGTTGCTGCGGACTACGAGAAGATGTATATGACATTATCCGTTAATAAAACAAACCCGATGTTGCCAGCGAAGGAGATAGCAGATTTTTATAAAGATAAGGTTCAAAAGCATACAATTATTGAAAAAACAGCGCTTCTAGTCGAAGAGATGTACATATACAGCGTCAACCACACTAAAGACCTTGATTATATTGATGTGATGATACAGATTTATGATAATGAGAGCCGAATACTATTCAGGAGCCTTGGTGAACCTTTTAACCCCATGAATGTAGTTAATGAAGAGGAACGGGCGAATATCCTTATTCTGAATAAGATCACGTCTGAGATTAATTATGAGTACATCATGGGAATGAATACAACTTGGCTGAAAATATAATTTACAGATTTATCTTAAAAAGTTCGGCTTTTTACAATTTCCTGCTTTAATTTTTTAAATAAAAAAGTGTAAAAAGCCGAACTTTTGACTTTTTACACAGCTATCTTTAAACATTTTACAGATTTAGCTTAAACCGACAACACGGGCGGAGCAGAAGAATTTATATTCTGTTCCGCCTTGCTTTATATCCAAATATCATTGCACAAAATTCCTCTTTTGTGTTATGATATCTATAGGAGGCGCAAAATGGGCGAAAATTCGGCATATTACAATTCCTTAAAGCAAAAACGCAGACAGGATACAGAAAATATAAAGGCATTATTGCCTCAGCATGTGCATGGATTTGTAGATGAATGCCTTCTCAGATATCAGCCAAGTACTGCATTTAACTATGTTCAGGATATTCTGTTTTTCTATAAATATTTGAAAGAAAAGAATCCTATCTGTAGAAATCTTGAACTGCGAAACATTCCTTTTGAAGTAATTGAAAATCTTAGACCTCAGGATATCAATGAATTTCAAAATTATGTTGCTTCAGGCCATAAACCGGACAAAACAGGCAATATAAAGCCAGCTAATGAGCGTGCAATTGCCAGAAAAATGGCTGCTGTTAGGAATTACTTCAAATATTTGGTTAAATACGACTATCTTAATGCAGATCCAACGATTAAAGCCGTTGTAAAAAAGAAAGATCCGGAGAAAAAAGATATTCGGAGGCTCGATTCAGAACAGGTACAGAAGCTTATTGATTCTGTAGAAAATGTTAATTCTGCCAGCTATCACTCAAGAGTAATGTCTGAGATCACCGCAAAGAGAGACTTGGCTATCGTAACTCTTCTTTTAAATACCGGAATCCGTGTGTCAGAGTGTGCCGGACTAGATCTTGCAGATGTCAATTTTAATGAGAATTCCATTACGATTGTAAGAAAAGGTGGTTATGAGGATCATCTTTATATAAATGAAGTAATAAGGAACACCTTGAAGGATTATATAAAAAACGAGCGTACCACTCTATTAGAAGGCGCTGAAGACCAGGCTCTTTTCATATCTCTAAAACATAGACGTATGTCTATAAGAAGCATCCAGCATATGATTGAGAAATATGGCAAGAACACCGGCCTTTCCCAAAAGCTCACGCCTCATAAGCTCCGCAGGACCTATGGCACAGCGCTTTATAACAAAACAAGCGATATATATATGGTAGCTGATGTCCTTGGTCACAATGATGTTAATACCACAGTCAAACATTATGCGGCAATTGAGGAAGAACATAAAAGGCAAGCTTCCCAGGTTGATGTTTATGCTCCAGATCCGGATGAAAAAAATCGACTATGATTGGCAAAAGTGCTGTAAAAACGCCTATGGTTGGCAAAATCCATGAATAAAATACGCTCATCATTGGCAAAAACAATGATAATTCTCCCATCGTTGGCAATATAGATGAAAAAAATAAGCACTCTTCAGATAAAAAATGTCATCTGAGAGTGCTTTTCTACTCTATTGGCCAACTTCTTGTAAAGGAGTTGGCAAAAGTTATGTAAATGGACAGCACTTAATTGACTTAATACTTGGCTGAGTGTAGCACAACATTTTTACTATTCGCTAAACACAGGTTTAACGAATAGTATCTAACGAATCTAACGATTTCTCACAATTTCTCACAATTTCTTGAATTCTGCAGGCGTAAGTCCCGCATGTTTTCTGAATTTACGGCCAAAATAGTCCACATCGCTGTAGCCCACCAGCTGTGACACCTCGTATACCTTGTATTTGCCTTCTGACAGAAGTTCCTTGGCCTTTTTGATCCTGCATTCATTAAGATAATAAGTAAATCCACAGCCTGTGGTCTTGGTAAAAAGTCGTCCCAAATAGCCTGAATTGTAGCCAAATTGCAATGCAAGTTCTTCCAAAGTCAGGGGCTGCGCATAGAATCTGTCAATATATGAGATAATGTCCTCGATGACGTTTTCTCCGTCCTGTCTGCAATAAATCCTGTTCATTGCGATGTCCAAAGTGTCGGAAATATACTGGATTATCTCGTACAGATAGAACCTGCTCTCAATAAACTCAATAATTCCGGCGCTGGTATCAAAAACCTCTGATAAAACCGGATACTGCCTGGTCATTTTTTCCTTTAGGGAAAGCATGATCTCAGTCATAAAAAGGCAGGCATCCGTGCTTTCTTTCTCATGTTTTTTCACATACTCGTAGATTTCATCCAGAGCATTTACCATCATATTCCTGTTTCCGAAGGCAACGGCATTCAATACCTTTTCCCAAAGATCCTTTTGGGCATTATTGTCCCTGACATCTGAAACACTCTGAAAATCAGCCTTATCTTCCCTTATAAAATGCTCTCCTTCATCGCAGAAAAATCTTCTCTTGGCGAGCCATTTTGCCCTGTCATAGGAACCGGCAATCTCTGAAGGAAGGTCACATTCATTACCTATGGCGATAAATATATTGTCCAGAGGGCTGTCAGATTCTATGGGGGATTTTTGATAATGCATTATAAAATCTTCAAACTTTGATATAGCAGTCCTTCCCTTAAGCAGAATGCACTCATTTCTCTCTACTGTGGAAAGTTCATAGCATTTTTCATCCAAAAAAGCTGATATCAGGTCTGATAATCGGTATCTGATGTCCTCTTTTCCCACGTTGTAGGTCTCATGGATAATAACCTGGTATCTGGGATACAGCAAATTCATGGAAGTCAGGTTCTCTTCCATCACGGGTATGCCCGACAGCAGATCCCTTACAATCACACTCTTGGCTTTATTCTTAATTTCCCCGAGCCGTGTGCCTTCTTTTTTGGATTTTTCTATATCTGCCTTAATAGTTTTGACTGTTTTTAAAAGATCATCCTCATCAATGGGTTTGGTAATGTAATTAGTGACGTTATTTCTGATGGCTTCCCTGGCGTACTCAAAATCAGAATAGCCCGAAAGAATGATAAAATAGCCCTTATATCCCCTGCCACGAAGCTGTTTGATAACATCAATGCCATGAACCTTGGGCATCTGCATATCAATAACTATCAAAGTAGGATCAAGCCTTTCTGCTGCGGAAAGAGCGTCTTCCCCGTTAGAAGCATCCCCGATTATCTCAAAGCCAAGCTCCTCCCAGTCTATGATGAGCTTTATGCCTTCTCTAATATTCTCTTCGTCATCAACAATAAGCACTGTTTCCATATTCTGCGATACTCCCCTGGTCTATCAGCTTCTTTCATTCTATCATAAGGATTATACATGAAAAAGCTACGGCATACAGCGCCGTAGCCTTTCCATTGTATGTAAGGAAAATGGGAATCATTTGGATCTTGCATCATCTTCTGCAGCTGCTCTGAGCTTGGCCTCATTTTCCTGGAATGCGATACATTCCGCATAGCCATACTCTTCTGCCTGCTGCTTCATATCAGCTACAATTGCGTCAAACTCCTCGTCACTTGATGCATAGATTGCTTTCCAGGAGTTGTCCTTTACACAGGTTGAAACCTGATCCCAGACTACCTGGAGCTCATCTGAGCGAACGCCGCCGGTGTACATGGTTCCGGGAGCGAGAACATATTTAAACTTGTCCAGATACTCATCCGGTGTATCAGCTCCTGCCCAGTCTCTCCAATCCTGCTCGATGTCAGAACCGGCTTCTGTGGAATAGCTTGCCCAGTTACGGTAGTTGAAGGTTTCACCGTTACTGTCAGGGTTAGGAGCATCCAGTGACCAGGTTGAATTATTCATCTTGAAGGAGCCATCATCATAGGTTCCTTCATAGCCATTGCCCATTTCTGTTGAAATATCTGTCTTGCAGGCGCGGCCTATATCTGTAAAGCAGGTCTTTCCATTTTCATCATAGTACCAGCAAACATCCTTAGGACCGTATTCAGAGATCATTCTTCCCTCAGGTGTTGTAAGCCAGTTGATGATAGCCATGCAAAGCTCGGGATATTCAGTATTGGCGCCTATAGACCAGATTCTGTTTCCACCGTAAACGTTAAGACCATATCTGATAGGTGTTGCATCTGCAGGCTTTACAGGAAACATACCCTTTCCTGCTGCAAGATGGTCAGGTGAATTGTAAAGTGCGGAGCCCATAAAGTTAAATACGTTGAGGAATGCTGTACCGTTCTGGTAATCCTCCTGCATTCCGTTAAAGCCCTGTGTCTGTGAGTCGGGATCAAGAAGGCCCTTCTGATAAAGTGTGTTATAGAACTTAAGAGCTGTAAGGTAAGGACCGTTCTCCTCAAGTACAGGATGGAAGGACTGTGTATCGGGATCATATAATCCCAGTCCGAACTCATCAAATCCGTAGTAAGCTGTTGCGGTTGACTTAACGTACATTACCATGTCACCGTCCCAGTCATTGAAAAGAGAAACGCCATAAGTAGGATTTCCGTTGTCATCTGTAGGACAGATCTCTTTCATTTTCTCAAGAGCTGCAACCAGTCCGTCAAAATCCTTGATCTCAGGGGACCCGATTTGCTCATAGAGATCATATCTTAAATCCCAGGTATACATGAATGAGCCGGGATCTTCTGCTGAACGGGTTACGTCAAAGCCGTAACCATAGAGCTTTCCGTCTGAAGAGATTCCTCTGTTCTTTTCAAGAGCAGCCTTCATATTCTCAGCGATGTAAGGTCCATACTCGTTAAGAAGGTCATCCTCTTCCCAGTCAAAAAGCATTCCCTTGTCGATGGCATGCTGATAATCATCACCGTCATTTCCCCAGATTACCAAGTCTCCGAGATTGCCGGATTCCATACGGGTATCATATACACCATCGTTTTCAGGGATGATATTGAGCTTAACATTGAACTTATCAAGCATTATTTTTCCAAACCAGCCTGTCTGCTCTCCGGAATAGTTTGCCAGCTGATCGTAAACGTCAAGGGTAACGGTCTGATCCGGAATTATGTCTGAAAGATCGCCTTCAATTCCGCTTGCGGTAGCAGATTTCTCATCTTCAATAGTTGTGGTCTCAGAGCTTCCTGAACCCTGCGTGGTTTCTGTTTCACCTTCCGAACCTTCCGATGCCCCTGTGGGAGCAGGTGCGGATCCGCAGGCTGCCAGAGACAGCGTCATTGCTCCGGTCATAATAAGAGCCAGTAACTTTTTCATTTTCATAGCTTTCCTCCTTTTTTGGTTTCAAAACTATCTTTAAGGGTTCTCTTTCACCCTTTTACTGCCCCGATCATGATTCCCTTTTCAAAATACCGCTGCATGAAAGGATAAACTAAAAGAATAGGAATTATTGTAACCATTGCTATGGTGTACTTTATTACTTTTCCGTTCAGCGCAGAGTCCATAACGCTCTTGCTGATTCCTGATGTACTTCCGGCGCTCATAAGAGCGGCCAGATTACTGGTGGTATTGAGGTATATATACAGCCTGTGCTGAAGTGTATAGAGCTTTGGCGCCGACTGCATGAGAATCAGTGAATCCTGGAAGGAATTCCAGTGGCCCACAGCACCGAATATGGTAATAGTGGCCAGGATAGGCTTGGACAAAGGAAGTATGATGCTCATGAAAATCTTCATATGAGACGCCCCGTCCAAAGCAGCGCTTTCCTCAAGTTCACCCGGAATTGCAGATTCTATATAGGTCTTAACCAGAATGATATTATAGGGTGCAACTATTCCCGGAATTATGTATGCCCAAAAGGTATTGGTAAGTCCCAGCATAGCCATATTCAGGTACCAGGGAATTATGCCGGCGTTGAAGTACATGGTTATTACAAGGAACCTGTACCAGAAGCTTCTTCCCCACATTTCCTGTTGGGTAACCAGATATCCCACAAAGGCTGATGCCAGCACCATGAGAATTGTTCCGAATATGGTTCTTGCCAGGGTCACCGCAAAGGAACCAAACAGGTCATTTACCTGCAAAAGGCGAATGTAGTTTTCAAAATGTATGCCCCTTGGCACAAAGTTGATAAGTCCCTTTCTCACCAGTTCATTGTCACTGATGGTATTGATGAACAGATAGTAAAAGGGAAAAATGCATATAAGGGTAAAAGCAGCAAATGCGGAGTAATTGATGATGTTAAAAACAACGTCACCGAATTTCAGCTTTATTTTTTTCCGGCTCTTCTTACTCATTTCGTTCCCCCATTAAACTATGGTCTCACCTCTTATCACTTTTGATATGGTATTTGCCCCATACAAAAGAGTCACACTGATGACGGATTTAAGCATTCCCACAACGGTGGATAAAGGAATTGCACCTTTAACGATACCCATCTTATAAACATACAGATCCAGAACCATGATCTGTGTTGTATTGGAGGAATTTTCAAATACCAGGTACTGATCCATTCCGTTAGAAAGGATTCCTGCCACAGCCATGAGAAGAAGCACATAGAAAGTAGGCATAAGTCCCGGCACTGTTACATGCCACATTTTCTGGAAGCGCCCCGCACCATCCACTATTGCCGCTTCATACAGCTGCTGGTCTATACCGGCAATTCCCGCGATATAGATGATGGCGCTCCAGCCCAGGCCCTTCCACATTCCCCAAAGAAGCATCTTTATCCAGATATGGCTTCCGTCCATCAGGAAGTTTTTTCCTTCGGTCCAGACACCAAGATTCATCATAAGAGAACTGATAAAACCGTCTGTGGAGAAAATACAGAAAGCAATGGCAAATACCAGAACCCAGCTGATGAAATTGGGAATGGTGGTAAAAGTCTGTACAATTCTTCTGAATTTGTCATTCTTAATCTCAGAAAGAAAAATCGCAAATGCCATGGGAACCCAGCTGGTGGCTATTCCCAGTCCACTCATGGCCAGGGTATTTTTCATTACGCTGAGGATGTCCCTTGTGGTGGATCTGTTTCGGATCAGCTGCTGGAACCACTTAAAACCTACAAAGTTATCCATTGACAAGGTATCTCCGGCTTTGTAGTCGAAAAAAGCATATCTCCATCCCCAGAGAGGTAAATAACTGAAGACAAAAGCCAGAAGGATAAAGGGAAGGAACATAAGAAACAATCTGAATCTTGTTTCCATCTCAAACTTCTCGGTCTTGGCGGGTTTTCCCACCAGATACAGCTCACAGGCAGCTATGAGGATCATCAGCAACAGCATTCCCAGCATTACGTAGAAAAATCCGGAAAACATGGGTTCAATCTTGGAGGGTTTAGTGGTTGCTGCAATCTGTGTATGTGCAGACCATATTCCTGCCATGGAACCAGCAGAAACAATGGCTCCGACTATATTGAGTATGTTTCCGAAGAACTTACATTTTCTGTTTCCCAGAGATAAACAGGCCCCAACAGCGCAGGCTATAATTCCAAGGCAGATTATCATGCTGGAGATATTCAAAAGTTTCAAGGTGGATTCCATAACCCAGCCTTTTTTAATTGCCCTGCCGAAATTGGAGATTAAATTCCCGTAGGAAAATCCTGTTGTAAGAAGAGAAATGCTTCTGTTGATGAGTCCGCTAATTCTGGCAACATTAAGCGCAGGAAAAAAGAGAACTACCAGAAGCAGTACTGAGATTGCCCGATATGGGTAATAGACATATCCAGCCAGTTTTTCTTTAGACACGTTTCCCCTCCCCCAACTATAAACGCAGACCCCAAATAAAAATTGCACCTGCAAGCTGATAATTAATATCGCTTACACGTGCAATTTTATATAACTCTCTGTCAATTAAATACCCTGTTAATCCTACTTTTTTTACTGTACATTTTGTACATTGGTCCGGGCCTGGGTATTTATGGGAAGCCTGAGCTCAACGCTAGTGCCCTTACCCTGATTTGATCTTATAGTAAGACCATAGTCACTTCCGTAAAGATATCTTATCCTCTGGTTGATGTTATAAAGTCCGATACTCTCTACTCCTTTTTCGTCATCTTCCCGCCTCTTCTCATTGATGGAATGGTTCAATTCTTCAACCTGCTGAGGGCTCATGCCCTTTCCGTCATCATTAACTGTAATGAGAAGCTTCTCCCCTTCGGGCTCAACAATAATGCTAATGTGTCCGTTCTGATCCATATCCTTAAGGCCATGGCTCACGGCATTTTCCACTATAGGCTGCAAAAGAAGTGGCAACAGATAATATTTTGATGTGTCAAAATCCTCTGCAATATAGAAATTCCAGTTGATCCGGTCCCCGAACCGGAGCCGCTGTATCTGAAGATAACTTTCCACATGAGTAAGCTCCTCCGCCAGGGTTGCGTTGGACTTTCCGGTGCTCTCAAGCACATAATGCATTATTTTGGCAAGATACTTGACACTGGTGGCCACATCCCTGTCACCGCCTCTTATGGCCTGCATCCTGATTGCCTCAAGAGTATTGTACAAAAAATGAGGATTGATCTGCCCTGAAAGCATCTTAAATTCCATGTTCTGCTGCATATTGATGAGCTGCTGCTCATGGATCTTTGTTTCGTAAAATCTCGCTTCCTGCTCTCTTATCTGCTGGGTGGTAGCCTTTAGATCCTTAAAGGTATCCGCCAGTTCATCATCACCGCTTATATTCTCAATGATGTCATAATTGCCGGTACTGGCTCTGTGCATGGCCTCTCTCAGGGTATTAACTCTGGATGTGAAATACCTTGAGTAAAGAATGACTATGAATAAAGGGACAATTACTACCAGAAGTAATACAAGAATAAAGCCTCGCATTATCTCTTTAATGGCCTCATGGGCCGTGTAATCTCCGGTAAGGACAAAGAATCTTGAAGTGATCTTATAGGGCACAAAGCTGGAAATGCAGGTAAGAGCCAGCTTGCCATCAAGCATCATATCGCCCATGAAGTTATACTCATCTACGCCATTGCCCTCAATCTCCGGCATCTCGATCTCGCGCTCATTGTAATTTGATGAAAAAAACACAGGATGTTTGTCCAAACTGATGAGTATATAATTATCCGTCGTAAGAAGCCTGTTTCTTAAATAATTGGTGCTCACCGTCACTACGATATAAGCCCTGTTATCCGAAGAACCTGTATTAAAGCGCCTCACAAGAGCAAGCTCATAGTCATTCTCATACTCATTCAGCGGAATATGGGTACAGGTGTAGGAATCCCAGGCTGAATCATCTATATCGTTGTACCACTCAAACCTGCTGAAGGGATCATCGGTAACTCCGCTGCCGGCCGCTTTATCCGCATTATCTCCGAATCTTTCAGCGCCGCTTATACCCACATTGACCACATGGCTGCCTGTAGGTATTTGGGGATTGTTGGTATAAATATTTATTGAAGAAATTGCGGCTGTGGTCCGGATTATCGAAGAAACCGCCGCATCCAGAGCATCATACCTGCCCTTGGTGACAACCTGATAGCTGTCTGAAGCAAACATGTCCCTGTATTCCTGAGAGGATATGATAGGCTCCAGGCTGGTATAAACAATTGAAGTTATATCAAATACTATTGATTTGATCCTGATATTTTCAGCCCTTAACTGTTCCTCATATCTGTCCTTCATCTGTCTCATAAGGATAGATACTGACACGACACCTATAATAAACATGGGAATTATCAGGGCCAGGATCAAAACGCGGTACATCTGACCGCCCACGCGTCCCCTGTGCATCATGTATCCCCCTTAAATGCAGCGTCAAACAGCTGCTGCTTTTCTTTTGCAGCCTTCAGATTATATTCCAATACCTGGTCGAACCCAAGCTTATCCAAGGTACTGAGCATGTCCTTTTTAAGAAAATCATAATCAGCCCTGGTGGAAGCAAATACCATTTTCCAGGAGTGATCGACAATGGTCTGGCGGCACTGATCTTCAATGGTCTGAAGATACTCAGGATATGCAAATCCTCCCCATTCAACTCCCGGGATTATCGTAAGCATGTCGTTTTCCCTAAAATAGGCTATTGGCTCCTTCTCCGTGCCGTAAAGTCTGCTCCAATCGCTGTAGATCACAGTCTTACTGCGGCTGGTATAGTCATCCCAGAGCTGATACCGGTAAGGAACGCCATTCTCATCGCTGTCCTGAACGTCAACAGGCTTGAAATTAAGGGCAGATACCCCCTGACTCCAGAGTCCTCCGCCGTATTCTTCAGGAACCTCAAGATTCTCCTCCATATCAATAAAGGCTTTTATTCCAAATTCAGTGAATCTGGGCCCATCATCCGTCATTTCCCAGGTTAACCCCTCCGGCCCTCTGAAATCTCCTGTAGGTGAGCCGCTGCACTCGATACCTTCCCTGGAAAAAAGCCAGTTGGCAAAATCCACCATTCTCTGGGGATCCTTGGTGTTTTTACCGATCATCATGGAAAAACTCTGCTTGCCCCCGGGATCATTTCCCCAGGTAACGTAACTGGCATCTTCAATTTTCAGGGACGCAAATCCTTTTCCTTCACGAAGTCTTGTCTCTGAATTGTAGAGTGACTGCCCCATCCAGGGCCAAAAAGAGTAAAGAACCGCACCGTCTCTGTATTTGGAGGCAACAGTATCATAATTCTGATAAGGTGAATCGGGGTCCACAAGCCCCAGGCGATTAGCCTCGAAAAAGAAATCCAGCGCTCTGAAATAAGCAGAGTTCTCATCTGCAACGCTTTCCATTTCGCCGGTTTCAGGATCCATCAGAACAAATCCAAGAATATCATATCCATACAGCGAAGCAATGGCTCCTGCATTTTGCATTATATCTCCGTCCCAGTCAGAAAAAAGGCTGAAAGCATAGACGTTTTTTCCACTGTCGCTTTTTACTGCATTTTGCTGCATCTTTGACAGTACAGGCAAAAGCTCCTCCAGAGTATTAACCTGCGGATAGCCCAGTTCCCTGTACAAATCCCATCTGATGGAGGGTGCGTTGGTGGGCTCGCTGAAATCCGCTTCTCCAACCTCTGTATTGGAGGATATCTCACTGGGAATGGCAAATAAGCCCTCTGCGTCTGCATTAGCAGAGGTAAGCCTTATCTGGTCCTCATATTTCAAAAGATTATCACAGTCCTTAATATAATCTGTCATATCAAGAATAAGGCCTTCTCGTACCAGGTCCCGAAGATTTCCATCCTCTGCACCGATAAAAATAAGATCGCCGATATTCCCTGATGCTCTCATGCTCTCAAAAATGGCATTTCCATGGCCCTCCTGATTGGGAGCTATAATGTTAAGCTGCATATTGAACTTGTCACGGACGATCTTGGCAAACCATCCCCGCTGGATTCCCCGGGTATTGGACTGAACGTCAAAAACATCTATTGTGATAAACTCCGGATACTTTTTTTCTCCCGGCGTGCGATCATCTTCAAAAAAAGGCAGTCTGCAACTACATAAAGTGCAGACTACCATTATTAACGATAAAAACACAGAAATTTTCCTTTTGCTGATTTCACATACTTTCATACCGTATCCCCCCAACTTCCCATTAAAGCAATTGTATCTGTTTGAGTCTGTAAAGTCTATAACCGCGGGCAATAAAAAAGACCTTTATCACCGGGACAAAGGTCTTTTCAAATCAATATTTAAACCCCGGTACCAGGTACAAAAAGCTTTATTTCATAATCCATTTTATAATTTCTTAATATATCTGCCCCAGAATGGACACATTTTCACTTTAAACTAAATGAAACAACTAAATACAGCACAAATGAATCAAGAAAGGTTGTAAATATGAGTAGACTTGAAGCAGAAATTGCGGAATATGTCGGTAATTACACAAGAAAACATGGCTATGCGCCAACAGTTGAGGAACTTATCAGTACCTTCGGAATTATTACTGTTATGTGTACAATGTTCTATATATTAAATCTATACAGAATAGGTATGATAAGAAATTCCTTGTTCTTTGGCACAGGCGATCTTAAGCTCATTCCTGTTAAAGTTAAATAATTAAATATGATAAAAAAACAAGCAGATATGTATCATGGTCAAAAGACAATCAGGAAGCATATCTGCTATTTAATTAATTGATTTTTTTTGGAATATAATAGTTATGCGAAGGATAATATTATACAAAAATAAATCAATAGCCTTTTCCTCTATACCACTTCTCGAATAATAAACTTCTACCCTACCAACATAAAAAAAGCAAACAAGAGAGAGCTTCTACATCTTCAACTATCTTATCCAAACTTTTTCCTGAACATCTTATACAAAACGATACTCCAGATCATAAACAATCCTCCTGCGGGAATCAGGTACAACATGTTCCCGGTTTGGGTCCATCTTCCCACATGATACATGGGAAATATCACAAAAATATACCTTACTGCCCCTTTAATAAAGAACGGTGCGAAAAAAGTTATTCCAAAGAGGCCTGATAATTTACCCACTGCCATGCCCTCAACCTTGTTTGAAGATATAGACACCACCAGAAAAGCCGTGATAATGCCGCAAAAAGCCGTGGATAATACCATAACAACCGTTGTTATTAAATCAAGCCTGTTAATCGCAAATACCATAACTAAAAATGCTGTCATTATTCCTGAGATAACTGCCGGCAATACTATTCTTGAGTTAAGATAACCTCTTTCACCGGGAGGCGTTACTATGATGTATTTAGCTATGCCCTCATCAATCTCTCCCAGAACTACCAATCCACCTATAAAGGCAAACATCATTCCCGTCAACATGGCCAGCAGCCAGCTAAACAGGTCATAATAAGGCCTTAACACTTCTCCGTAGCCAAATCCGGCCAGAATCTTTTCTTCCAGGATCGGAATCCCATATTTAAAGAGTCCACCGACTATGAATGGCATAATAACCAGCATCGCCAGCATCAGATCCCCGGCTATCTGTTTTACCATATATCTGAACATTTTGTATGTAGCGGTCATAATCTTATTCTCCTACCTGTTGATACATTTTTTTAACACACTTATCAGCTATTCTGTATATCACATAAGTCCAGATCACAAGACTGATAATTGATAAAAATGCCATGTTCGCATTACCTTCTAACAGTTGCATAGCAGCACATCCCGGATGGATCAGCATAAGCGGATTATCCCAGAACACGCCTGCCCTGTATGCAATGACCGGCGCAAAGCCCACCAGTTCAAACGGTACTGTTCCCAGAATATACTGATTCAGATTGCTGACCATTGTTCCCACGATTATTCCGCAGAGACTGAAAATTGCCGATCCAAGCAGAATACCCACCATAAACAGAAGAACATTTGCGGTGTGCCCAAAGATAATCAGGATAAGTCCCACTATTTCAGATATCGGCGCAAACGAAAGAACTTTGCCGACTATGTACTGCGTAGGCGTTACCGGGGAGATCACTATGGAGCTGGTAACATGCTGACTTTTTTCCAGAAGGATCAGCGCTCCCATAAAGAACATACCCATAGCCGCCGGATCGGAATACACACAACAGGCCACGATAATATTCTTAAGATTCCCCTCGAAAAAAGAGAAAATGATCATATACACCAATATGCACAGGATATACAGCAGATAAAATCCGTATTTCCATTGGAAAAAAATGTCGCCCTTAATTACATTTGCTTGTCTCATATTCTTATCTCCGTCAGTCCAGATGTGTTCCTGTTATCTCAATGAAAATATCGTTAAGTGTAGGCTCCGCGCTGTGAATTGATGTTATGCGGTTCTCTTCTATCAGTTTCCTTAGTATTTCATCACAGCTGATATTTGAAAGAATCGTGCTGACTGTCCGCTCAACGCCGTTTTCCAGATATGTATAGGTAACCCTTACCGCCCCGCGGCTCATAATAAAATTGTGAGGTGTATCCAGCGCTTTCATTTGCCCGTTCACGATAAACACGACTCTGTCGCAGAGTTCAGTGGCATCCTGCATGTTATGAGTGGTCAGGATTATTGTTTTCCCCTTCTCCTTCTCTTTTCTGATAAGATCCTTCATGATCTTGGAATTATTTGGGTCCAGGCCGCTTGTGGGCTCGTCGAGAAACAGCACCTCCGGGTCATGGACCAGAGATTTAATGAAATTGAGCCTGGACTTCATACCCTTGGAAAAAGCTGATACCTTCTTGTCAGCATGCTCATATAGCCCTACTTCTCTAAGCAGTTCATCAATATCTCTCTTCTCTCCGCTATACAGAGATGCAAAATATTTGAGATTTTCTCTTGCCGTCAGCTTCTCAAACAGGCTCGGGAACTCGAAATCCACACCAATCTTTTCATAGAAATCTTTGCTGTGATCCTTACTCTCGACGCCAAGAATAGTGGCGCTGCCTTCATAGTTAGTGCAGATTCCCGTAAGTACCTTCTGCAGGGTGCTCTTTCCTGCTCCCGAAGGCCCCAGGAATCCGAATATCTCTCCCTTATTCACAGAAAATGAAATATCTTTGAGAAAAGGAGTCTTACTGTAGCTGAAATTAACGTTCTGTACATCTATCACTTTCTGATCTGTCATGGTCATTTGCCTCCTCCTTATGCCAAAATCTGTATTACCAGACCTTTAATTAGCATCCGCATACTTTCTCTCATATTCTCTTCGCCAATAACATGCTTGTACATGGAACCAAACAGTATCATGGAAAAAGAACCTACAACCGCCTCAACATTTAACCCCTTTCTGGCAGCCAGCTGTTCAAGAATTCCGGCTCCCATGTGCTTGTCCTGCTCTCTGTGCCTTTCAAGAAGATCATCGGGAAGCTTGGACAAAACCAGGTTCATAGCCTCCGGTTCAAGAAGAACCTTGAGGCAGGAACTTGTAGTAATCTCCATGGCCCCAAGAATAACATCTGCTATCTCATCCACAACTTCAGCGAATGCACCGTCCTGAGAGGGGTCTATATGATGTTCCCTGATTATTCTCATAAGACCGCCGGAAATATACTCATCCACCTGAACATGAAAATCCTGAGCGGCATCAAAAAACAGTACTTCCTTACAGGGATAAAACAGATAAAACGTTCCCTTGGGGATACCTGCCAGCTGAACCAGTTCATCTACAGTGGCTTTTTTCACGCCTTTTTGCATCATAAGCTCGTTGGCAGCCTTTTTAAGCCGAAGGATTATCTGTTCTCTTTCACTTTCCGAATATGTTTTTGGCATCGCATTTCCTCTTTTTGACTAAATTCATATTTTTAGTCATAATAGCACCACAAAAAAATAAAGTCAATGCATTAATCTCACGCATTGACTTTATTAATCACCAGATTCCTAATAATTCCTGCAGATCTGAAAGAAAAGCACCGAAATCCGGGTAGATCTCATCTTCCTCAATACACCCGCCTTCCAGGTTATATATTGAGATCTGTTCACTTCCTTTTTGGCATAAAACCGGATCTCCTGATGCCAGAGCACCTATTACCACATAGCTGTCATCCGGTCTGTCGCCTAGTCCGACTTCTATAAGTGGTTTATGGGCTACTCCATATATCTGAAGTCCTGCAGGCAAAAATAATTCTCCGCCGTCGCTTAGTCTCAGCCATTCTTTGAAAGCAGCCGGAAGAACCAGACCATTTCGAGTTTCAAATTCTTCTATCTGCTCGTCAGAAGCAGGCTCCAGATATTCCATCCTGCCCTTACCGTCAAGTTCTTCAACAATCTGTCTAATCATAATTCGCAGACTCTCAGAAATTCATTCTTTGCTTCCTGCATATCCTCGGGATAACCGGCCTTGTCTATTGCAGCAAGGCATGCGTCCTTGATATCCCCAAAAAACTGTGAATTGTAATGATTGAGCCTCTCTCCGTGATAGAGTTCCCAGCCCTCATCCTGCTTCTCCAGGCAGGTTGCGCACTCGGCATAATCTCCTACAACTACCTTGTTCTCATCCCCAAAACACCTGACCAAGATTTCCTTAAGTGCATCTATGCACTTCTCTTCTGAAATATTAGCCATTTTTTTCATCCTCCTTGAACGATTATCTCCCAATTATAGCCGCATACACAGCTCTTGGCAATTGCCAACATCTAATTTGAAGAAATTTCTAAGGAAGCGTTCAAATAGTAAATATTTTCCGCAAACAAAAAACCGACCTCACATGAGATCGGATTTTTTGATATATATTGACGACCCGAAGGGGGTTCGAACCCCTGACCTCCGCCGTGACAGGGCGGCGCTCTAACCAGCTGAGCCACCGGGCCATTATATTGAATGAAACCTTCAAACTACCGAAATTATGACTCAAAAATACTTCGTCTATAATTTCGGTATGTGTGTCGCTAAATTCAAAAATACTTCATTAAGCAACACAGCACGAACACTGAATATCTTAATCCATTTCCCTTTGTTCCTATACCAACTATTCGTTGGATAAGCCCTCGACCTATTAGTACACATCAGCTGAACACGTTACCGTGCTTACACCTTGTGCCTATCTAACCTCATACTCTCTAAGGGGTCTTACTGCTTGCG
>NZ_JANSWL010000067.1:0-70858 GCF_028539135.1 Butyrivibrio sp. DSM 10294 | reverse complement strand
TCTCGCAATTCTACAAATATTCGGAAACCGCTAATTTACTGCGTAAATTGCTAATTCCTCATATTTGTTTGGGCCATAAAGTCAAAATGCTTAACATGCCAGCATGTACGCATTTATGACTTTTGGCACCTATATCATTATCATAATTCAGAAAACACGTACCTGTAAAAAAGATAAAGCTTATAGGCAGATATAAGAATTCATGATAAATCAAATAAATTGGGGTCAGACCCCAAGGGAGTTCAGAAAGCTCTACCGCTGATACTGCTCTCTACCACTTCGCCGTTTACCCATTTCATTGACAGGCTCCGGCCGCCTTTCAGCCGGATTCCTGACACACTGCCATTTTTAAATTCTGATGGCAGCGCAGGAAGGAGCTTCACATTGCCTTCTTCATCCTCCTGCACCAGCATCTCCAGCATGGCTGCAATAGCGCCGAAGTTACCGTCTATCTGGAAACAATGCCCCGGTCCGTAGGGGTGATTATCCATCAGGTTATCGAAGGTGCTCTGGGTAAGCAGCGCCTCGAGATTCTCATACACCTTGTCCTTTTCAAGGAATCTGGCCCAGAGGCCGATGATCCAGGCCCTTGACCAGCCGGTGTGTCCACCGCCGTTTGCAAGGCGCCTCTTAAGTGAAGTCTTGGCGGCCTCCATAAGCTGCCTGTCCTTCTCGTAACTAATTGACGTTCCCGGGTACACACCGTAGAGATGGGAAATATGGCGGTGTCCGGGCTCCGGTTCGTCGTAGTCCTTGCGCCATTCGAGGAGCTGTCCGTGTCTTCCGATTCCCATTTGGGGGAGCCTACGCAAGATATCCTCTGCAACAGCTTTCCTTGAAGCAGGTTCGCCTTCTGCGGCTACTTTTCCTTCCGCGCCTGTCTCTCCTTCCGAATCTGCGCTCTCAGACTCCTCTTTTCCCAGCGCCTCAAGGCTCCTCAAATACCCTGTCAGCAGCTCCGTCAGGATCTGCGTATCAATGGCAGGTCCCTCGCACATGCATCCCCGGCTTCCATCCTCCATGATATACGTATTCTCAGGAGAAACAGAAGGAGACGTCACCAGATGTCCCTCCTCATCCTCTATCAGAAAGTCCGCAAAAAAGTCCACGCACTCCTCCAGCACATAGAGACTACGCCTAAGGAACTCCTTATCTCCCGTATAACTGTAATGTTCCCAGATATGTGTCGCCAGAAAAGCCTCTCCCATAGGCCAGAAGCTGGCAGGAATATAGTGATCCTGCGGCGCCGTATCCGCGAACACATCGCTGTTGTGGTGAGCCACCGACCCTCTGCAGCCATACATCTCCCGGGCGGTTCGCTTGCCGTTTTCGCACACCCTGTCAAGAAAGGCAAACAGCGGCAAATGGCACTCAGAGAGCCCGCTCTTTTCCGCAGGCCAGTAATTCATCTCCGTATTGATATTGATTGTAAACTTGCTGTCCCAGGGCGGCGTCATGCTGTTATTCCAGATTCCCTGAAGATTGGCTGGAAGCGAATCTCCCCTGCTGGAGGAAAAAAGAAGGTACCTGCCGTACATAAAATACAGCGCAAACAGCGACGGATCTTTTTTGCCCCTGCGAAGCCTCTCAAGCCTCTTGTCCACAGGGAGTTCTGCTGCCTTGTCATCTTTCCCGTCCGACAGCTCCAGCTCCATGGTGTTCAGGTGCTCCGCATAGTCCTTAAGCTGCTCCTTAGCAATAGTCTCATATCCAAGCGCTGCTGCCCTGTCCAGCCTATCCGCGGCCGCCTTCTCATAGTCCTCATGGCGGAAGCTCGTCTCTATTGCCAGGAACATATCTGCCCTCTTAGCCCCCTCTATCAGCAGATGCTCTCCGATAGTCCTGACAGTTCCTCCTTCAGCCTTAACACGCATTTTCACTGCAAAAGAGATTCCGCCTTCATTAACCACGCGAAATCCGATCTCGCTTCCCTTGCCATAGACCTCATCCAGCTTGTTGTGGCTTCTCTCAAACCTCATGCTGCAGCTGATTCCCTGTGAAGCCTCGGTCTCAAGGCGCATCACGATTACCTGCTCAGGAAAAGAAGCAAACAGCTTGCGGCAATACTTTTTCCCCCCGATAACATATTCCGCAGAGGTGATTCCCGTCGTAAGATCCAGCTCTCTTCTGTAATTCGAGGGTTTGAAGCCACAGAATATCCCGGCTCCTGCGTTTTCCTGCCCTTCGAAGCTAATCTGCAGCTCTCCTGCAGGCTCATAGTTTCTCTCCGAATTGGGCGTACCCGACAGGGCAAGGAGCGATAACTTCTCCGCCTCTCTGATCTTGCCTTCCCTAAGGAGCCTTCTGATCTCAGGCAGGTTTTCTTTTGCATCGGGATTGATCCTGTTTAAGGGCCTTCCGCTCCAGATGCTGTCTTCGTTCAAAAAGACAACTTCCCTCTCCGGAGCCATAAGGGCCATGGCGCCAAGTCGCCCGTTTCCTACAGGAATCGCCTCCTCCCATTTATTCGCAGGTCTGTCGTAGAATAATTTCATTTTTTTCACCCCAAAACTCATATTTAGTCGTCACAAAACAGATACTTTCACCATTATAGCACGGCCCGCCCCATAAACGCAGAAACACCGGAACCTGATCCTGCAGATTCCGGCATCTCCGGCCGTAATTCTATGTATGTAATATGTCGCGCTAAGACCTGACATCCTTTATTTGCGGTAAATCGCCTCTAAATTCATCGCTTTGCCTCTCCGGCGATCTCGAAGAACTCAAGATCATCCTGCAGCTCATCCGCATATCTCTTGAGCTCTGCGGAAGTCTCCGCAAGCCTTGTGGTCTCCTCATTGAGCTGCGTCATGGCAACAGAGGTAGTCTCCGCCGAAGCTGCATTTTCCTCTGAGATGGCTGACAGGTTTGTCATGAGATCCGCCACCGTCTCGCTGGCATTTTCGCAGGCCTGTGCCTGATCCAGTACCTCCGATACGGAACTTCTTGTAAAATCGATTCCAAGACTTACGTTCTCGAATGCGCTTCCCGTGGAATCTATGCTGTTTTTCTGATCCTCGATAAGTCCCGTAACCTCATTGATGGTAGCCACAGTGCGATTGGACTCCTCGGACAATCCGCGAATGATCTCCTCGATAACAGCTGTGGACTGGTTGGTCTGATCCGCCAGATTGGAGATCTCACTGGCAACAACTGCGAAGCCTTTGCCCGCATCTCCCGCTCTTGCGGCCTCAATGCTGGCATTCAGGGACAGAAGGTTGATCTGGTCAGCAACGGAAGCGATAAGGCTTACAGCCTCCTGGATCTTACCTACAGACTCATCTGTCTTTTTAACCTGATCAACGATCTTACCGAAGGCCTCGGTGGTAAAGTCGCTGGATCTGGTCAGCTGGTCCATGTTGTCGGTAGCTTTTTTGCCATTGTCATTCATCTCTGAAGACCTCTCTGACAGAGTATTTACGCTGCCCACGATCTTCATGATGTTGCTCTTGATGTCCATAACCTGCTGGGAGGAGGACTCAATATCCTTGGCCTGTTCACCGGCGCCCTTGGAGATCTCATCAATGGTGGAATTGATCTCGCTTGCAACGGTCTTGGTCTTGGTGGCGCTGTTTTCAAGGGCAACTCCCGACTCAGCCAGGACATCCGTAACCTTTTTTACCTTGATAATTGTCCCCTCAAGGGTATCCATAAAGTTATTGAGACTCTCTGCAAAAAGAGCGAATTCATCCCTGCCGGAAGCGTTGGCTCTGGTGGATATCTTGCCCGCCTCGATTTCCTCGATGGCTGAGCTGAAGGAATTAACGCTCCTGTTGATGCCGATGAAGATCCTTGCCAGGAAAAGAGTCAGCACAACGATGCTGGCAATAAGGATGATGACGATAAGTATTGTAACCGTGCTCCTTACTCCGTTCATGTTGGCAACTGCATCGTTTTGAACTGTGGCGCACATGTTGCTGAGGACGGAGTTGATCTCGGCGTTGTCGGCTTTGATCTTAAGGGTGGTGGAATCTGTTGATTTTATGGATTCAAAAATGGATTTCAGAGTTTCAATTTTTTCCGTTGATATATCTGCCAACGATGGATCCGTTGTGTACTTGGGGATGTTCTCCTGAATCTCTGCCATCAGGGCTTCAATCTCAGCGAGGCTTGCTGTAACGTCTTTGCCCTCAACCACCAGCTTACTGTAGGCGCTGACCATGTCATTGAGGCTTCCCAGATTAGAAGCAAAGCCGTACACTCCCGAAACGGCGCCGCCGTACTTGTACTCGGTTTCTGAACCAATTGCGGAAGGAAGAAGGTAGAGGTCATATTTAAGAACCGGATAGGTCTCCGGTGAATATTCCACCATGTTGAGGGTTGTGGAGATCTCTTCCCACTTACCGTTGGCCTCGTTGTAATTAGCAGACACCTTGAGAGCAGGCTCGTCGCCGAAGGTTGAGATCTCGGCATCCACCAGGGCTGCGCCTGACTTCTCCGCCAGCTCAATGGTTCCAAGATCAAGAGGGATCACCTCGGAGCCGTTGGACAGGGCTACGCCTTTGATAAAATAGTCCCCTTTGTAGGTGAAGGTTCCGCCAAGACGGAAGATAAGACTGTTTCTCTTGCCTACATCAGGAAGCTTGTAATCGTAGTGAAGAACGATGTAGTCCTTACCATCGACCTTCTCGGTCTTAGGTGTATCGGTGCCGTGGAAATAGCTCTGCCACTCGATCTCCACCCAGTCATTGTTGTTAACAAGGCTGCCAAAGCTGTCGGAGAGATCTGCGCTGGCAGTCATGTATTCCTGATACTTACCCATGTCCGGTGTGTAACCTCTGGTGGAATGGATGCTAAGTATCTCGTTGTAATTGGTCTTGTTTTTCTCAATGTTCTCAATAATGGAATCAACGGATGCGCGGTAGCTCTCGTCAGCGATGGATTCCAGCTGTACCGCCTGCTGCTCCATGTTTGCCAGATTATCCAGAGCAGCCTTAAGATAGCTCTCCTCAACATAGTACTGATAGAGAGCATCATTGGCCAGATTCTGGGATTGGAGCACGTTGATCTCATTAACTGTTGAAACGATCTCACTGCTCTGGGCATTCTTGTTGATGGAGAACACTCCCACAATTCCGATAACCACAGCAGCTGCGATCCCCAGAATACCCATGATCAGGATCTTACCCTTCACGGAATGAACAAATCCGCCAGTTTGCTTTGCACCATTTTTGCTCATAATTATTCACCTCATAGGAATGCAATAACCCAATAATGGTCTGCATTTCCAGCGCACCATTATTCATTATAAAGTGTATGTATATTCATTATATCGCATCCGCCCGGTATGCCTAATTAAATTTCCATAACCTTTATGAGCAAAAAATAAACCGCAAAGCCGCTATGCATAGGCACTGCATAAAAACGGTCAAATGCGGTTTACATATCATATTTTATACAATTATTGCGTATATTTATGCGTATTTTTGCATGAAACTTTTTGTATATATATACGATGATATGACTTTTGGCACCTATATCATACGATTATTCTGTAAGGATATTCAGCATGTCCGTAGGATTCTCTGCTGCCTTCACCTTATCCATGGCCTTTACGATCACGCCTTTTTCATCGATGAGATAGGTGGTTCTGACAACTCCCATGGAGACTTTGCCGTAGTTCTTTTTCTCCTTCCAGACATCGTAGGCCTTGATCACTGTGAGCTCCGTGTCGGATAAAAGAGTAAAGGGCAGCCCGTACTTCTCCTCGAACTTCTTATGGGATGCCACGGAATCCTTGCTTACTCCCAGCACCACCGCTCCATTTTCCCTGAACTGGGGATAGAGCTCGCCGAAGCTGCAGGCCTGCTTGGTGCAGCCCGCGGTGTTGTCCTTGGGGTAAAAATATAGTACCACTTTCTGCCCTTTGTATTCGGACAGGGAGCGGATCTCGCCGTTTTGATCCGGTAGTTTGAAATCAGGGGCTTTGGTTCCTACTTCGAGCATAATGACCTCCTTACGCTCCCTTTCCGGGAGTCTTTAGTCTCTCATTCTCTGTTTTAAGATTTATTATCTCTTGACCTTGCTTTTTATTGATAGATTTAAGCTCAACAATTTGGTTTTGCAGTTCTTTCATTTCTTCCTTAAGCTTTGTATTTTCTAATTTTGCTGCTTCCTTCTTTGCCTTTTTTTCAGCCTTCAGAGCTTTGGTTTCTGCTTTCTTTTTGGCTTTTTCTGCCTTCCTATTGGCTTTTTCAATCTTCTTATTTTCTCTTTTTTCTTTTCTCAATGTAGTAATTTTTCGGACAGAATCACGCCAGATTTTATTGCCGTCTGTGAGCTCGCTTTCAATTTCTTTTCTACATAAAGCGTTTATATTGTAAAGAGAGGGTTTTGAATCTTTGGTCAGTTCCTGATTACGTGAGCATACAACTCGTTCATCGTCTAATCGATAGTGGATATATAGATCTCCATTGGAGTCATAATTCTTAATACAGCATACGACTTTATCGAATGATAACTCTCCAACGTTACACATCATTTTTACTGAAAAATACGTAAAAACACCGGAATAGATACCAACCCATATCCAGTTATACTCCTTAACCGGATATGCAAATAATGAAAACATTATAGGTAAAGTCTGAAGATACGCCAGAATATTATCTCTTCCTTGCGGCTTTGCACGCCACCAATTAACCATAATCGCTATTGCCAATACTACAGCTGTAAAAACCATTACTGTCCATCTGGGGATATTTCCACCCTCTTTTGTTGCCATTAAATTAATAATATTTGCCCCCGTGATAAATAAATAGACAATGCCAAATATCAAGCCACAAAATATTATTCTTTTTATATCTTTTATCCCTAATCCCTCAGTACTCGAAAACGCATAGTCAATATCACTTCTATAACTATTTGAAAATAAATGTGTAATTCCTTTAGGAATTTCCCATATAGCAATAACAAAAAATATAGACAAAAAAATATTAAATCCGCGCTCTGTACTCGTCTGGTTCTTAACCATTTCCTCAAACTGTGTTACGAGCTCGTTTGAAATCTGGCCTGCAGCCTGGATTGCAGACACCGCAGTATTCTCTCCCTGTGATACAGCAATCCGGTACAATCCATAAAACGCTATCATTAGCGTTATATATATGCCCCAATATTTTAATATTCTTTTTCCAACTTCCCGCTCGCTCTTTAAATAGTTTAAGTACACGCCTAACGTTGTTTCTTCTTTCTGACTCTCCACAGCTGTCGTCCCTCCCAACTTTTTTCACATACTTTACTTTTCTTGATCACTCAGTTATCTCAATCTGATTTCCTTCGATGGCCACAATACAGCTCTCGTAATATCCGTCCCCGGTGTACCTTGGACCGCTCACCACTTCGTAGCCGTCACCCTTAAGCTGCTCTGTCAATTCATCCACCTTTTCTTTGCTTCCAACAGAAAAAGCTATATGGATATATCCGGTCCTATTCAGCGCCTTCTCCGCATCTACCAGCCCCGGCTTATTCATCAGTTCAAGTCTCGCTCCGGTATCAAAAGAGATGAAGTAGGAGCGGAAATCTGTTTTAACATTGTGATAACCATCGTTGGATGTACCATCGAGATACTTGACGAAGAAATCTCTGGCGGATTCAAGATCGTTTACGTACATTGCTATGTGTTCAATATTCATATGAAGCCTCATGTTACCATTAGCGGTTTACTATAATATACATATCCTATTCCATTTAAGAATATAGCATAGTGAAATGAAAAATCACAGATACTTCATACATTCCCTCATTTCATCGTGTATAATGGTAGAGATATTGTTAACTTTTTTTAAGGAGGTTTTGTATGGATTACAGTAGTGCATACGCAATTGGCGCAGTTGTGGGATCATTGGTTATGGGTATAGTACTCGGACTTGTTCCGCTCATTACAGGTATCAAGAAGCAGAAGGTAGGACTTGGTGTTGGCGGTTTCTTCGCTTGCCTTGTAGGTGCTTTCGTACTTGGAATCTTACTTGGAGCACCTCTGTGTGGTCTGTTCATGTTCCTGATTCTGAGAAAGCCTAAGGATGCTCAGAATGATCAGAGCGTTCAGTTCCCTCAGGGCAGCAACGATCAGCAGGCTATGTAAAGAAGTCTGCGGGAACTAAGAGTCATCAGTGGGGACGATTTTTATACCAATGGGGACGGTTCTGTTTGGTAAAGTTTTGCAAACAAAACTTTACCAAACAGAACCGTCCCCATTGGTATAAAAACCGTCCCCTTCGACTAAAATATTCGACTATATTATCTCTCTTTCACAATCGGCGGTATCTGCGATACCAGATTGTCAATATGCTCGAACACACTGGACTTGGTAGTGCCAAGGCGGTTGACTCTCTCGAGCTGATCAACCAGTGCATCGTATTTGTTATTGATGTCGTTGAAGCTGTTGCCGATCTTGATAAGTTCGTCGGAGGCTGTATCAGCAGTATCTGAGATCTCCTGCTGAACGGCGTTGGCTCCGTTGGCGCTCTCAATGATCTCAACGAAGGTCTCCTTGGTCTCGTCAACTTCGCGTAGGCTCCTGTCCATGGCTGCGATGGAGTTGGCCATGCTCTCGGTGAGCTTCTCGCTCTCCTGTCCGGCAGCGTCGATGCTGGCGTTAACCTGGCTGATCATTACTTTGATCTCATCGGCAAGCTCACGAACCTCAGTAGCAACTACGGCGAAGCCTTTACCTGCGTTACCTGCTCTTGCGGCCTCGATGGAGGCGTTGAGGGCCAGGAGGTTGGTCTGGGTTGCAATTCCGATGATCTTCTTCATGTAATCGGAGATCTGGTCAACGGCGCTCTTGAAGTTCTCGAACCCCTGAGTCATCTCATCGAAGCTGGCGCGAACCTCGTTGGAACTGGTCTTTAGCTCCTCTACTTTGTTCTGGGCATTCTCAACGCTGTTAAGAATATTAACTTTAACATCCTCGAACTTGGAAGCGCTGGTATTAACTGCTTCGAACATCTCGTTAAAAGCATCCATCTGCTCCCGGAGATTAGCATTACTCTCCATTACAGTATTTACGGCAACTCCCATATCATGGATCTCGGTAAGGGAGTTAAGCTCGTTCTGAACAAGCTCCTTCTGGAAGGTCTTGATAGAATCTGCGATATAAACCAGAGACTCCATCTTCTCAGCGTCAACGGAAGACTTTACTACCTGTGTCTGCTGATTGACCTCTGCTTCGTCTTTTTTCTTAAACATATCTGTAAGCATAATGGTTCTCCTTTTTTATTCAAAAACAACACAGGTCATTGTCTGGTTAACAAACTGGGCATTGTAGTGCTCTCCAAAACCAATAAGTCCGCAGGAAGTTCCAAGGGATGCGATCTTGGACAGATAACCGTTGAGCTCGCCCCTCTCCTTCAGAACCAGATAGCGGAAAATACAGTTAACGGAGTAAATGCCTGATATATGGTTAAAATCAGCTTTTATCTTATCTACGGTAGTCTGAGCAACCTCCATGGGATCTCTCATCTCAAGTAGCGTCAGGATATCAGAGTCATTGGCCTGACGGTACAGGATAAGTCCTGAGCCGGCAACGTCCTTGATGGACATGATGCACACGTCATTACCGATCATCTTGCCGAGCGGATTCTTGAAGGTCTGAGCGATGATCTCTTTGTCGCTGCTTGTGTGGGTAAGCTCCATATATACCTGCTTGGCTGAGCGGCCGTTGAGCTCGCCCAGATAATATTTGCTCTTGTCGGTCTTGGAGGCGATGAGCTGGGTGTTGTCCTTGGGAACATAGATGTTCTCCTTGTAGGTCTTAACCTTGCCGCCTTCATTGCGAACAACTGCATATACCATTCCATCGTTATAGATCTTGCCATTGCAGGAAACCTTGCTCGCATCGCCGGTGGCACCCATAACCTGGAGATTATATTTGTCCACCAATCCTCTTAAGGTGGTGAGAACAGCTGCATCGTTGCCGGTACAGAAATCAATGATGGCAGTATTATCCTTGCCGGGTCTAACTTTCTCCAGATCCTTTTCCAGCCTTGCGATATGCCTTGCAGGCATGGTGGATACACCCTCCAGAACACCGGTAGCAACGGTCACGCCCTCTGAAAAGGCCATGACAGAAACACCTTTTTCCTGAATCGCGGAATCATAGCCCATGCCGATACAGCCGATACTGGGTACGCCGGGATAGGCTTTTTCAATGTCAGCAACAGCCTTGTCAAAACCATCCTCGCTGCAGGTAAAGACTATGAGCCTGGGGGATGAAAGGCCTCTTACTGCGTCACTAACGTTACATTGTGGGTTTTTACCGTAGAACATTTTCATGAGACATGTCTCCTTTTATATTTGAAAAAAAGATTCTTCTTATAATATTACGTTATAATGACTGGAATTTTATAAAAAATCGACTATTTTTTGGTTAAAAAACATGAAATTTTGTATTAAAAAAGCAGAGGCAGGAATGAATCCTGTCTCTGCTGATTTCTTCTTAAATTATCAATCAAAATATTGTATCTTCTCAACCACCTTGACAGGGCTGCTGACAAGTCCTGCGAAGGTCTGCCCATCACTCTTCCTGCCCACGATCCCGCCGTAGTGTGTGGGAATCGCATAGTCCGGTCTCATGCCGTTGATGAGCTCTGCTGCCCTCTTGGTGTCCATGGTGTAGGTTCCGCCAACGGGCACCAGTGCGATATCGCACTTGATCTTCCTGGCTTCCTTGGTGGCGCCGGTATCGCCTGCGATGTAGACTCTTTTGCCCTCAATACGAAGGATATAGCCAACCCACTCGGCTCTCCTTGGATGGAAGGGCTTGACGGTGTTGTAAGCCGGTACCGCCTCCAGCTCAAGGCCGTCGATCTCACGATATACTCCCGGCCTTACGGTCTCGATGGATCTGACTTCCCGCTCAAGTTCCCTGGCGTCGTCCTCCATGCGCTCCGGCACGATCATGATGGTGTCCGGACAAATAACTTTTCTGATGTCTTCGATGGAAAAATGGTCATAGTGCGGATGAGTAATCAGGACGTAATCAGCATCATGTGGCTCTTCCTTCATCTTGAAGGGATCCACATAGATGGTGCCTTCCGCACATCTGATCCTGACACTGCTGTGCGTGAATACTTCGATCTTGTCTAACATAGTTATCCCCCACTCATAAACAAGAAAAAATAAGTTAAAATACCTTCACTATCTATCTTATCACACTATGCACCTATGTGAAAACCTCATGAATTGCCGGGGTTAACATGAACCATCACGTGCTTGACGTTTGGATACTGCTGTTCCACGCTGTTGTGGACGCTCTCTGCGATGTCGTGTGCTTCCACCAGGGTACTGTCTCTTTTGGCTGCGATCTCCAGATCGATATAGATCTTGTTACCGAACTGCCTGGTATGGAGAAGGTCCACCTGCTGAACTCCCGGCTGCTTCTCTATAAATTCACGAAGATTATCCTCGAACTCCTTGCCGCAGGAGGTATCAAGCATTTTGACAAAAGCGTCCTTGGAAATGTCGTAAGCTACTTTCAATATGAAAATACAGATAAAGAGACTGGCGATTGGATCCATAACGGGAAAACCAAGTCTTGCCAGACCGATACCGATAAAGGAACCAACTGAAGAAATGGCATCAGACCTGTGGTGCCAGGCGTCTGCCTTGAAGGCTGAGGAATCAAGTTTCCTGGCGTAGTACATGGTATACCAGAACATGGCTTCCTTGGTCACGATGGAAACAACCGCTGCGATAATCGGAAGAATAGTGGGAACGGGAATCTCCTCACCTGCCATGAGCTTATGAACTCCGGTGGAGGCTATGCTAAGACCTGTCACAGCAAGGATAACTCCCAGTATAAGAGACGCAGCAGATTCCAGTCTCTCATGACCGTAGGGGTGCTCCTCATCTTCGGGCTGCATCGACATGCGAACTCCCAGATATGCGATAAAAGTTGCGAAGACGTCAGACAGGGAATGAACCGCGTCACTGACCATGGCTCCGGAATTACCAAGTAATCCTGCGATCAGCTTGAAGGCTGAGAGCAGAACGTTTCCGAAGATACCAACCTTAGAGACCTTCTTTACTATAGTTTTTTCATCCATTACATTACCTCCATTACTTTCGTCATCTTCTCGAGGTAAATAAAAAAGCCCACCCCGGAACCTACTACTGTCCCGCAGATGCGCTCAAATGTCTGATCTGCTGTCGCTATCAACGACCCGGCCACATGCATTTCTTGTACGGGAAAAGCATTGCCTGCTCAGTTTGTACTGTAGATGACACATATGTGTTTATGCAGTGCAAAGAGTTTTTATCATCGTAACATGTGGAATTTTTCGTGTCAACGTCAGCGCCTTTTTCTAAATTATTAAATGTCTCACAATTTAATAGTTGACAATTATTAGATTGTGTGCAATTATATTTTTAGAAACACAAATCAAACACCTTTCAGATCGGAGGATATAAATCATGGAATATAAATTTACAGAAGAGAATTTTGAGAACGAAGTATTACAGAGCGACATCCCTGTACTGGTTGACTTCTATGCAGACTGGTGCGGTCCCTGCAAGATGATGATGCCTGTTGTTGAGAAGCTGGCTGAAGCCTACGACGGCAAGGTCAAGGTAGGCAAGGTCAACTCTGATGAGAACAATCAGCTGGCTGCCAAGTACGGCATAATGTCAATTCCCAGCTTCCTTATTATCAAGAACGGCGAAGTTGTAGACAGCGCAATGGGTGCAATGCCCATGGATACACTGGCTAAGAAGCTGGATGCCGTACTGTAATATCCCCCATAATAAATAGTCTCCTGCCGGGCCGTAACAGGCCCGGCCTTTTTGTCTCCCCAAATCATTAAATCTTTCTAAACTTTACCAAAAGCTGATTTTTTGTATGCGTACTATTGTAAAATTAATGTTGCCAGGCATCACAAAAATGAATTTTTATTTCATTGCAACTCTAGGAGGGAGATAGTTCATGAAAAGATGTAAACACACACAAAGATCTATGCGTATGCTTTCGTTATTACTGACACTGGTAATGATGCTAAGCATGAACACCCGCGCATTTGCCGCGGATGAGTTCACAGAGGAGGCGTATACCGAAGCCGAGGAATTTGCTCTCGACGAGGAATATGCTAAGGAGTATGAAGATGATGGGGATGATTATATAGCTACTCCCGAAGACATCGATAAACTCCTTGGTAACACAGCAGAAGAAGAAACCTATGATGAGGTCATCACAGAAGAGGATACCTTAGAAGAGAGCGCCTTGGAAGAGAGCACCTTAGAAGAAGAACCTGTATCTGAAGAGATTCAGGAGGATGCCGAAGAGGTTCTTCTTGAAGATGCGACAGATGAGGCAGTACCCGGCGTAGAGGACAGCAATATCCAGACAGCCTTAAGCCTCCTCAAAGCCAGTGGTTCCTTACCTAATCTTAAGGCAGGGGATGCCAATATCCCTACTGATAAGTTCGCTGTAACCCGTTACACCAACTATGTCAGAGTAGAAAACAAATTTACCGGCAATGATGCTCCCAAGCTGTACGCAACTCTTATATATGCCACTCCTGACCAATATAAGGAAACAGCTTTGCTTGGATTTGAGATCGCTCCCGGCAAATCCATTAAGTTATCCTCAGTATATACTCCGCAGACAGACAAAGATGCTGTGAATGAAGAATCTAACTATACATTATGGATTAGCTATGCCGATACCGATGATGAGGGTACTCCCTACTCCTTCAAGATACTTGGATACATACCAAGATATGATAATGCCGGAAATGAAGTACTCGTCGATGGAAACCCTGTATATGACAGAGCTGTCATGGATGAAGTATCACTTCCTGCAACTAACGTTGTTAATCCCGCATCCGATACAACATGGGCTGATGGCTACGAAGGCATCAAGATGAAGGCTCTTATCCAGAAGAATCTTACATCGGTTAAGATCAGCTGGGCTCCTGACACCAAGAACAAGCCTGAGCAGAAGAGCTACAAGAAATATGCACTGTATCACCTTGAAGAAGATACTACCCAGGAGACAGGTTATAAGGAAGACCTTATCAAAGAGCTTAAGTCCAAATCCATTACAATTAAGAGCGTTGACACTGAGGCAGATTCACTTCTCTATCTTCTTAAATGTATGGACGCAGATGGCAACGTACTTGCTCAGTATGTAACCGCAGCAGCACCTTACATGCTCCAGATGCAGAGTGGCAACGAAACAGGCGAGTTTAGCTACACCATGACCCAGAGACCTGACATCGCTCAGACTTATTATGTGGAGCTTGCTGCCAAGAAAAAAGAAGCCGACGTCAAGACTCCGACAGGATTCCAGGAAGCCTGGAGAACCACCTATAATTCAGATCCCGGTTTCAACCAGGGCAATAGCATCGGCCAGTTCTTCGTTAACAAAAAGACCACTCCGGATGCAATCATGTTAAACTACAAGGCCGATGCCCCTGAAGTTACTATAGGCACCACCTACTATGGCCGCGTAAGGACTGTAACCTATGTCAACACTCTGAAGATTGTATCAGCTCCATCCAACGTTCTGTCCTGCAAGGCCGGCCCCGATAGGTGTCATGTACTTACAAGCGCAGGCGTTTATTATGACACCAGAGATGCCAAGAAAGGCAACAAGTACAATCTTGCAAGAGCTAATGAGCATATCAATTCCTATATTGACGGATACGACGTACCCCTTGCTTCGCAGATGTATGTACATGGTACAAACTATTCTGTTTGTGCCAAGAGCGGACTTATTTATTTCTTAGTCAAAAAAGATCACATCGCTGATATCAAGTCCTTTGACCTGTTAAAGTGCGATCATGAGAACGGTGTATATAAGAAAGTAAAGAATTATACCTTCAAGAATGCTGCACTTATGGAATGTACCATTGAGGAAAATTACCTCTCAGATTATAAGATCTTCGCAATGTACTACAATAAGTTCACTCCTGAGAAGGAAGCTTACTATTCCGTTCGTGCCATCTCTACCACTAAGAACACCCCCGGCGGATGGGGCATAGGAGAACTCATCGTTCCCGAGATGGATGAAGTTCAGGGCCTTATTACCTCAGATGGCGGTTCCGACAGAATTGTTCTCATGTGGCTTGCAGATGACTGTGTAAAACAGTACTGGCTCTACAGAAGCGACAAGCCCTTCAAAGGCGAAACAAGAGAATCTGTTACCCAGAACAACGAAGTACTTGTAGCAAAGATAGGAATAAGTAAAGCAAAGAAACTTGATACATTCCCGACAGAAGAAGAAGATAATCCAAAGTCTATTAAATACATTACCTATACGGATAAGAAAAATATCAAGATCAATACACCTTATTACTACTATGTACGTCCTGTTTACAATACCACAGCTGCAACCAAAGACAGCTCAGCGTACATCACCAAGATCTCTGATGAGATAATGGGTAAGGCATCTGCCCTCTACGCACAGGTTAAGAACTTCAAGGTAACCAATGCAGCCACCAAGAAAGTTAAACTTAGCTTCACTCAGCTTAAGAACATTGACCAGTACAGAGTATTCAGACTTGAAGTTGACAGTGATATCAAGAAGCTCACTGAAGATATGAAGCCTAAGATTGATGACCTGTATGCAGAAGCTGAAGCCGCAGGCAAGACAGAGCTGGCAGATATTGAAGACTACATCTCACAGCTCTCTGCAGACAGATGGAAAGAGTTTATCCAGAAGTTCGGAGTTGGATCCTATCACTGGACTTACATCGATACAATAGGCACCAGCGGAACCAGCACCAAGGCACTTACCTGGACTGACACAAGCGTAAAAGTAGGCAAGTACTACTTCTACCTCGTTCAGCCTGCTACAGCACCGAAGACCAGTCAGGACAAAACAGCTTCCTCAAGTATCTACTTCACTTATTCTTCAAGAATAATGAACAGACCTCTGGCTGTTGACAATGCAAGAATTGCATACGAAAGCTCAGGAATCAAATTAACGTATGCTTATAACTCAAGGGAGACCAATAAGAGTTACCTGAAAGTTGAACTTAGTATGGACGGTGGAAAGAACTACTTTGTAGTACCGAATGGTTCTTATATTCACAAGAATCCTAAGAGAGGCACTGAGCTTAAGTACATGCTGAGAGTAAGATACGACGATGGAACAGACTCAGCTGTCAGTGATGCTGTAGAACTGAAGTACAGCCTGCCATCCTCCATCGAGGTAACAAGAACAGCCGGCTCCGGTGAGTTCAACAACAATACCTTCACTCTCAAGAAGGGCCAGGAAGCTACGATATCCTACAAGGCCATCATGAGCAGCGGAGGAACTCCTACCAAGGGCTCTGTATCAAGAAGCGCAACACCTGACGGAAATGAAGTACTTACAAATATTCAGTCAGGCAACAACAGCTTCTCATTCACAGCTAACAAGAAGGGAACAGTATCCTATACTCTTAGCTGCGAAGGCTTATCGAGAACTATTACCATCCAGGTAACAGAATAATCCTAAATAACAACCAAGGCCGCTCGGGTTTAACCCGGGCGGCCTCTTTCTATCTAATAATCATTACCTATAATCCTTATATCTTGATCTTCGTCCACTTCCCCTGCCTGAACCTCACCGAGCCAAATATGAACCTGGACACCTGATCCGCCAGGATTCCCATCCACACTCCGTTAATTCCAAAGCCCAGCATATATCCGAACATATAGGAAAAAGCTGTTCTGATGACCGTAACGCTGATGATGGATGCCATGGCTGTGTAGCCCGTATCTCCGGCGCCTCTAAGACATCCCATATAGATGACCTGGGATACCTGGAAGATTACGACAACGATTATGATCCTGGTGATATCAACGCCGATCTTCACAATCTCAGGCTCCTTGAAGAATGCAGACATCAGTGCATGACCTCCGAAGAAATAGAGACAGGCAAGAACCATGGATATGCCAAGTCCCAATATTCTGCAGGTGCGGCCGTAGTCTTTGGCAAGCTTCTCATTTCCCTCTCCAAGGCTACGTCCGATCAGAGCCACCGCAGTTGCCTGCAAGCCGTCTCCGAAAGAGAAGGACAGGCCCATGATGTTCATTCCCACCTGATGGGCAGCCATAGCCGCAGTTCCCATCTTGGCGGCCATAATTGAAGTCGCCATGAATCCAACTCTCATAAGGATCTGCTCAAAGAATATGGAATAACCAACTTTGGAGAGCTGCTTGAGAGCGGTAATTCCGGGCAAAATCCTGTTTTTGACAATATATGGAATGCTGACGAAGCAGTCTTTTTTGAATAATGACCTGATACTCATGATGCTGGCAACTATAGTCCCAAGGACAGTTGCAAGGGCAGCTCCCCTTACCCCCAGGGCGGGAAAACCAAGGTGACCGCCGATCAGCAAATAGTTGAAGATCACATTCACGGTATTGGAAGCTAAGTTGGTACGCATCGTGATCCTGGTGTTGCCTGCGCCTCTCTGGGCGGAATTGATGCCCATCTGAATGCAGTTGAAGATCATCCAGCCCATGACGATCCTGAAATATGAAACCGCCAGGTCATGGGTGTCGGAGCCTGAGCCGCAGAATCTGATGATAGGGTCCGCAGCGCCCACCAGTACTGTGCCGATTATAACTGCTGCCAGTATGATAAACATTAAGCCCGATACCAGTATCCTGTTGGCGTCCTCTCTTTTGCCCTCTCCCCTTCTTCTGGCCACCAGCGCCGACAGAGACACGTTAACGGCAAAAAACAGGGACAGCCCCATGAACTTGGGCTGAGTTGTAAGACCCACCGCTGCCACGGCGTCGCTCCCAAGGCCGCTGACCATGTAGGAGTCCACAAGACCCACGAAGGCGGTAAAAAAGGACTCTATTACCGCAGGCCAGGCCATATTTACTGTTTCTTTTATTAGCTCATTAGTTTTCTTTTCCATAAATAGTATTATAACCGCAAAAATAACGATGAGCCATCAGCCCACCGTTATCCTGTTCTCATTTTTTGTCACCAACAGGCTCCTTCATCAAAAGACTCCTTCATCGAGAAGCTTCTTCGGGAGATTCGAAGTGAAGGGACGATCCTTTTTCAAAGATATCAACTATCTCCTCGTAGGATCGAGCCTTGCCGTAGTAGAATCCCTGAATTCTGGTGCAGCCTATCTCCTTAAGGAACTCCGCCTGCTCCTTCTCCTCAACGCCTTCACAGAGGGTATCTATGCCAAGCCCCTTGGCCATATTTACCATCTGAGTCAGGATGATCCTGCTGGCATCACCTTCATTGAAGCGTTCCATGAAACGCATATCAAATTTGAACAGATCAAAGTGAATCTGATGCAGAACGTCAAGAGATGAGTATCCGCTTCCGAAGTCGTCCATCCATACAGGGAAGCCAAGACTTCTGAACCTATCGATCTGCTGCTTCATAAACTCGAAGTTGCCACCGATGACGCTCTCTGTAATCTCGATGCTTATCATTGAGCGCCTGATACCCGCATCGTCCACCCTGCGGCGGATCTCCTCAACCAGATCGCAGCTCTCAAAGTCCATTCGTGACAGATTGACGGACTGGGGAACAGGGTAAAAACCGTCTGCTTCCTGCCTCTTAAGTTTCTTCAGAACTTCTTCCAATACATAGAGATCCAGCTTGTATATCAGCTTGGACTGTTCAAGGGCATGGATAAAATATTCCGGTGACAGGAAACCAAGCTCAGGATCCACCCAGCGAGCCAGGGCTTCTTCATCGCAGACTTTGCCTGTGCTTGCCCGTACAATTGGCTGATAATATACCTTAACCCACCCCTCTTTGAGAGCACGGTCAAGGCTGTTAATGATATGCTGATCGATCTCACTTCTTTTGAGCATATCCTCGTCGTAGTAGGTAATGGTGGAGGCCAGCCCACCTTTTTTCCTGTCACAGGCGTACTTGGCGCGGTCACAGGCAACGTCTGTATCAACATCTTCAAGCTTGTCAGGGTAGATTCCCACACGAATAGGGAGCCTTGAGCCGCTCATAATCGTCTCGCATTCCTTAAGGATATCGCTCAGAATACCTTCTACCTCAGCTGCATCGGCGACTGCCGTAAAACGGTCTCCGCTGAACCTGCAGACTCTGTTCTCTCCAAAATTCTTAGACAGAATCCTTGCAAAATCGATCATCAGCATGTCGCCCTTTTTGAAGCCGTAGCGGCGGTTATAGTTCCTGATGCCGATCATATTGATATATACCATGACAGCTTCTTTGCCCTCAGCCTTTAGGCGGTCTCTCTCCTGCGCCGCAAGGCTAAAGAACTTTCTCATATTGGGCAGGTCAGTAAGTCTGTCATAGTAAATCTGATGATTAAGATCTTCGATATTGTGCCTGATGCGATCTCTCATCTTCCTGAAAGCCTCGGTCAGGGCTCCGATCTCATTTTTACTCTGATAGGTCAGGTCAACGTTGTAGTTGGAATCCGCCAGCTTCTTAGAAGCGTCGGTGAGCTGCTGGAGAGGCTTTGTTATGGCTCCCATGACAAAGAAGATCAGCATAACAAAGATAATAATTATGATTATGGTTATCAGCGAGGTGCCCCACAGAAGCGCTCTCCAGCTGGCATTTATCTCCTCAACGGGTACGATACAGCACAGCTTCATGCCGTTGGAAAGAGTGGAAAAAGAGAGCTGCCTCTTTTGACCGTTTTTGGTATAGCGTATCAGATCATCATTGCTGTTGTTGGTCTGCATGATCTGGAGCTGAACCTCTTTAGGTAGCCAGTCAAAGCTACTTCCCATAGTTGCCTCGGGATGATAGATAATACGTCCGGTCTTATCAAGAAGGCATACAAATCCCGTCTTGTACAACCTGAAATCCTTGACCTGGGCTGCCAGCGCTTCACAGGATATGTCAACACCCATAACTCCGATCAGCACGCCTGCCTTATAGATGGGAACCATATAGGAACAGACCCACTCTCCCTGATAGATGTAGGGTCCGATCCATCCGGGGCTTCCCTTGGCCACTGCGGTGTCATACCAGGAAGCCTCCAGCCCCTCATTAACCTCCAACGCGGAAGCATCAAGAGGATTCTGGCGGATAAGTCCGGTTTTACCCTTCTTCATATAGAAAAAGCCGTGCTCGCTTTTGCTTAGCCCGGGATCAATGCAATAATAGTATGAGATTACGCCCTCGGTATTGTCTGCAACACTGGAAAAAAGAGGCTGAATGCCGTTGCAATAACGTACAATATAATCATCCAGCTCCTTGATCTGCGTGGGGGTCCTGGCTGCTTTTTGGCCTACGGCTCCCTCTTCCACCAAAAGAACACTGTCCAGATCATCGATTGCAATGTTCGAGACAATGTCAACAGACTCCTTGACACTCTCAAAATAGTTCTCAAGAAGTCTCTCCGTTCCGGTGTTGATCAGGTTCATGGTCTCAACTGAATTGTTAATTGTTTCATTCCAGATGATGACATGACTGGCGCCGGAGACGGACACTATACTTACCAGAATTACGAGTACAGTGATAAGCGTAATCGTCGAGCGGATGGAACGCATCTGCCGTTATCTCCTTCTTACAGCCTGCGCTGTATAAGTTTACGGGTTCTCATACAAAATAGTCATCTCGCGGTACTTATTCTTAACGGAACCATTCCAGGAGGCCTGAATTCCTTCAAGTCTCTGGGAGGTTACGTAATATCTCTGTCTTGAAAACAGCGGAATCCAGGCGGCGTCCTCCTGAACAATGATACGCTCAAGCTCATTGTATTCGTGAATACGCTCACTCCTGTCGGATATTGTCCTGGCCTTCTGTATGCGCTCCATGATATCTTCCCTTGGATAGCAGAGGCTCCTGAAGGTGGTGTTGCTCTCATTTCCGTAGAAAGTATATATGAAGTTGTCGGGGTCATTGAAATCCGCCATCCACTGAGCTGTATAGCAGGCCATCTGCCCGCTTTTTCTCAGCTTCATGAACTCGCTCTCATCCATGACATCGATGCCTGCTCTGATTCCGATCTGTTCCCACATGGATGCCGCAAGTCTGAGCACAGCCAGCTCCCACCTGGTGGATGCAGAGTTGACGCTGACAGTTAAGTCAAATCCATCCTCGTAGCCTGCCTCCTTAAGAAGCTTTGCCGCAGCCTCAGGGTCATAGGGGATCTCCGGAAGATCCGGATTATAGCCGTAGAGACCATGGGGGAAAATACCGTTTTCCACATAGCCGTTATCTCCGTAGACCGCCGCCAGAAGGGCGCCTCGATCAAGGGCCAGCTGCATTGCCTTGCGGACCCTCACATCGTTCAGAGGCTCTATGCTCTCATTAAGTGCAATATAGGTTATTCCTATGCGCTGTACCTTGAAGAGTCTGTCCTTATAGATTTCTCCGTGGATATAGTACTCAGCAGTATTGCCGGCTTCGTCCAGGTCAAGAACGTCGATATCTCCGGCGTCAAAGAGCTTGGTGATATAGCCGGCATCAGTCATAAAACGAAGATTCAATCCTTCGCATTTGGGTTCTCCCAACCAGCAGTTTTTGTTGGCGATAAGGAGCATTCCGTCTCCGGGCACCCATTTCCACAGGATAAAAGAGCCTGTTCCTATGGTCCACTCCGGATCTGTTCCAAAGCGCTCTCCTGCCTCTGTCGTCGTCTCCTCATCAAGGATAGAAGCTGCAGGCATGGACAGGCAGGCAAGGAATGCCTCGAAGGGCTCTTCCAAAGTCACAACGAAATTCAGATCATCAATGACCTTGAAGCCTTCAAGGGTATCGGTCTCACCATTTTCCAGTGCCGATGCGCCGGCAATTATATCAACAATATCCTGATTGCAGGAATCAGGGTGAGTAAGAAGCCTTGTAAAAGTATACTGAACATCTGAGGCTGTAAGGGGAGATCCGTTACTGAAGGTGATATTCTTCCTTAAGTGGAAGGTATAATCACGTCCATCCTCGGAAATATCCCAGGACTCTGCCAATGATGGCAAAACTTCCATCTCACCGTTTGCATCATTCTCCATCTCCACCAGGCGGTTGAACACGTTCTGAGCCACAGTGTAGTGAATTGAAGTGCACTGGAAATCAACCGTATCGGGTTCATCCTCAACGGCCACCAGAAAATGCGATACATCCGGCTCTGCAGACGTCTCCTGCTGCAGAATAGGATTCTCAGGGATCTGCGAATCACAGCCATAGCAGGCTGCAGTAAAAACGGATATGGTAAATAAGCAGACCAACGTCCTCTTCCAAAATATACGGTTCATGACGGTCTCCTTTGCATAAGTTTTTTATTTAGCGGGTATACTGCCTCTTATACATCTATCTTACAATGAGACCGGGAGAAAATGTCTTAAATAAAGATAAAGAATAATGCATTATTTCGTAAATTTGTTCTTGAAATTTTTATTTATTTTGCACGATCGAGTAGGCTGAAAGCATCCATTCGCTTGCCGGTCTTGTGCTACAAAAAGAGTCGCCGTCATTGTCTTAACAGCGACTCTTCCAAATTAGTCTGTAGCTTTATATCCTTCTATCTTGCATAGGGGAGCAGGGAGTTCAGGAAAACATCGGTTTCTGTGGCATTTTCCGAGCCTTTTTTGCTCCTTCTGTGGGAAGTATCCTTAACCGGATTGTAAGGATAATATCCTTCGATCACAAAAAGTGTATCGTCTGAGACCTTGAGATTTCTCATCTCGAAGGTGGATCTGTTGAAATAGTGGTGCCTCCAGTTATAGTAGGGTATCGTCTCCTGCTCCATCAGCTCATTGTACTCTTCACCGTTATCGGGATTGTAGGTGATGTCATCCCAGGTGGCGTCGACTTCGTACCACTTATCCTCTATTCTGACAAGGTTCCAGGCGTGGGGCACCCTTGACTCATCCTGCTCCGAATCATTTCTGAATACCTCTCCCGACACATATCCGCAGGGAATGCCGGCCAGATGCAGCAGATGCTCGAAGGCAAGGGCATATCCGCTGCACAGAGCGCAGTTGGGAGTTCCTTCGGAATTGGCAACCAGAGCGCCGTAGGCTGTATATTTGAGATCCGAACAGTCCTCGTCCGGGGCTATATCATTGTATTCATCGTAGCAGGCAAGGTCTATGAGCTTGTCATGGATCTGCTGCTCTATCTCAAGATCCGAAAGACCAAGGTCTATATCTTCCATGAAAGCTGCCGTGGCATCTTCAAAGGCCTGTATCTCCTCAGAGAAATCATTTTCCACCATGTTGAAGAAAAATATGCAATAGTCATCAAGACTTATTTTCATGCAATTGATAATATCCGGCGAAGCTGAAAGGTAGAAATATTCCGGGTGATCGCGTCTCATGGCGGAATAAACATACCATAGATACTTCTCTCCCAGCATCTTCAGCTTGTACTCGGGGATAACAACGGCGCTGACGTAAGTAGGGTCCTGCCTCCCTGCCAGATCCAGAAAAAGATTGTAGACAGCCTTGTCCTCATCCGACAGCGCATTGTACATAACCCAGATATCTTCCCTTGGAATAGCGTCGTCCGCAGTCTCGTAGAGCAGACACCTTCCCGTCAGTCCCTCCAGCTGCTCATTAATCCGCACCGGCAGGATCTTGCCGGCTTCCGCATCCGCTGTTTGGATATTGGTGCCGACAATCAGCGCATTGGCGATAAGGACAGCTGTAAGAATGTAAATTGGTATCCTAAGATACCGGATAAAATTGTATCGGCCGTGATAAGTACTTCTTCCCATATCTCCGGTCTCCTGTTTCAAAAAATAATTTTTCACTCTCGACTTGGGATAGGGATATTATATTCTGTAAAAGTTAACAAACTTGCAACTGCGCCTAAAATCTATAGATATTTCATTAAATTACAAATAAATACATCGGAAAAAATGATGAAAAGCTATAACATTTTTTTGACTTAAACGTTATCTTAAAAGCTGGGAATAGGCCTTGATCATCCTTGAATCCACGTCCCTGAAATGATTGCCCTCATTCCACTCAAGGGTACACTTTATACCACGGCTCTGTAGTAGTTCGTGGGCCTCATTAATCCTGTCGGCAACGGTTGCCATCACAGGATTCCGTGCCTTGGCCTCTTTATCTCCAAGACTTAAGTACACAGCCCCGGCCTTAATCTCATGCTCCGCCATGTATTCCACAAATCCCGGAAACCACATGGAAGGAGAAGCTGCTGCCACTGCACTAAAAACATCGGTCTGATATGCGCTCCACAGAGCAAAAAGTCCCGCCAGTGAATAACCGCCTATATAGTAGGTTCTGCCGTCTCCTTGGCAATTTGCCAAAACTTCTTCAAGGGTATCTTTTGCCCCCTCTCCGAAGTTCTCCTTGCCAAAAACTGCGGGAGCCTTCCAGGGAGACAGCTCATCATTCCAGCGTTTAATCTTAAATACACGCATCAGGAAATCCGCATCTGTCCGCTCCTTAATGCCTGCTATCTCCCTCTCTATGAGTTCCATACTGTGCTCATCGGCCATCTGCACCAGAACTGTCTGCGCTGCAGCATTTCCGTACTCGATCATTTCCAACATAAGACTGTACCTCCGCCCCTGTATGGTAGACGTTTTAATTCTTATGATTCCTTTTTTTGGATGCCTTATCCGCATACATATTTGAATCCGCTCTCTCGAATACGTCTTCGGCAGTTCTGTCTATACCCAGATCATATACGGCGTAGCCAATTGCTGCAGAAACTCTCTGCCAGGGCTCAAGAGCTGTATTCTCCTCGTGCTCTGACAATAGCTTATTAAATTTCGCCACCAGTGCATCAATATTGTTAAGGTCCCCATTAACCAGGACTATAACAAATTCATCTCCGCCAATCCTGAACACCGGTGAATGCTCAAATACTTCACAGGCTATATTGCATACTGTCTTAATGGCGAGATCTCCTTTATCATGTCCATAGGTATCATTGATTTCCTTGAGATAATTAAGATCTATCATGGCGATACCATAGGATTTGAGCTTGCCTTTAGCATAAGCCCTTGTAACCCCTTCGATCTCTTTATTGTAGGAATACTTGTTTCTTACGCCGGTAAGAGCATCACTATTGGCCATTTCGCGGATTACTCGCGACTCTTCACGGACGGCTCCAAGCTCCTGCCTGGTAGCCTCAAGGCCGCTAAAGTATTTGTTGATATCCGATTCCATTTTCTTCATCGATTCTGTGAGTACACCGATCTCATCTGAAGACTTAATGGTAAGTTTGGCAAAGTCATCACGCACGCCTGATTTGCCGTCAGCCCAGTAATTTTGAGCAGTTTCAGACAGCACTTTTATCGGCTTTACTATGGTACTGTTTAGGATCAGCGTACTTATAAGATAGCTAAGTACATGGATTACGATCGCCACCAAAATAAGCGCAACCGTAAAGCTGTTCTGCATCCTCCTTACTTCATTCATGGAGATGTCCGTCGCAGTATAAGCTATTGTCTCATTATTTTCATCTTTTATCGGCCGCATGTTGCTGACCAACCAACCATATTCCTCAGTTTTGGTAATAGTCGGGTCCATTCCGTTTTCCGGATTCTCGGCCAGCATAGCTGCCCATTCATCAGCCCATTCATAGCTGTCAATACATCCTATCGGACATGGATCCGCATTGTCTGCATCCACAAGATAAATGAAATCATTCCTGTCTTCGGAGAGTTCCGGATATAGGATATAGATGCAGCTCACATTGCTGCCATCCTGCACTACCTTCAGATCGTGCAGGACATCCTTGTACTCTTTGGTATCATATAGCGATTTATATAGGGCCTGATACTCCTCAAATGCCTCAGATCCCCATTCAGAGCTTGTGATCTTAGTACTGCCTCTGTAGATCTCAAGCACCTTATCCCTTAAGATCTTCACCTCATCGGGGTCGACATTTGCGGCCGCAACATAGGACGCACTGTCAGCACTCTCCTTAAACATAACATCAGCAACGCTTCTGACAACAACTGTGCTGACAACAATAAGGAATGCGCCAAGAAGCGCTGTAGTCAAAAATATAAGAAGAGCAAATTTTTTTCTTATCGAATGTTTCATGTTCCTATACCCTCAAAGAAACTTGCTTCCCCAAACTATTCCTATGATGTAGGTGTCAAAAGTACCTTTTGACACCATATGATATACGAATTGCTCCATGACTAAAGTCATTTTCGCAATTCTACAAATATTCGGAAACCGCTAATTTACTGCGTAAATTGCTTATTCCTCATATTTGTTCGGGTCATAAAGTCAAAATGCTTAACATGCAAGCATGTACGCATTTTTGACTTTTGACACCCATATCATTCCTATTCTATTTTAATATAAACGCTATTACGTTAACAAATTAAAGGTTTATAAACGAGTGTATTGCATCAGTTCATACTTAAGCTGAGTGCCCTCAGAGATGTCTTCGGGCAAAAGAGCACGCGCCACAAGCTTAAGATCATCAGATTCAATATCGGTTCTTCGAAGGTTCGCATAGTCGCCATCGATGCTCTCAACTACGTAATACCAGGTTTCCATATTGTCGGTCTCCTTTCATAAATAAAATCCTTTCGCTTGTCGTAGGCGGAAACCCACTGCCCTTGGGCGGTGGGAGGAGCCTTGTAAATTCGTAGCCATCAACCTTGGTTCTCGATATATTTTTGTATAGTTGCTGAGGATACTTCGCCTATACTGCAAGCAAAATAACCATCTGACCAAAATATCTTATGCTTCCAGTAACACTTAGATAAAAAGTTTGGATATTTCTGCCATAGATAGTGTGTGGTCTGTTGCTTAATAAGCTTTACTATGTCGCATACTCTATCTGTAGTATCGTAGCTTATCAGGAAGTGTATATGGTCTTTGTCGGCTTCCATAGCTATAATGTCGTAATCTTTAGAATTACAGATATCATATATTTGCTGTTTAGCATCGTCAGCAATAGAGCCTTTAAGTATCTGTTTGCGGTACTTAGTGACGAGAACTATATGCACTTTTAGACTGTACTTGCGTCTGTTATGGCGATTATATCTGCTATCCATAGGCTGTTTTACGATAATGTCTCGATTTTTACGGAAACTCCATTATTGGTATCGTAATCATCCACTATGAGTATTCCATTATCAAGTTCGATTTCATAACCTGCGTCTTTCAGGGCTTGGATTATTATGTCTTTAACTTTGTTTTCCATGATAAAATCTCCTACAAATAATTGACTTTCACTAATATATGTTATATCATTTGTTTAGTGAAGTTACAATGAGGTACACTATGGAACAGATGACAGTCACGGCTAAAATTCAGATATCCGTTAGTGCAGACAATAAGGTTCTACTTGATAAAACCATGTCTGTTTATTCTGATGCCTGTAATTTTGTGTCTGACTATGTGTTCCGTACTCACGACCTAAAACAGTTCTCACTTAACAAGGTTTTGTATTCTACACTCCGAGAAGAGTTTGGACTTAAATCTCAAATGGCTCAGTCTGTATTTAAGACTGTTATCGCAAGATATAAAACCATTCTCGAAAATCAGAAAGAGTGGATTCAGCCATCTTTTAAGAAGCCACAGTATGACCTTGTATGGAACAGAGATTATTCTCTTATGCAAAACTGCTTTTCAGTAAACACGCTGAATGGTCGTGTTAAGTTGCCTTATTTCGCTGAAGGGATGTCTAAATACTTCGACCACGATATATATAAGTTTGGCACTGCCAAGCTCGTAAATAAGCACGGAAAATATTTTTTGCATATCCCTGTTTCTTATGATATCGAGGAAAGTAATATCTCTGATATCTGCAATGTTGTAGGCATTGATAGAGGTATTAACTTTGTTGTTGCCACTTATAACAGTAAGCACAAGTCTGGATTTGTAAGCGGTAAAGCCATCAAGCAGAAACGAGCTCACTATTCTAAGCTTCGTAAAGAACTCCAAATGTGTCAGACACCATCTTCAAGACGTAGATTAAAAGCTATCGGTCAGCGAGAAAACCGTTGGATGCAGGATGTTAACCACCAGGTATCAAAGGCACTCGTTGAATCCAACCCGAAGCATACGCTCTTTGTTCTTGAAGATTTGTCAGGCGTTCGTAATGCTACAGAGCGTGTCAGAACCAAAGACCGCTACGTTTCCGTATCGTGGTCTTTCTATGACCTTGAACAGAAACTTGTCTACAAAGCTAAACAGAATCAGTCTACTGTTATTAAGGTTGACCCTCGTTATACGAGTCAGTGCTGTCCTGTATGTGGACACATTGAAAAAGCCAATCGTGATAAGAAATTGCATCTGTTTACTTGTAAGAACTGTGGCTATAAATCAAACGATGACCGCATTGGAGCTATGAATCTGTACCGCATGGGAATCAACTATCTCGAAGATAGTCAAGTACCTGATACAGTTACGACAGAGTAAATCTTCGTCGTAAGGGGCGGTGTCAACCGTCCCATGATGCGACCCCACGGAAGTTACACCGACAAAATGTAGGAGTTATTGCAACGAACTACAGGGGAGTCGCAAGCCACGTACCTTTAGGTGCGTGGTAGTTGACGTTTCTTGTTTCTCATTTTCAGATATTGTCAAAAACTGCCTCTGCAAGCATCATCTGTTCATGGCCATAGGCACAGAGTTTCACATCGATCTCATAGTCAGGATGAACACTGACGAACTGCCTGTAGGCCTCAAAGCACTGCTTGGTGGACTCAGCTGTTGGGTTATCAAGACGGCCGCCAAATATCCCTGAACTTATAAGGGGAAAAGAAATACTGTGATAGCCATTATCCTTCAGCACAACAAGCGAGTTGTAATAGGCATCATACAGTGCCTTGAACGCAGTAGGTGTTACAGCAAAATTAGGCCCTACCGCATGAATTATCGCCTTGGCATTAGTCAGATTAAAGGCAGGAGTAATTATAACGTTAGGCCTGATTCACTTCATCCAGAAATTTCTTGTACTCTTCATTTGTGGGATCCAAGGTAACAGCTTTGTAAGCGCAATCTGCAGCTGCATCCTTTTCTCCCATGTTGTGATAAGCGTAAGCCATCCAGTAGAAGCAATCTGCTTTCTCTACCGGATCAGTTGTCTGCTTCTCAGACAGTTCATATTCCCTGATTGCGTCATTGTATTCAGCCTTGCTGTAATAAGAATGTCCGATAAGCTTATAGCAGTCTTGCAGCAATGCTGAATCCGATGTATTATTTGTGATTTCTTCAAGACATGACATCACACTATCATATTTTTTCTGATAGAACATAGCGCATGCTCTTTGATAGCCGTATTTTCCCCAATCAAGGCTAGTTTTATCAAGCTTATTCTGAGCAGAAGTATATTCTTTTTCTGCTAGTTCATAATTTTCTATAGCACTATATACATCACCGCAATTACCCAAATAAAAAGCTAATGATTCATCGCCGATATCTTTACTTTTTCCCACATTGTAGGCAGCTCGGTACTTTTCCAATGCCTTATCATACTGGCCTTCATCATAATAAGTGTGGCCATAAATACAGTAGAAACTACTAAGATAAGGATTATCCGGATGTTCAGCGATTTCTTTCTCGGCCAGTTCTCTTACTTTGTCATAATTATCATCTCGTCTGTAATAAGCAGAAATGATCAGTTTGCGGCATAAATCAGCTCTACCATCCAAACTAATAGACTTTTCATAATCTGCTATTGCCTGATCATAGTCTCCTTTATAGTAATACATTCTTCCCCTGGCTTCATAATAAGATGCGTATCCTTTTACACTAATCGCCCTATTGATATAGCTTATTGCCTCATCATAGTCTTTCATATTAGCATGAACATAAGCCATTCCTGCCAGTGAACTATAGTGCTTACTATCTCGTTTTATTACCTCGTTAAAATCTGCCAGAGCTTTTTCGTAATTCGCATCACCGCCGACCTCATAGTATGCCCATCCGCGAAGGTAATAATATTCGAGATTGTCGGGCGTACATTCAATAGCCTTGGTATAGTCATCAACGATAGCCTGAAGATTGTCGTCAGTTGGTTCTCTGAATCCGGCACGTCCTATATAGAGTGTTGCATCATAAGGATTTTCAATTATTGCCTTATCATACAAATCCAGTATCTCTGCTTCACTACTATCTATTTTCTGGCAAATTTCCGCCATATCACTATACCATTCAGCGCCGGCATAGTTGGTAATATCCTTCTTTATATCCTCCTTATCATCACCGTCAACCATTTCATGGAACATGCAATAGCTTGCGTACAAAACATCTTTGTCATCAACAGCATGTTCCTTGCAAGTCCTGATATATCCAAACCTATATTTATTCTCGATTTCCTCATCCTCGCCATTATACTTCTCGATAGCGGTAAGAAAATCCGCCAGTGCCTCATCTGTACGTGATGCTCCGGCCAGTCTGTAAGCAGTGCCTCGCTCATAGTAATACTCCGGATCATCCGCATATGCAGAAGCCACTCTGCGATAATCCTCAATGGCAAAATCAAAGAGTCTGCTTGCCGCCTCATTATCTTCATCCTTAAGCTTCTCTCCATAAATAACCTGGAATCCGGCGCGCTCTCTTATCAGCTTGGTGTTATCCCTGTCATAGGAAATTGTCTCATTAAGAGCATCAAGAGCCCTCTCTTCGTAGCTCTTAAAGTATGAGAGAGCCTTATATGCCAGGTGCGCTTCTTTTGCCTTAATTGAATTCATCCTATCGAATTGATGGAGCGAAGCATACAGAAAGAAAATTCCTACTACACCGACCAAAATGGTCATAGCAAAGTCTTTAAAATTAAACCCTGCTGAAGCCTTCTTCCCATCAAACCCTCCCTCACGGATTTTGAAATAGTACGCATACGCCATAACAGCTACAAAAATCTCGAAAAATACTGTCACAAAGAATGCATAGTTAAACATCCTCAGCTTAGTGCTAAGGCTCAGAAGCCCGAAAGTTCCGACAAAATCAATCAGTATTGCACTCAGGATAGCTACTATGATTTTGTGAAACCTACTTCCGCCTTTTGCCTGCCCGTTAACCCTGATCACATTACTCATACCATTACCTCCTGATTCTATTTTTTTGCATAAAAAGAGCGCAAACTAAATGCCGAACATTCAGTCGCGCTCCTAATAGCCCAATAAATATTGCATATTTCTATGCTGCGCACCGCTATGTCGCATTCATATGAACATCACATAATTCAGTTGAACCTATAACTATTGTTTCCATTTTCTTCCTAATCTGCTGCAATAATAGCAATATATCTGACAACAATCTCCACACATGATTATTGTCCTGTTATTTCCTTCTACATTCTATTCTTTCGAAATAGTCGCGTCAATTGTAAATTGTTCATATAAAACACAACAAAATTTTAGAAATTATTTCCGTTCCATCCCCAGTCATCGGAGCCGAAGTAGCGAATGTACATGTGGTCGGGAGCAACTCCGAGGATGTCCCCGTAGATACCTGTCAGCTCTTTGGTCATCTTGCCGTATACGTCGGAAGATGCGCCGCCGTAGATCTTAACTTCTATGAATGCTGTGGGCTGAGAGTCGTCGCCTCTGAAGTACATGGGGATGTCTCCCTCGATGGCCAGCATGAGCCAGTTCTCGCTCTTACCGGGAATGATTGAGATGGCCTTACCAAGGCGTTCCTTGAGCTGTGTCTCTTTTTCTTTGGATACTGTTACGTTGGTTTTGGTTGAAATAAATGGCATGATCTTCCTCCTTAGTATGTGCCGGATCTATTTAAGATATTCTGTGATCTTACTTATCAGTCCTTCATCTGCGGGGAGCCAGTTGACATCACCGATGTCGTCCCGCGTCACCCACTTCGCTGCCTCATGTTCCAAGAGTGACAAATGGCCCTTTTGTACTGTTGCCCAGAAGCAGTGCATGTGAAGGTGAAAAGCCTCATAATCATAATCGATGACATCTATCAGGTCATGGACTTCGATGTCCGTGGCAAGCTCCTCTTTGATCTCCCTTACAAGAGCCTGCTGCGGCGTCTCTCCTTCTTCGATCTTACCGCCGGGAAACTCCCAACCGTCCTTGAAATCGCCGTAGCCGCGCTGGGTGGCGAATACCTTTGTCTTATGTTCATAGTTGTCGCAAATAACTGCTGCGACTACATTTACTGTTTTCATCAGATTTACCTCAGTTTCTTATGCTTCGTATGAATCTCCCCGCATTTTTCCACAACTGTATTTTCCCATATAGTTATGGAAACATTCCTCAGAACAGGCTTAGCTGCTCGTAGTCACTGCTCCGTGCCAGCTCCGGCATCGGCTCTTTTATCATATCCATTGCTGCGAAAGAGTCATTAAGATACTCCCTGACATTCCTCTTATCTATCATGACAGGCATTCTGTCGTGAACGGGCCGCATCGACGCATTGGCCGCAGTTGTCAGTATCACAAAAGAGTCCTTGTTATCGCTAAGGTCATAGAAACCTGCAAGATACATAGGCTTCTTGTCAGACCTTCTGAACGTGAACTTCGTCTTGCCGGGATCCCACTCGTAGAATCCCGCCGCAGGCAGAATACATCTCCTGTTTCGGATACTGTCAGCGAACATTGATTTATCTGCCGCCGACTCAGCTCTGGCATTAATTATGAGCTTTTTATCCTTGGATGCAATCCCCCAGAACAGCTCTGACAAGGCGATGTTGGCGTCCCCGCTCTTGCTGCGGATGATCCCCGGCGTTACCATTCCGGGAGTGATATCGCCTGCGCGGGTACTAAGCATCCCCTTGGGAAGATGCAGCTCTTCCTCGATTTCATATGCAGTTGCCCCGTCAAAAAAGTATCTTCCGCACATATTTTATAGCATCTCCGCTTAAGTCTTCGCAAACGTCCATATCCATCTTACAGGAAATACGCCGACATAAGAATACCCATATCGGCATATTTTTCATTTTTTGTTACCGACATGGGTACTTAATCATCTCCTTACCTTCTTGCCTCTTCTCATATAGTCCTCATTGATCTCCTCGTTCCAGCCACTACCTGTGAGGCACTCATCTGCTTCATCCACGCTCTCCGCCATCATTACCGAGCAAACCGCCTTGGATACTCCTGCATACACACCGGCGGTGCCGATCGTATCGCTGACATAATTAACGGCCCTGTCCTTGCGGATTCCGTACTTCTGCGCCTCAGCATAGGCATCGATATTGGCGCCGATAAAGATGAACTCCCAGCCGTACTTCTTTTGCTGCTTCTTAACCATCTTCTCGATCTTCTCGCGGGAGTACTTCCTGCTGGCATTCTCCATTCCATCTGTGGTAATGACAACGATGGTCTTCTCAGGTCTGTCCTCCTTGCGGGCGTACTTGTGAACGTTGCCAATGTGATGGATAGCGCCGCCCACTGCGTCAAGAAGCGCAGTGCAGCCTCTTACGTAGTACTGCTTGTCGGTCATCTTCTCGATCTTTTCAATCGGCACTCTGTCGTGAATGACTTCGCACTCATCGTCAAAAAGAACTGTTGACACAACTGCTTTTTCCCCGGTCTTCTTCTGCTTCTCCATCATGGAGTTGAAGCCTCCGATGGTGTCTGACTCAAGGCCGCCCATAGAACCTGACCTGTCCAAAATATAAACGATTTCTGTATATCCTTTACTCATCTTAATTACCTCCATCATCTCATCATCAGCTCCCTACAGTGAGCTGTCCTTGTTTGTAAGGTAATACTACATTTTGGGCAAAAGAAATAGGTCAACCCGAAGGCGACCTATCACATCAGCCGTTGGATAATGGACTCAGCCCGTAATCGAACAGCACGATATCTATTTTCATAACGCTATATTCCCTGTGCCTTATGAAATACTCAACTATCACATCCGTCTGAGATACCGGCGACAGCGCATATCCCGCAAGCCTGAGGAAATCCACCGCCTCATCCATGTTGAGCTGTAGCCCCACCGCAAGGGCGAGAACCTTTTCCTTGGACGGCTTGACCTGGCCTTTTAGCAGCTTGGAAAAATACTGCTTGGAAATATTTGCCGCAGCATAGACTTCAGAATTCTTGAGGCCTTTCTTGTTGATCAGCTGCTGAAGGTGCTTCTCGAAGGAATCAGTGTACATGCTCTTTAAGGCATCATCGAGAGACATCGCTTTGCCGGCAGCAAAGAGCTTAGGTTCCTTAGCTTCATTAGCCTCCTTGGCACCGGGCGAACATAGAGAAGCCAGCATATTGGAGCCATGGATTATACTACCCTTAGGTCTGTTATCCGGCTCATCATAGGCTTCTTCATCATAGATTTCTTCATCTTCAGTTTCTTCATCCTCAAATTCTGCGGCGTCAATTGAGGCTTCAACATATTCTCGATTCCATGGACGTTCTGCTCTGTACTCTTCATCAAGAGTCGCAGCAACATACTCATCGTCAATGAAGCTACGAACCTCTTCTCCCAGTTCCCCGGAGATCCTGACAGACTTCTGCCCGAACACCACCAGAAATATCTCCATCTCATGTTCAGTGAGAAATTCGGTAAAAGAATTTACGGCTATCTCGATTCCAAGCCGCTTCGGAAATCCATAGGTCCCCGTTGCCAATAGAGGAAAAGCAATCGACTTACACCCATGCTCATAGGCCAGAGCCAAAGACTTGTCATAGCAGGCTCTCAAAAGATCCGCCTCGCCATAATCTCCGCCTTCCCACCAGGGCCCGCTGGCATGGATAATATACTTCGCCTTTAAATTAAAAGCAGGTGTTATCCCCACTTTCCCCGGCTCAAGTTGCCCGATCTTAGCCCTCTCCGCAAGAAGCTTCTCCTCGCCTGCTGCCTTGTAAATAGCCGTATCAACACCCGCACCGATCGCTACATTCGGATTCGCAGTATTTACTATGGCATCTGCTTTAACCTTTGTAATATCATTCCTGATAATTTGAAATGGCATAAAACCTCACTTCTCTGGGGAGCCTCCCCTCAGCATTCTCATGTCTTCCGTTATACAGTTCCATCTTTTTCCCTCTCCCATTCTGCTCTGTATTCATCAGCATTTGCGCAGAACATGCCCTTAAGATAAGGATAGTACTCCTTAGCCGCCACTATCCGAGAGCCCTTCTGCTTGTTGCAGTTTTTGCACAGCGGAAGCAGATTCCTCTCATCGTCTGCTCCGCCTCTGTATTTTGGTACGTAGTGTTCTATCGTCGCTTTTTCCAAGGTGATCCCTCTGCCGCAGCGGGCGCACACTCCATCTGTTTTGCCCAGAACAATACGTTTGATATTGGCTTTTCTCTGCTTCTGTCCCCTCATACGCACCCCCATACGCATTTCATCACATCATTTCTTGTTAAGCCTGTACCCCACAACAGATCCCACAATGCCGCCCAGGATATGGGACAGATTGGATATATCGTCCTGCACGAACAGTCCGTCGTAGACCTGCTGCCCGATGAAGATGATTGCCACCAGAATGAAGGTCAGCGGGATTTCCCCATTCTTGAAACTGGTAAAGGAGGTCAAAAGAATGAATGCGAACACCACACCACTTGCTCCGCACAGCGCCACATTCCTGAACAATAGGTAGTTCACAAGTCCCGTAACCACCGCCGTGATAAGGATCACCTCTACTATCCTCTTAGAGCCATATTTTTCTTCCAGCATAGGCCCCAGCAGCAGTATATACGCCGCATTCCCGATATAATGTGCCCATCCGTTGTGGCCCAGCACATGTGTCAGGAACCTTACGTAGGTAAGCGGATCTGTCAACGCCGAATGATACGTCATGAACAATAGCTTGTTGGTGAATCCTCCTGTGATGAATCCAACCACCAGCACTATGAAACTTATGAACATGAATCCCAGCACCACCGGAGAATTGAATGTGATCTTGAATTTTTTCATTTTATGCCCTTCCTCTCTTTCGCCCTTTTTATCAGCTTAAGCGCCTCATCGAATGCCCCCGGAAGGTAGTCACCATGCCACTCCTTGCCGGCCTTTTCCTCCTTCTTGATCTTGGCCCAGGCTTCGTGCATCTCTTCCTCGTTAGCATAGGTCACACCGCTGAACACATGTGGGTGCCTTCGAACCATTTTATCCGATATGCCCCGAACCACGTCATCAAAGGTAAAAAGGCCTTCCTCCTCCGCCATCACCGCATGAAACATTATCTGCAGCAGAAGGTCCCCCAGCTCCTCCTTGAGATTCTCCGAGTCTCTCGTCTCATCCAGGATATTTATCCCGCATACCACCTCCGCAGCTTCCTCAATGACCGAAGCCTTGAGGCTCTCATGAGTCTGGGCCCTGTCCCAGGGGCAGCCGTGCTCGCTTCTAAGGGTTTCTACTATTTCTTTTAATCTGTCTATCTCTGCCATTTGACGACACCACTTTCCTTCTAATGCGTAAATATTTTCGCATTTACCGTAATTCTTTTATATCAATTATCATATCACTATGAACTATTAGCAACGTCAATCTAATAAAGATAATGATTTTAGACATGCTGATATATTCGCATGTTATTATACTTGTTAATTTGCCCTCAAAGACTTATAATAAAATCAAACAATTGTAGTAGTCAAAAGGAGGTTTTTATGCCATCTATAATGCCTATATCAGATTTAAGAAATTACACCGATGTTCTCAAAGAAGTCGATACCAACAGTAGAGTCTACCTTACAAGGAATGGTCGTGGTGCTTATACAATAATGTCCGTAGAGGAAGCAGATGAGTTGGATCGTTTAAGAGCTCTGCATAACGTGATTACTGATCTTAAGAAATCCGAAGAACGTGCTGAACGGGAAGGTTGGATTGACGATGATGAAATGCAGAAAGTGCTGGGGCTTAACGATTGAAGACTATAAAATATTCTCCGGATTACAAAGAAAAACTCATCAGAATGCGCAAATATCTCGACTCACAATTTGGTGATACCAAAAGAAAAGAAGTATTCTCCGCAATCAACAACAGAATACAATCGATAAAAAAGCACGAAGATATCGGCATTTCTGTGCGCGATATGTTTGGCGTAGATACAGATTATCAGTATATATACGCAGCCAAAAATTATGTATTCTACAGAGTAGATGAAACACAGATCTATATTGTTAATATCTACGATGAGCGTGAAGACTTTATGTGGAAGCTATTTGGAATAAAGACTACATCTCAGGAAACTGTAGATTATTGGAATGAATAAGCCAAAATGGACCGTCCAAATAAATTACAACTCTTTACACCTCTATACAACTATTTACACCTTTTGAATTTGAATACAACTATTTACAGGTTTGATTGTATTCAATGAAATTCTACATGCTGCCTACTTGCAAATCCTTCCTTCTTAAGATCCGAATCCAGGTAGTCCATGCTCACGGCCACAACCTTGATAAGGTTCATTGGCTGAGGGAGCTTCTTCATTGCCTCCACAGGAATCTTCTTGTGCTCCATGATCTTAAGATACTCTTCGGAAAAAGGCTCAACCATCTCAGCGACGCCCTGTACCTGAAGGCTCTTGAGACTTACGAACCCGCCGTAGGGCTCATAGATTGCAAGGCCAACATTCTTGTTCTCCTTAAGCCCCTTGAACTTAAGACCGCCTTCGGAAAAGAAGTAGAAATTGCCGTCAACGTAGTTATACTCAATTGGTGTATTCCTCACCATATCTGCAGAAGCTGTGGCCAGAGCACAGGTGTTGTGCCCGGCGATGAAGCTCTCAATTCGTATCTTTAACGCAGCCTCTTCCATATGAACTGAGTCTTTGTCCTTCTCAAGCCAGTGATTTGCTGCTGATTCGTAGTCCATTTCCCACATTTTTATTGCTCCTCTGTATTAAAATTTTAGATGTATGCGATATGTGATTTGATTATCTCAATAGGGTTTAAATGCAGTTTTTTGGCCAAGGCTTCACAACGATACTGCAAATAGGGGAGATTATCTTCCACCTTCTTGAACTTTGGACCAAGGATGATTCTTTTAATTACTGCATCCTGCTCGCTGTATACGAGAAGCCTTGGAGTCGTTCCGGGGGTATGTATTATTCTTTTGTCATCGTATCCGTCAAAAGAATAGATGATTCGCTTCTCATCTTCGTGGCTATAATCTGCGTCTTTGAAGAGGTAGGTTATGCCGTGAATGATATAATCGAAGCAGCTTCTGTAACGCCTTTCAAGCTTAGATAATTCATTTTCGCTTTTGCTTGGATGCTCCTCCTTTGGTTGTGATTTTTCTTCCAGCCAATTCAGAATGGATTCTATATATTCTTTCATTTCAGCAGAGCCTGCAGAATCATATCCTGAAATATTATTAAATACATATCCGTCACTGCCACCTTTTTGCATGTAGCATATGTTGTACAGTTTGTAGTTACCGGAGTCCAATATTCTGTCTGTATCGAGTTCTACGCAAACACCTTCTGCTGAATTACCATAGGTTTCCCACATGGACAGGTCATCAACTCTTGTGGTAAAGCTCTTTAAGAATACATATGGATAAGATAAGCTATCGCTTGACTTCTTATTGTCATAAATGCGGCGTTTTAAGACCTTTCCCTCGTTAGGATCGTTCATATGACCTATATGCATGACGGAGTACTTTCCGGCATATTTGTTTTCAGGCAAAGCGAGGTCTGCTGATTTGGGCAAGATATAGCCCAGAGTATCAAATGTCGTGTAGTACGCAAGATTCTTGGGAAGTTTACGTACCCGCAGGATTTCCTTGATCACTTCAACCCTGCCAATGGTAAGCAGCAATTCCCTTAGGTACGCGATATTGTTTTCATTCTCATTCTTCTCTGCCTCTTCTACCGTTTCTTCACCATTTTCCTTCGGAACAAACCCACTTAAAGCCCTGATATAGTTTGAAAAGAATGGCATTTTGTCATAATAAGTCACAGCATTCTCAAATATCTCGTCAGGTACCTTAGAAACATCCATATTCGATAAAAGATACAGTCCGAAAGGAAGTGCATGGTCAATGATGATATAGGTAATCCAGACAAAGGCTCGCGCTGTTCCACCTATTTTGTCATTTTCTTCCTTATCATCATCCTGCTTATTATCATCTAATGCATCAATCAGGCTCTTCGCGCTCCAAAAACATTTTGTTGCCTGCTCCCAAGCATCATGCATGAGCTTCTCGTCGCAGCAGTCCTTCTTTATCAATTCCCTGTATGGTTTAATGAAAGAATAAACTATGTTATAAACATCCGGGTCTAAATTGTTCTCAATAATAGCTAAATCATCTTCCAGCTTATATGTGGAATTAACGTTGTATAATACCCTTCGTAAAGCATCTACTGTCTTGCAAGGTTTTACCAGATTTTCCTCAAACTCATCTTCATATTGATCCCTGACACTATCCAATCTTAGTTCTTCAAATGCATCAACCCCAATGCGATAGTATTTCTCCGCATTATTCAGATCACCATGATGAAAAAGGTACAAATCCCCCACATCACTGAATATATATGAAATATCTGCAATTGAACCACATAATCCTATATTTTCTTTTATGAACTCTTGCTCTCTATTAACGGTTCTTAGGATAAAATCGTCTACTGAAGTACGTTTGAGTGCTGTCAAATTAGCCAACAGTTTTGACAAATACTCCAAGGATTTATTTATCATAATATAAGCTTTGTCTTGAGCCTGTACATTCCCCAGAAACTCATCAAGAATAAACATATTATCAAAGATACGGTCAACATCGCCTTCTAACGTAGCTATTTCCTTACCGGCATCCTCTTCATGCAAAAGCAACACTTTATGGATAAGCCTGTAATACATCTTGTTCACATGAGAAAGGCAATCTTTAATACGGTTAAAAATATTGTCAAGACTTTCATCAGAAGCATCTTGCTTTTTCGTATAATTCCAGCTTTTCTCATAATCATCGCTGATGCCTGGGCTAACCCCATCTATACCACTTAAGTCATGGTATATACGATCCTTTTCCGGCTCTATCCTAATATCCTCCCTAAAAATATCCAAACTGATATCCATACTCATACCTTTCCTCCAGTCCCCTTTATACTCCGCGTTCTAAATCTGATATGCGTTTATACTCTTTTCCCATATATAGTCCCGCTCCGTGTGAACCGATACACAATTTGTTAATTTAATAGTCTAAGCTATCTTCATTTAACAGAAAATCAAACACACTCACAATCGTTATACCTTGCTCATTTCTCCAAATCTTTGCATTCCCGGATACAATGATTATTTTCTTAAAAGAATCAGATATCTTAACGAGCGAAGCCTGCTCCTGATCCATCTTCTCTTTATCAGGCAAAGCAAATGCAGATTGTATATAGTATCGTTTGCTTCCCTGATTGACCACAAAATCTACTTCCAGTTGTTTTTTAGTCCTTTTTCCATTCTCATCCACTCTGATTTCCACGACACCAACGTCAACATTATAGCCACGATAGATGAGCTCATTGTAGATTATGTTTTCCATTATCAATCCCGATTTTAGATTTTGGGTACATATACCCAAAATCTAAAATGCATTATCACATATTCAGAATCTCCAACAGCTCCGGTGTCAGGTACTTTTTAAGAAGCCCCTCGCCGTCCACACTTCCGAAGCCGCCGTAGAACTCTTCCGCAACGCCCCCTGCAATTGCTCCGAAGGTGTCAGAATCACACTCCAGGGAAAAAACATTTCGGATGAAGCTCTCGTAGTCGTCGCTTTCGTAGAAGCATCTCATGGCCGCAGGGACCGATCCCTGGCAGCTCTCGTTCCACTTGTAGTGAGGCCGCATCTCATCCAGGCTGTAAGCAATGCTGTATTCGTATTCAGCCTTAGGATACTGCTCAAGGACGTAATCATAGATATCCTGCTTGCTCTTACCATGTCGTGCCATCCAGATGCATGTGGCTGTAACCACGGCTCCCTTGATCCCCTCAGGGTGATTGTGGGAAACAGCGGCTGTAGCCTCAGCCATCTTCTGCATTTCTTCGTAGTCCTCGTAGAACTCGCCGACAAAAGCCACCCTCATCGCTGAGCCATTGCCCCAGCTGTTATAAGGCTCATGGTTATCTCCGTTTATCCAGCCATAGAACCTTCCGCCGTATCCTGAATGCGGATACTTACGCCCTATATCAACCATAGTCTCGACAAGATCTGCTCCCGTCTTAAGGGCCTTTTTTATCGCCAGAGTCATCACCGTGTCATCTGTAAATCCGATTGCAGCTCCCTCGGTCAGAGGTACATTTTTCCAATCAAGATTACGAGGTCTGTCGAACTCAAACTGTGCTCCAAGTATATCGCCTATTACTGCTCCTTTTACTGCCATATTATTGTCCTCCATCTGTAATTAGTTTGTTTGTTATTGAGGATATTCTAGCACCCGGGTAGTCAAAAGCGGTCGCCTCACAAGCGACCGCCGGTTAACGTTAGCGTTTTAGATTATATTAAGTTTTCTTTAATGATTTTATTATGTTACCGGACATTATACGATTTCCTTAATTTCTTTTATTTTGACTTAATTCATTACTTATCTGCAGCAGTGCCTCCCTAAACGACTCCTTCGTCACCTTCAGCTCTCCCGACCTGCTCCTGGCATCTATTGCAATCGGCATTCCTTCCGTATTCTTGCATTTCTCAACCAAGCTGCTCCAATCTCCCAGATTCTGAACCTTATGGGGACATGCACCAAGGATTAGCGCTGAGAACTTCTCAAGCTTGCTGCTCCTTCCGGCGAAGCTGACTATCTTTTCATAGTCTACTTCATACTCGAAGTCATCTTTCCTGAAGCCATATAGCTTGGCTATGCCGTTCATTGTTTTAACATCAAGGGCGGTTGCGCCTAATACAAGGATCTTGCCTCTGCGACCGAGGAGATCGTGGCCGTCTTTGATTTCTTTGGGTGCTTCAGTTTCGGTGTTGTGCTCTGCGTTGAAGTGTCTGATGTCAACAAGAGCCTGCTCCAGGTCCTTATTTTTTTGCTCAAGTTCCCGAAGTTTGGCCTTGTCCTCATTGGACTTCTTTAATTCTGCAAGAAGCTCGTTGATGTAATCCTGCATGTCGTCTATGGTATCAAGAAGAAGGCCGATAGTTATCTCTTTTTCCCTAAAAGACATATCTATGGCAGGCTTCTGATCTTCCTTGGGGGCTTCTGTTTCCTTGACTGCATCAGCCGTTTCATCCACCGGATCCTCGAACTGTACCCCAAGGCCGTTAATAAGCCTTTCGAAATCAGAGCTGCCAGCCTCTCCGTTGCATATCATAACAAGATACTCTTGCTCATTATCTATATGGCGATGGTCTCTTTCGGCCACTTTGCTCTGATACTTGTTCTTAAGGTTATTCAGGTTACGGGATATATCTTTGGCATTCTTGGGGAAATAGCTCTTGATACCTCTTGCGAGAATGTCCATTGTTCCGAAATAGTGACCTGAATATCCGCCATAATTATCACTTAGCAGGGATATCATTATAGGATTACCGTACCCGTCTACAAAGCCACTGTCGAGCCAGAGGTACACCGTGTCTCGGTCCGGCTGCATTTTGCCGGTGCCTTTTTTGTCGATGTAGAATTTGGTAGATTTCTCTTTGGTTATGAATTTCCTTATGGTTTCTGCGTCGGTGAGCGTTTGGCCGCTCAATTCCCTGATTCCGTCTATTACGCTGTAAATGTCATCTATGACAATGCCTTTTTCAATAATGAATTCCTTCATAGGCAGATCCCTCCGTGGTTATAGTATGACACAGGGACGGTTCTTTTGTCAGAACCGTCCCCCGTGTAAAACTTTTCCGTTCATTAAATCACCTGCTCTCTTGTGCAGATTGCTCTTTTTAATAGTGAGTTTATAGGCTACTCGATACATCAGTTTTATGATAGCACTGAGGGATAGTGCTGACAAGTTGCCGGCTTCGGGCTACTCATCGAGTCTGTCGTATATGTCCGGATACAGGTTCAAGCTAATTACTGCAACTCAAATCATCGGTATTCATCAATATTTTTTAACATTTTTAACTTTACCCTAATAATACAGCGCTGATTAAGCTATAATAGTGCGTATACCAATTCTAGGGGAGGCTAACGGTAATGGGTGAGATAAACGGGAGAAAAGTTTCTTGGATTCACTTATCTGATTTACATTTTGGGGGAAAGAATGGTTCCATTCCTTCGAATGCTGTGTATGACAAATTACTGAGGGATATTAAAAATATCAAAATCCCTATTGATTTTGTTTTTGTCAGTGGAGATATAGCATTTAGCGCATCGCCTGATCAATATGCTTATGCAGAAAAATTCTTTAATGAAGTGCTTGATTCTCTTTGGGGGAATCACGAAGACGCAAAGAAAAGAATTTTTATCGTACCCGGTAATCATGACATTTTTCGTAGTAATGCATCGAACCTCTGGGGTAAACTCATTCAACCTTCGTCTGAAGATGAAATAGCCAACCTTCTCGAGGATAGCTCTATAAAGAGCTATTGGAAAAGTAAGTTCGATAACTATAATGAATTCTTAAAGAACTTAGTTGGTGATGAAACAGCCGCCAAATGGAGCGATGAGCCATACTTTATAGAAAAACGTGTGAAAGATGGTATAAAAATATCCATTGTTGGTCTCAATTCAGCGTGGTCGTCTTCATCAATGGGAGAAAAAGGAAACATAATTCTGGGACAAAGAAATGTAGTCAACGCCTATTCTTCCGTAGATAATGATGATGGCGAACTGGTTATTTCTTTTTTGCACCATCCGGTTTCCTATTTCAGAGATGATGATGTTGGTATAGTAGAACGGGTAATTAATGCCCATAGTGATTTTGTTCTTCATGGCCATATTCATGATGATAAAGTATATACTTCAACCTCCCTGGAAGGAGAAGTTCATTATATTGTTTCAGGTACTACTTACGAAAAAGATGCAGAAAGCTATTCATATAACTATACCTCTGTTGACCTAGATACAGGAGTATGCCAAACTGTTTTGCGAAAATACGATAGTAACAGTCTTAGTTGGGGACCAAATTACATAAGTTCAAAGCATCCGGACGGAATAATCGAGTATCCGTTTAGAAATCATACAGTTTATGAAACCAAGAACAATCTTACGTCAGAAAGCAAAATCACAAATACTGCTGTTGAGACGGTAGAAACATTCACACCCTCCACCCTTATTGGTTCCCAAGCACAAGAAAGTGTAGAAATCACGGTACCAGGAGTCCCCAAAGGGTTATCTTCTTCACTAAAGGAGCAAAATTGTATTTTATTTTCCGGAGCTGGTGCATCCGCCGACGGAAAGCTTCCCATATGGTATGAATTAGTTCATGCATTTGTGGAGCAGGTAAAAGACAATTATCCGGATCTTGAAGAACGGAAGCTCGCAGAAATACAAGCTCTGATGGATCATAATAAAACAGCACCTGTAGTATATTATTGCCGCAAAAAATTGGGTTCTAGTGATTTTGCAGATGTAATCTCCAAAAAACTATCCACGGCGAATAAAGAGTCCTATTTGCAAAGTCTCCTGAGTAAGATACCATTTAGTGCTGTTATCACGGCTAATTTTGATGATTTCGCAGAGAAGTATTGTTCAAGAGAGAACGGTGCATACAAAGTTATACTTCCGGATAAGATGTCTGCTCGTTCAGGTAGCGATAATAAGTTTCCGATATACAAAATTCACGGATCCTGTGATGAACCCGATAGCATCCGAATAATGGATAATGAGTTCATAGAGCTTATTGATAATGAAGAATATCGGAGAACCTTGAGTGACCTATTTGTAAACAATACGGTTTTCTTTGTTGGATATAGTTTCAAAGATCCGGATGTTGACTATATATTAAGGTCCTTAAGAACAAGGAATATCGGTAAGAAACACTATGCACTCATGCCAGATGTAAATGAGATAGAAAGAGAATTTTTCTTGGATGCATATAACATTCAGGTTATATCCTACCCCAGTATAGGTAAACATAAGGCAGTTCGACTTTTCCTGGAAAAACTATTAAGCTAATTCCACTAATTAAATGACAAGGGGGACGTTTTTATACCAATGGGGACGGTTCTGTTTGGTATAGTTTTGTGCGCAAAACTGTACCAAACAGAACCGTCCCCATTGGTATAAAAACCGTCCCCTTGTCATCTCCAACTCATTCCCACTTCTTCCACACCTCAGGTTGATACCCCAGTGTGGCCTGTCTGCCGTTCCTGACTACAGGTGTCTTGACGATCTGCTGGTTCTCCAGAAGCTTGTCGAACTTGTCTTCATCGGCGATGTACTGAATCAATGCTACGGTGTCTTTGTCCTTAGCATCGGGGTTGACCATGCTCATGACGCCGCCGACTGCGGATGCGACTGATGTGAGTTCGCCCTTGCTCATGCCCTTTTCCTTCAGGTCGATGAACTGGTATTTGATACCGCGTTCCTTGAAGAAACGCTCGGCTTTCTTGGTGTCGTTGCACTTCTTGGTGCCAAAAATCTGGATGTTCATAGCGTCTCCTCTATTTTCCTAAGCCCATTACAGAACTCTTCATCGTTGTGACTCCGGTGAATTGCCCATCTCTTGTAAAAATATCTATGTATTCCATTATTCAAACCAGCCTTTCACTGTTGCAATCTCCTGAATATAGCCGTCATCATCATTTGGAGTCTCCAGGATGAAGGGTAGGCCTTCAAAGGCAGGGTGCATTGCAAACTGCTTCATAGCTTCCATGCCAATGAAGCCCTGCCCAAGTTTCTCATGACGGTCTTTTGCCGCGCCACATGCATTTTTACTGTCGTTAAAATGAACGGCCTTAAGCTTGTTAAGGCCTATGATCTTATCAAACCGGGCAAGGACTCCGTCAAGGTCATTTACTATATCATAACCAGCATCCCATGTATGACAGGTATCAAAACAAACTCCCAGCTTATCCTTCAGATCAACGCGGTCGATGATTGCCTTAAGCTCCTCAAAGTTTCTTCCTACTTCAGAACCTTTTCCTGCCATTGTCTCAAGAAGAACCGTTGTGTGCATATCCGGCCAAAGCGCGTTATTAAGCCCCTCAGCAATCTGCTCGATACCAACATCTGCTCCCTGTCCTGTGTGTGAACCGGGATGGAAATTGTAGTACTGACCGGGTAGTGCCTCCATTTTTTCCAGATCCTTCTGAAGCATATCCAGGCCATTAGCTCTGGTGTCGGGACTAGCTGAGCAGAGATTCATTGTATAGCTGGCATGGGCTACGAGCTTGCCAAATTTCTTTTCCTCAAGAATCTTCTGAAGAGCCTTAACATCTTCCGGCGCCACGTCTTTAGACTTGCCGCCGCGGGGATTCCTGGTAAACCACGCAAAGGTGCTACCACCAAAGTCCACCATCTGATGGCCCATGGCTTCGTATCCGTTGGTGACAGATAAGTGACATCCGATGTATATCATAGTTTTACTCTATCTCCTACATTCCTATACGCCACACTGTATCTGGAAAACTCCTCAACAATTGCGGCCTCGCCAGCAAGATGCCTAAGAAGGCTCTGCTCATATTCGTTGCCTGTTGCAAAGGAAAGCATCAGATCGCTGATGTCTTCACGGTCGGCGGTTATGGCTTTGTCCATGACTTTGAGGCAGTCCACGAGAAGCTCTGGATGATCCTTGTCGGAATGCATGTAGTGGATTATGACGCCGCTAGCGGTGCGCTCACCAAGAAGAAGGCACCTGGCCTCTTCTCCTTCAAAGATGGCTGCGGAGAGTTTTTTGTCAAAAGAATCAGTGGCACTGATTCCGTGCTTATCATAGTACTGCTGAAGAACCTTCTTTTCCTTGTCTGAGCAGCTTTCCAGGGCCTTAGCCTTTTTGGCGGTCTTGCCTGCAATGTTTTTCCTGTAGGCCTCGGAATACCGAAGGGATGCGAAGGGAACGGCATATTCTCTTGGTCCTTCACATAGTTCGTACTCTTTTGCGGTAAAAAAGAGCAGACTCTCGGTGTCATTGGGCACAATGCAGCGCAGGTCAGTTACCCCGACCTGCTGTGCCATATTTTCCATCTCAGCAAGGAGCTGCGTGCCTATACCCTTTCTCCTGTGCTCTTCGGGGACATAGAGAAAAGCTATATCTGCCACTTCTTTTGTAGCCAAAATAGCCCCAAAGCCTATAGGGGTGCCATCGTCATCCATACAGGTCAGGAGGCTGGAATCCTTGGGAATCCGGCAGTGGAGCCTTGCTGCGTAATCAGTTATATAATCAATGTACTCTTTATCAGAGCCTATCCAACAAATGGTCATAGTCCCTCCGTAAGCCTGCTATATATGAGAGTTAATGGTGGATAATTTCTTTCATAAGGATGCTCGGCAATGTGTATCTGATCCTCTTTGAACTTAAGTGACAAAAGGATGTCCTTGCAGGCCGCATTAAGGTCGACGTCCTCGGTGGGAGCCTCAAATACATGGTGATAGATCATCTCAGCCTGGTCCTTGCAAAGGCCTAAGTACATGGCCTTATAATCGGAATAGCCAAGCTCGGCAAGGGCCTCCTGTCTCACCTGATTGCGAAGCTTCTCTTCATCCTTGGAAGAGAGGTTCTGAATGTGATGGGCCTGCTTCACGGCTGTCACCAGATCATCGAGCCTAATTCCGGCATCCACGGCTTGCTTAAGGGATGCCTTCTTGGCTTTTTTGGCATAGATCATACCATAGCCTATGTTCATTATAGAGCCTGCTATGCTCAGAATACCTCCGATAGGCGCCAGCATTCCAGTCATTGTAAGGGCTCCGCCGACCATAGTAAGGATAGAGCCTACAATTCCAACAGTTGCAGAGTTCCTCTGCTTGGTGGCCAGATCAGCCCTGTGATCCATGAGGTTTCTAAGCTGCTGACTCTGGATCTGTCTTCTTTCTTTTGTTGCCTGATCCTGGATATTGTCAGTCTGCTGATTAAACCTAGCCAGTGCGTTATCGGCATCGCTTAACTTATCAAGTGAGCGGTTGGCCTGACGAGCACTCATGGAGTTACTTGTCAGCTGGAAGATTCCTGATAAAACGGTCACTCCGCCTGCACAGAAACTGATTGCACCGGGAATGGTGCTAAAGCTCTCTGAAGCAGTAAGTGGTGCGGTTCTTCCGATCCATGGAAGGTTTTCCGAAGGAATACTGCTAAAAAATTTGATGAAATCGCCGGTAGCTTTGCTAATACCTGAAGCAGCTCCCAGGTAATCGCCTACCTGTCCCATTGCTTTCATGACATAGTCATAACCGGCCATGGTAGCCTTGGCTTTATCCAAGTTGACCGAGGACATGATGGAACTGATAAGTCCCACAATGGCCAGAACTCCGCTGATTCCGCTGGTGGAAAGGCTATAGGCGGTGTTTTTGGTGATAAAATTGACATCATCGCCAATTACCTTAAGCAGAGTGTTGGCCTGCATAACATGGCCTGCAATTGTCTTGCCTTCTCCTATATGCTGCTGGGCATTCTTGGTGCCGACTTTTTTCTTGTTCTTAAGCTTTACTGCCTTGTCTCCTGCATCTCCGGGTTCTTCATCGGGGGCACCAACCTCCTGGTTGAGCCTTTGCTGGAGCTGATCTGACAGTGCGTTATACATAGCTACAAGCCCATTAACCTCCGCTGTGATCTTGTCGCGAAGGGTCTTACTGGGGATTAGCTGTATAGGCATATTTGGCTCAAGGCCCGCTGCGGAATACATCCTCATTATCTTATGGGCCTTGGTAATGATAAGATTAAGTCTGGCCTCATCTTTCTGCTCATCATTAAGCTGGTTGGGGCCATTGTCTTCAAGCGAAGTTCTGATATTCTCCTCTTGTTCATCCAGCTCAAGGAAGCTCCCTATCAGCTGGTTTTTCAGAACAAAACCTGCTACCTGGCTTATCTTGGTCCAGTTGGCTCTGTCGCTGAAGACCTTAAGGTTAGGAATATAGTCACCTGTGGCTTCATAGAAGCTCTCTGCGGTGGGAGCGGTCTCCATCTTGTTCTCGATCAGATACAGCATGTGCAGGACCTGATCAGGCTTGGCATGGGCGATCATGTTGACAATGGGCTCCTGGGACTTATTGCCCTTATCGCAGTTGCGATACATCCAGGCCAGGATGGATCTGATTCCTTCCTTTTTCTCAGGAGTTAAGTCTTTGGTCTCGGCAGGTTTTTTATCCTGCCAGAAGCGCCCGCCATCGTTATACATAACATCGTGCATGGTCTGAACACGCTGAGCCTTGGCTTCTCCGGACAGAGCGAGGTTCCCATGGATCGTCTCCTGGAGCTTTTTAAAGTAAGAGGCGTTGTTCTTACGCTCCTTGGCGGTTATCTCGCGAGGAGGATTGGTGGGGTTGGACCTTACATCTTTTTTCTTGATCTCCGCCTCCATGTTCTGGAGTTCCACGAGGTTCTGATAGAACATGACAAGCTCATGATCGGGGTGTTCTTTTTTCATTTCCTTCGTGAGTCTGTTCATGATGTCCAGTCTCGGAAGGTTCTTAAGCTCTGCCACGGGAAGAAGGGCATAGTACTTGTTCTTCATAAGGCTGAATCTAAGCTCAAGATATAACGTAGCTTCTCCGCCGAATTCTCCGTAGTGGGAAACGATATATTTGTCAGTGTAGCTGACGGCTTTGGCCTTGGTTAGGTTCGATACTCTCGGCGGGTGCTGGCGAACCTGCTGTATTTTGTTCTGAAGTGTGCCCTGGAGAGTGCGCCTTGTGGTGGCCTCTCTTAGCATCTTATCTCTCTTGGCCTGGGCGCTGACATACTCAAAGCCGGTCTTGGTATAGGCAGCAAGGAGCTTGTCTGCAGTGGGGTCGTCCAGGGTAACGTCTTTTTTGCGTTTCTTGAACTGATTGAGCATCATGGCGCTGTGAAGCTGGGCCTGGGCCATGATCATGTTCTGCTGCGCCAGCTGCTGGGCCTGATTCTGAAGTTCCTGGGGAACAGGCTGGTCCTGCTGTTCTTGCTGTTGCTGATTTAGCTGCTGGACGTTGTTGGCCGGCTGCTGCGCAAGCCTTTTTTGCCTCTCTAAATTTTCAATATGCTGTTTGATGGGATCTTGCTGCCTCTGGCCCGGAATCTGAATCTGATTGGGGTTCTGACCCTCTACATTGTTCCCTTGAACCTGCTGATTCTGATGATTCTGCTCCTCATAGCCATATACGTCAAATCCATCAACCTGCTGATTTAAATGTAAATTGATATGATCCATACTTTTCTCCTTAGGCAGTGATCATCTTAACAAAATCGTTCATGAGTAACTTACCGTCTGCGATCTGCTCCAGGGCAAATACGTAGTTCTCGGGAACCAGAAGGCTGGTCTCGGCAGCCAGTTCCATATCCTCATATATTTTGTCATCATCACGGTCGCTGCGAATGGTGGTTGCTGCCTTGTAGGTAAGCATTTTTCCGTCGCCGCTGAGACAGAAAGCGCCATATGGAAGGTAGAAATTGAGCTTGGCTATCGCAATTGCAAGGGAAGGCACCGATTCCTTGGGCACGTCAAGCATGATGGTTAATACGGATGTAAAAAACCACACCTCATCCCCTTCAACGGGAAGGAACGAAAACTCCCCAAGAATGTCCATGAGACCTGCGCCGTAGCTGCCAACCAGGACCCTCAGAACGTCCATGGGAACGCCCAGTTCTTTGCCGGTGAAAACGGATGCCTGGGTTACATCTTCATCTTCCTTGTAGTACTTCTCTAATCTCTCCAGTAATACTCTCTTTCTGTCTGCCATGTTGTATTGTCCTCCTTAAGAAAAGCTATATTTACGCATTATAGTTACTATTTTAAACTTTTTAACGTGCTTTTTCTAGTGACCAGGGGCTGGTTTTTATACCAATGGGGACGGTTCTTTATGGTAGAAAGAATAAGGAATGAGATCGCCAGGGACCCCATTCCTTACAAGAATGACATATTGGTTTCTATTATGGTTACCATCGGCATCGCCGCCTACGAAAAAGGCAAATCCATCGCCGAAATGACAGAGGAAGCCGATCAAAAGCTGTACTACGGCAAGCGAAACGGTAAGAATCAGGTTGTAAGTGTGCTGGAGTGATTGGCATCATCCCTACCCTTGGAACAAATCCTCCCCGGTAATTACATTTTGTACAATTCCCGAGTACTTGTTTTGCTTAAATCCATTTCCGCTGACAAGTGTAATATGAATAGCCTTTTTGGTGGCCGTTTCTTTTTGGAAGAGATTCATTCTTTTCAGAAGCTTGTCGCTCTCCTCCTGATCCAATGCATAATCTTCATTGGTATATTTCATTTCGCAAAGATTGATAACATCATCTTTCCTGTCTATTATCAGATCTATTTGGGCAGCTTGCCCGGGCTTACTACTTTTCCAAGCAAATTCGTTGGTCTCAATACCGCTTATCCCCAGTGACGCCTTAATCTGATCTACATGATTCAGGCACACAAGTTCAAATGAGTTGCCACGCCATGCATTATATGAAGGTGAATTGATATACTCATTCCAGGAGTCAAACTTTTTGCTCTCGATAAATCTGATACTAAACAGAGTAAATGGATCTATCAGCTGATAAATTGCACTGTTTTCTTCTTTTGTAAAATTGCTGTATCTGCGGATAAAACCGCACTCTTCCAATTCCCGAAGGTTCTTGGTAAGAACAGAACCGCCGCCAATCTCTTTTACTTTTGATAACTCGGTTCTGGTAAGGCCTTCCGCATTCGCAGAAAGAGCCTGTATAATGGCCATATGCTTGCCGGGCTTGTCAAAAAGGGAATAGAAGAGGTTGTAATACTCATTATGGAGTTCTCCATATTCCTTAAAACACAGTTCATTAATGTTCTGAGCAAGGCTAAGTCGTGAATCCATGAGGTTAAGATAATGTGGGATACCGCCAAAGACCATATAACTCTCGATCATCTGTTTCCTGGTCATAGCAATATCATTTAATTCATACAGCTCCTCGCATTCTGAGAGTGAAAAGGGATTCAAGTGGATTCTCTTCGTCACTCTGTTGTGGAATCCCTTTTTATTGGTCAGAAGGTTGCTAATGATCCATGATGTAGCTGAGCCGCAGACAATAAGTACCAGATCCTCCTGCGAAGAACCCCAACTATTCCAAAAATAGTCTAACGCACTCTTAAAATCAGACCTTGCAGTATCCATCCACGGCAGTTCATCCAGAAACACAAGTCGTCTGTTATTGATAGGTTCTCGATATACGGTATCACTTTCAAGTAATTGCCTTAGTCTTGAAAAAGCTTCAAACCAGTCCTTAGGCTGCTCCTTTTCCTCAGAACCATAGAATAAAAGGCTCTCATTAAACGCCCTGAGCTGCCCTTTCATCTTGTCATCAGTAAGTCCGGTTGTGTAAAAAGAGAACTGTTTATTAAAAAATTCCTTGATAAGGTATGTTTTTCCTACACGTCTTCTTCCATATACCACCAGAAACTCCGGTCTTTTGGAATACAAGCATTTCATCAAAGATTCTTTTTCTCGTTTTCTCCCGACTATTTTCATCACAAATCCCCATCATAAATCGCCATGATTATATAAAAAAATAATGTTTTGGCGATTTATATCCTTTATACGTATTATAAATCGCCAAAACATTATTTTCAACACTTTATTTCTATCATCTTCCTAATTCCATTAGGTATCACTTCAAATCCGAGTTTCTGATAGACCCCCTCGTTTCCAAAGCGCTGCTGATTAATCCTTTGCATCCTTTGAATTGCCGTATATGCCATAAGCTTCCCCCTATATAGCACTTATCTGAAGGTGATCTCACCCGTCACATGGTCCATTCCATCAACAATTGCAAGAGATTCGAGTTTGTAGCCCAGGTTCCTGATTATCTGACCTCCGGGCTGGAAGCCCTTCTCGATAGCTATTCCGATGCCTGCCACTGTGGCGCCTGCACTATTTATTATGGATATCAGTCCCTGCAAAGCACAGCCGTTTGCAAGAAAATCATCGATGATAAGAACCTTGTCATTCTCGTTAAGGAACTTTTTGGATACGATAACATGGTTCTTATTTTTGTGGGTAAAAGACTCTACTTCTGCAGTGTACATTTCGCCGTCGAGATTGACACTCTGGGATTTCTTGGCAAATACCACCGGTACATTAAAATGTCTTGCTGCCACACAGGCTATACCTATACCTGATGCCTCAATGGTCAGGATCTTATTGATCTCAATACCTTCGAATCTTTTGGCCCATTCTGCACCCATCTCATCAAAGAGCTCAACGTCCAACTGATGATTCAGAAAACTGTCTACCTTTAGTATATTACCTTCTTTGACAACACCGTCTTTTAAAATTCTCTCTTCAAGAAAATTCATCGCTCTACCTCTTTATATAGATTATTGTTCTTTATCTCTCTTCGCGGAAATAATTGGTTCCAAGGCTCTTGGGAGGCTGGTCTTCCTTCTTGTTTCTCATGCTGGTGAAAACAAGAACCACAAGAGTTACGATATAAGGAATCATCTTGTACAGCTCTTTGTATTCAGTGTGTGTTCCTGAAGGAAGGTACAGGTACAAAATGTAGAGTCCTCCAAAAAGTATTGAAGAAAAGATGCCCACATCAGGCTTCCATATCGTAAAGATAACCAGCGCAATAGCAAGCCATCCTCTATCGCCGAAGGCATCATTGGACCATACACCACAGGCATAATCCATTACATAGTATAAACCGCCAAGTCCTGCGATCATGCATCCAAGGCAGGTTGAAACATATTTGTATTTTTTAACGTCTATTCCTGCCGCATCCGCAGCTGCAGGATCTTCGCCGACAGCGCGAAGGTGAAGACCTACTCTTGTCTTTCTAAGCACATATGCGCAGATTACAGCAATGATGATTGCAACATATGCAAGGAATCCGTAGGAAAAGAATACTTTGCCAAACCAACCTGTACTCGATGCAAAAGGCAGAGTCTTACTAAAATATGCAGAGGTGGCTGACAGTGAAATTGACGGAACATCCGCACCTGCAAGCTTAATAAGAGAGCCTCCGAAGAAGTTACCGAAGCCTATACCAAACGTAGTCATAGCAAGACCCGTAACGTTCTGATTCGCCCTAAGGCTAACGGTCAGAATGCAATATAACAATCCCATTAAAAGAGAACCTGTCAGTGCGCAGAGAAGCGGAATCAAAATCGCAAGAAAACCATTCAGATTCCCTGAAGGTACTGACTGTTCGTAGAAAAATGATCCGATAACACCGCTTATCGCACCCACGTACATAACACCGGGGATTCCGAGATTCAGATTTCCTGATTTTTCTGTTATCGTCTCACCTGTACTTCCCAAAAGCAGAGGAACGCCCTGCTGTACAGCTCTTGGTATAAATGCAACCAGACTAAACATTATGCGTTCTCCTTTCCCAGATCTTTACGAGCAATGATCTTGTATCTGATAAAAAACTCACATCCGATAATAAAGAACAGGATGATTCCGGTCAGAATATCCGCAAAGCTCTGATTGAGCTCAAAGGCAGTGGATATCTCGCTGGCACCTCTGTCCATGAAGATGATCAGAAGGCTTGTGAAGATCATGGCGATCGGATTGAACTTAGCGAGCCATGAAACCATAACACCTGTAAAGCCCTGTCCATCAGAGATAGTTGTTGTTATCGTGTGGTTAATACCTCCGACCAAAAGAAGTCCTGCCAGACCGCAGATCGCACCGGACAATAACATGGTTCTGATAATGACCTTCTCAACACTGATTCCGACATATCTGGCTGTGTTCCGGCTCTCTCCGACTACTTCTATCTCATAGCCGTGCTTGGTATATTTCAGATAAATGAACATTCCGATAGTAACAAGGACTGCTGCGATAATGCTTAAAAGATATTTATTTCCAATGTTAGGAAGCCAGCCAATGTTTGAATTCTGGTTGATGATACCGATCTTGCCGGATCCCTTGGGAACCTCCCAGACAATGGTAAAATATGCCACAAGCTGAGTTGCGATATAGTTCATCATCAGTGTGGACAGTGTTTCATTGGTATTCCACAGTGCCTTAAAGAGCGCCGGAATCACTCCCCAGATAGCACCTGTCAGTATTGAAGTAACGATCATAAGAAGGATTATTACTGCATTCGGGAGCTTGCCTGACAATGTGATCATACAAGCTGCCGCTGCAAGGCCGCCCATGAGGACCTGTCCTTCACCACCGATATTCCAGAACTGCATTTTGAATGCAGGTGTAAGTGCCAGTGAAATAATAAGAAGGATGGCAACATACTGCAGTGTTATCCAGGTCTTTCTCTGGGTTCCGAAGGCCCCTTTGAAAATAGTTGCGAATATAGATATCGGATTATCACCTGTGCAAACCATTGTAATTATCGCGCATAACGCCAGCGCAGCCACAATTGCGATTACTCTAATGATCCACGCTTCCTTGCTGCTGATATCTGCTCTTTTTACAATGTGAAAACGAGGCTCTTTTATTTTTTGCTGCATTATTAAGCCTCTCCTTTCTGTGTCATCATTGAACCCAAGGTATATTTATCGGTATTTCTGCCATCTACAATTCCTGTGACCTTGCCACCGCACAGGACAAGGATTCTGTCGCAGAGCTCAACAAGAACATCCAGATCTTCACCGACAAAGAGCACGGCTGCTCCTCTTTCCTTCTGCTTATTGATAAGATCATATATCTGATAGGAAGAACTGATATCAAGACCTCTTACCGCATATGCAGTCAGTAGTACCTTAGGCCTTGAGGATATTTCTCTTCCAACAAGGATCTTCTGTACATTTCCACCTGAAAGAAGACGCACAGGTGTATCGATACTGGGAGTTGCCACCTGAAGTTTGTTAACAACCTTCTCCGCAAGCTTTCTGGGCTCTTTTTTCTCGGTGAAAAATCTTGACTTGCCGCTTCTGTAAGATCTGAGCATCATATTGTCGGCAAGATTCATATTTCCTACAAGTCCCATTCCCAGTCTGTCTTCGGGAACAAAGGACAGCTTGACACCAAGATCGGAGATCTCCCTTGGAGATTTACCAAGAAGTTCCTCGGTTCTTCCATCCTGGTGGATGTAGGTGATCTTTCCATCCTTGATGATCTCAAGGCCTGCAATGGCTCTTAGAAGTTCCTTCTGCCCACAGCCTGATATTCCTGCAATTCCCAGTATTTCTCCGGTATTGGCGGTAAAAGAAACATCATCAAGCTTAACTATTCCCTCTTCATCAACAACAGTGAGGTTCTCAACTACGATACGAGGCTTGGGATCCACAGGCTCGGGTCTTTCGATATTAAGAGAAACCGGGTGGCCTACCATCATATCGGTCATTTCCTGAGCATTGGTCCCACTTGTCGTCATGTCACTTATGAATTCTCCATGGCGCAGAACCGCAACTCGGTCGGATATACTCTGTACCTCGTTTAGCTTGTGAGTAATGATAACTATGGATTTTCCATCTTTTTTCATGTTGCGCATGACATTAAAAAGCTTCTCGGTTTCCTGAGGAGTCAGCACGGCTGTGGGTTCATCCAGGATCAGAATGTCAGCTCCCCTGTATAGAACCTTAACAATCTCAACGGTCTGCTTTTCAGAAACGGACATGTCATATATCTTCTTGCTTGTATTGATCTCGAATCCGTATTTATCACAGATTTCTCTGATCTTTTTCTCAGCCTCTTTTTTATTAAGCTTGCCTTCAAGTCCAAGAATTATATTCTCTGTCGCATCAAAAACATCAATGAGCTTGAAATGCTGATGAACCATGCCTATTCCCAGATCAAAGGCATCCCTGGGAGAGCGGATCACAGCTTCTTTGCCGTTGATGATTATCTGACCGGCATCGGGGTAATAGATTCCCGCAAGCATATTCATGAGAGTTGTTTTGCCACTTCCGTTCTCACCAAGAAGAGACAAGATCTCGCCCTTATGAACATCGAGATTGACATTGCTATTTGCTGTTACATCACCAAAAGTCTTTGTAATGCCACGAAGCGATATGGCTACTTCCTTATTTTCCACAATTATCACCTTTCAAAAATACAAAATAGGATAAAAATGGGAAACCTTTGCAGTAGCACAGTTAAACCTGTGCCCACAAAGATTTCCCAAGATCACATGATGTAATTATCAATATGCTGTATCAAGAAGTGAGATTCCATCAATCTGTAAGTCAAAGTAAGGAGCTGAACGGAATTCAGAACCTGATTCTGCAAAGTAACCATCTGTGATAACTTCTGTGTCAGCGGTGTACTCAGGATCTGTATCTACATCAGCCGTGTAAGATGTAAGTGTCTCACCGTTTACAGTAAATGTAGTTGTATCAAATACATGAAGAGTTCCTGCATTCATAGCCTTCTCAGCCTCTTCGATTGCCTCGGCTGTACCCTCTGCTGCTGCGCTTCCAAGGTCTGTAAGAACAACAGAACCTGTCTCAAGGGTTCCAACCCAGTCAGTAGCGATCTCTTTGCCGTTTGCTACAGCGTCGATGATATATGCAAAATAAGGTGCCCAGTCGATTCTTGAAGAAACGATGAAGGTGTTAGGGCAAGCAGATGCTGTGCTTCCGTTGTAGGAAATGTCAGGTACACCTGCCTTCTCGCAGGCTGTAGGAGCACCCATTGAATCAGCATGCTGTGAAAGAAGAACGCAGCCGTCCTCGATAAGCTTGTTAGCGCCTTCCTTTTCAGCAGTCTCATCGTACCAGGAACCTGTGAAGGTTACTTCCATTGTAGCGGTGGGGCATACAGAACGAGCGCCAAGGAAGAATGATGTGTAACCGGAAATAACTTCTGCATAGGTGTAAGCACCAACATAACCGATCTTAGTCTGGTCTGCTGTGATCTCACCATTTGCGATCATCTCGTTGAGCTTCATTCCTGCAGCAATACCTGCAAGGTAACGTCCCTCAAAAATTGTAGCGAAAGCGTTATGGTAGTTGGAAAGGCCCTCTGTATGTGCCTTAGTACCTGTTGCATGGCAGAACTGAACATTAGGATATTCCTTAGCTGCCTCGATCATGTAATCCTCATGGCCAAAAGAATCAGCAAATACGATATCGCAGCCTGCATCTGCAAGTTCGCAGGCAGCCTCATAGCACTCCTGTCCCTCAGGGATATTTGTCTTGAGCATGTATTCTACACCTGCTGCCTCGCAAGCCTGTGTAGCTCCGTTGATAAAGTTCAGATCGTATGTTGAATTCTCATCGTGTAAAAAGATAAAACCAACCTTTACATCTGATGCAGCTGCCGGTGCGGCCTCTGTGTCAGTAGCCTTAGCTGCTGTTTCTGTCTCAGCCGTGCCCCCGCAGGCACATAATGCCATTACCATTGTGGCAGCAAGAACTGCTGATAATACTTTTTTTATCTTTCTCATCTCTTCCTCCCTTTTTTCATACCGAACGCAGGTCATTAGTAAGGATAGAGCATCTATGCTTTTTAAGCAAAATAAAAAGGCGTAGAACTCATGCTTCTACGCCTATCTGATCTGATAACTATTACAATTAAAATATCACTATTGTATATGCATCAAACACTCGATAGTCCGGTAATTTACGGTAACCGGGTAGAAACATCAAATCCATATCATTTGACCTATATCGATAAAATACCCGCTTATATTAGCAAAGAAATATCAAGATTACAAGCTTTTTTTAATTCAAGATATAATCTGATGATACTTCTGCAAAAGATCTGCTACCACTGATGTAGTCTGCATATGCCGTCTCAGCGTCTTTTCCGTGGAACACTTTACAAAGTCCGCACATATCGCAGTCTGCAATGCATGGAAATCTCTCTTTTATAAATGCTCTTCTCTCTTCGGATGTAGAGTCTTTTATATCAGGTGCATCTAACATAAGCGCATGTCCTCTCAATGAATCTGCCTGTCCTGGCGATACTTTTCCATGTATTCCATGTTTATCTCGCGGATTTCCTTTTTGCCATCAATATAGTCCTGATAAATATCCCAGGGGCTTCCTCCGCCAAGCCAGCAGGATGAGCAATTCTCACAACCACCGCCGCAATCAAGCGAGTTCTTTACTATCTGTTCGCGCTCTTCTTTGGTTGTATCCTTGATCAGAATTGATTTTCTTTCCATTATCGCTACCTCCTTAGGCTACTGATGCCATTTCCTCATTGATAAGGATATGAAATGGATCCTTGTTGTATTTTTTCAGTAATTCATAAGCTTCATCTCTTGTAATCAGACGTATCCTCCTCGTAGCCGCCAAAATTTTCCGATAGCTTACATATTATCATACATTTTTTCATAGTCATTCCATAGTTTCTTTCGCACTGTTGATAAGACCGAGAAGGCCTGTCTCCTTAATAAGAGCTATACCCTGGAATTCATCTCCGAGGACAATCAGATTGTCGCCGGTTTTAATATCGAAGAGCTTTCTTGCCTTGGCAGGAATAACGATCTGACCTTTATCTCCCACTTTGACCAATCCAAAGATATGTTTTCCTTTCGGCGGTATTGCATATCCCAGATTGTCTGAATCATTCTTTTCATATGATATAAGGTCGTCCATGGTTACATCAAAAAGGTCCGCCAGCTTCTTACATCTCTCTATATCCGGCAGTGACTCTCCGGTCTCATATTTTGAAAGCGTCTGCCTGGATACGCCTATTTTCTCGGCGATGTCTTCCTGCGACAGATTGTTAAGCTTTCTTAATTCAATAAGGTTATCAGCAAAGCTCATTCTTTCTTCTCCTTTTTTATCCCCAGAACACACCACCTTATGAGAGGTATGCGGCTCATGATTTCATACAGAAGGTAGGCGCCTACGAATGCTGCTATTGCAACTAAAAGGTATACGATGACGGGGGCAAGAGACGGACATAATGTATGCAGATACCATCCGCTGACCGCTATCATCAGATAATGGAATACGTAGAGGCCCCATGATTTTTGACACATCCACTTTGAGAACGTATTCGTGGAATTGCCCCATTTTTTCATGAGGGCAAGTATACCGAGAGTTCCAAACCATGCGTATACATTGCACATGATTGTATCCAGAACCACGTGCTCCGGATATGGCTGACCGTTATATAAAAGCACAAAGGCTATGCAGGATGCGAGGGCAAGGATGCTTAATAACAGCCAGTTTTGGCCAAGTCGATCCATCACGACCTCATGGGACAGTACAAAGTATCCGATCAAAAAGCCCAGTCCGTAGATACCGAATCTGTATACCACTATTATCGGTGTGTTAAGTATCTGCGCAGCTCCATATACGGGTATGACAAGAAGTATAAGTATCAAAAGATTGGCTTTGCCGCAGATATTATAGAATCTGTCTTTTTCAATCCTTCTGATCAGTACCAGTATCAGGCTGAAGAGCCAGAGCATCTGAATGTACCACAGAGGACCTGAGCCGCTGGCTACCATTATCAGGAAAAGGATGGGCCCCGGTACATTGCCCATGGAATCAAATGCACCGGAAATCAGCATATTGTAGTAGCCAAGAACCCAGCCGAAAACCAGAAGGCCGATTGTTGATGGCACAAGATATTTTCTCGTCCTTACTCTGATGAATTCCTTCTCTGTTCGTTTAACCAGTTCATAGCGAGCTGACATGCCGGATACCACAAACAGAAGTAACATAAACCATGGATAAACTATGTACTGATATATATCCTGTGGCTGATGTTCACTGAAGGGACCGATGATTCCATGCTGTGTAACGCCGTTGAATATGTAGATCACATGATAGATGACAACCAGCACTACTGTTATCCAACGAATATTATCCAAATATACCTTTCTCATATTTATACCACCTTTGCTAAATATTTTAACATTTTTCTTAATCATAAAAAAGTAAGCTCCGCCTGTCTACCAAGCGAAGCTTACATATTTTGCTATTTTTCGTTAAATTTGGTTGCGAACTCACAGTTGTCCAGGGGAAATAACACCTACATTGACTGTATCGAACATATCCTCATTCCTTCTTTGGAATCGTTATTAAAGTTGGTGGAAAATTGCATTATACCGTTAGTATAGATGACTTCACTTCCCAAACTTCAGATTATCCCCCAGCACCGGAACCTTGCTGGCAAAAAAAGAGAATTCTCCGCTATCAAGCAGGTTCCCTTCATCATCGGTAACTCTGATATCAAAAACCAAAATGTGCTTACCGGTCTTGAGCTTCATGCACTCGCAGTAGATATATTCAGTATTTACTGCAGGAAGCAGGAAGTTCAGATTGGCGGACACTGTTGTGGCGTAGTAGCCACTCATACTGGCTGTAGCCCCGGCCATGGCATCTACAAAGGAGAGCAGCGCTCCGCCGTGGATGCTTCCATAGGTGTTGTGAAGCCTTGTATCGGCCTTAATTCTGGACTTGCTGTAGGTGGAGCTCAGTTCCAAAACCTCAAATCCAATGAAATGATTATATTCATTGGCATACAATTCCGGGATCATCTTCTCCCTCATTGCTGCCTCTTTTTCTGAACGTGCTTTTCTCATAAAAATATCCTTTCCCCAAGAAAATATCAGCCCCAAACCCCGCATGTAAACGGGCGTTGGGGCTTAAATAGTCATAAATTATTACTTATTAAGGCTCTTAAGCGTCGCAGTTGCCGGATCAGTCTCTTTTGGAGACTGATCTCTTATTTTCGTTTTATCAATTATTTATCCATATTTCACTTATTTATTGGTCGTTATAATGATACTATATTGTTATAAGATTAGCGAAAAACAGGTCAATTGTAAAGGCAAAGAAGTATTATGATTTATTTTGATGGTCTACCATTATCCAAAGATATCTTAGCTGCTTTAAATGAATTGAAAATAGATTATGTCTTTCAGCCCATATTTTACCCGGATGGAAAGACTGTCTATGCGTGGGAAGCACTTATGAGGCCCCACGATATGGATGTAACTGAACTTATAGCGGAATATGAAAAGCAGGACAAATTACATGTATTAGAGGTTGCTACTTTATTTGGTGCAACTCAAGCATATTTTATCAGGGGATATAAGGAATACTTATCGATTAATACATTTCCCAGTGAATTGTTTAGTAAAGAGGAAGTTGATGCTTTTATTTCGTACTATGGCGGACATAAGAATGCAATGATTTTGGAGTCACTGGAATACCCTTATCTATCAGTAGAAATTGCACAGATAAAAAGAAAATATGCAGATATTAATAATAACCTGGTTGCCATAGATGATTTTGGTACAGGCATTAATAATTTTGATGTGATTGATGCAGCTAAGCCTAATATTGTAAAGATAGATCGGACATTACTGACCGGTATTGATAAAGATACGCACAGACAGGAACAATTGCGCGAAATGATTGATACATTTCATGCAAGAAAAATAAGCGTGGTGGCAGAAGGAATCGAGACCGAAGGCGAGTTTGAAACAATGAAGGAATTAGGAGCAGATTTTTTCCAAGGGTACTATTTGAAAAGACCATCGTAAAGGGGCGAGTATTGGTGAACAGCCTATAATTCGAACCATCAATGACCATATGTTACATTATCATTTGTTTTATGATACGAGTAAGAATCAAGAAAAATAGTATTTTTCGAATCTCAACAACTTTTTCCGTCTACTGAACATGAAGTTCCTACATCACCAGGATAACAGGCCTGCAATATGCTTATTTCAAGATTTCAGGCTCTGTTTGTTCTCATACATTTCTTTGTCAGCTCTCTCGAATATATCTGAAACAAAGCTATCGCTTTCTGGCTTGTACTCTGACATTCCAGACGCCAGAATTACTCCGGCCCCCATTTTCTTATTATCAAGAACCTGGCTACGAAGCTTGTCCATTAGTTCATGTCTTGATGAATAATCACTTCCTTGAAGAAATACTACAAACTCGTCGCCTCCTACTCTGAATACAGGACTATGAACAAAAATATCACACAGAAGGCGGGCAGATGCCTTGATATACTCATCTCCTGCAGCATGTCCCTGAGTATCATTTATTAGTTTCAAATTGTTTGTATCACATACAACCAGAGCAAAGTTCAGATAATCCATGCCATTTTCAATATTTCCCTGAGCAGATTGTTCCAACTCCCTGTAAGCAGTCTTGTTTTTGACTCCAGTTAGTTCATCGCGTCTTGCCAGCTCTCTTTCTGTTTTCAGCTCTTTTAGCTGCTGTTTCTCCCTCTTAACCTCATCATCAATGTCCTCAACACCTATGATAAAATGCCTGTTGTCACTGGTCTTTCGGGCAATCATCCTTGTGTATTTGGGCCTGTTGCCTCTCATTACACGGTAATCAAGTCTGTAGTCCTTGTGTATCTCAAGTGCTGAGATCATATTGTCCTTATCTATAAAATCTCTCACCTGTTCACAATCCTGTCTGCAAACAACAAGAGGTATATTTTCATATGATTCTTTAAAGAAATCCTCTCCTGATCTACTAATTTCTAATTCTCCGTAGATATTATTTGCCACATAGCTTGCGTATGAAGAATTAACTATATCCACATAGTAAATAACGTCATAATTAGAAGCAAGACTCTCAGCAATCTGTCCAAAAGTTATTGTTTTCTTCTGATTTTCTTTCTGTTCTATTTCGGCCTTTAGTTCATCTTGTATATCTTTTTCATAGAAAATCAGATATTGTTTATTTTTCTCAAGCATGGCAGTAAACAAGAAATATCTTGGTTCTCCGCTAATTACAAGTCTGTATTTGAAAGAAAATGATCGTTTTCCTTCAAGATTCTTAAGCATAGTTTCTTTTTCGTAGAAACTCTTTGCATATTCAAGATCATCGGGATAAACGCATCTTTCCAGGCTTTTCAAAGTCTCCCCAAAGAAGTCTTTTCCATCTGTTGTCGTATTCAAAGTCTTATATTTCTGACTCTTGGAAAAAGTAAGATATTCGCCGGATTCAATTTCGATATAGAAAATAGCATCATAATCCTCTGCCATAATTAAAGCAATATGATCATGTATTTCTTTCTCTTTATTGACACTGGATAATACAAAGGAATGGATAAGACATATGCCTATCATAAGTCCTGTGGCATAAAAAGGAAAGAATGCGTAAAGAATCTGAAGTACAAGAAATACTTCCAAGACCAAACTTGTCACTGCCACAGTTTTGTATCTTACTTTTTGGTTTCCTTTGCTTTTATTAGCTACGATCAACATGTAAATGGAAATTACAGTATAGAATAATATCTGAAGCTGAAAAGAGATATTGCTTCCAGATTCTCCCACATACTCATGGGCATCATTATATGAAAACATGAAATGATAAAAACGATTGAGTATAAGACATATTATCCCCAACAAGAGCATTGTCCATGCCCCAAAAATAAGCAGCGCACTGCGTCGACCACTTTTGTCAATGAATGCCACTATATACTGTGCCAATGCCACCATTGTCAAAAGCATGAACAAGAAATAAAAGACGGTCAGAGAATAAATAATAGGAAAAAGTACCGGGTTCTCTTTGTAATCATACAAAATGCCCCATGTCATATCCACAGCAAAGTAGATGCAGGCAGAAAGAATAAAATAGTTGTAGCGCACGCCTACCATTTTATCTTTATCCTGCTTATTTATATGGAATCCATTTTTTCTAAGTGGTTCCCAGTTTATTATTATATTGATTATCAGCATTGTTGCTGGAGCAGCAAAATATATCATAAGATTTATCAGCCTCCGCATATTCATTAAAACGTGTATTTATAGTCTCGTATACATATATTTTACCATGAAAATACGAAGGCATCATATATAAACCGGGAGTTATCTTGACCGATGTAAACTCATTTCCTCCGGCCGGATGTACATATTCAAATCTCTTAATTCTTTTACCTTAGCGTTTATCATCCTGATCACCTCATGTTAAATGATAAACAGAAACATCTCATCTTTCCAATACGTTTTGTTTATTGTCAGCAATAAACATAGCCTATTATCACCTGATGATGTCCACAACCTCTCCAATGTACATGTCGTGTTCTGCGTCGCCTTCATAGAACTGCTTAGCAATATCCGGATTCATGTTCTTAGGAGCAAGCCTCTGGCAAAAGAGCTTCCGACAAACGAAAGTAACTTCCGCTTCCTCAAAAGTCATGGAGCCATTAACTTCTTTAGCTGTGAGCCCTGAAGAATGCATCTTATCGATATCCCTACCGGATTTTGAGCCAAGAACTCCAAGAGTACTCTTGTACTCCTCAGGATAAAAGCTGATTGTGAAATACTCATTATTGTCCATGAACTCGTGAGTATACCTGGATGTCCTTACATACGTTGTCGCTACGGGCTTACCCCACAGTGTTCCAAGTCCGCCCCAGCTGATAGTCATCGTATTGAACTTGTCCTTGTCTCCTGCTGTGAGCAGTGCCCACTTCTTATCAAACTGACTAAAAATATCTGTTGTAAATTCCATCGTTCCTCACTCCTTTTCCTTGCAAATATAGTCCCAACTACAATCGCCACAGATGTCACCACGGATACCCGCAACAATTATCTTTGTCCTTACAAGTTTCATGAACTCAGCAAAAGAGATTTCACTTCCATCACCAAGTCCGCATGCCTTTAGCACTTCTCTGTCATATCTAAGAACCTTGTCCTGAGTGGTACATACATCGTCCTCATTATTGGGGCAGTTTTCGCATACAATATCTGTTTCAGCCTTCAGCACCACCTTCTGCGATGGATCTGCCTCAAGCTCTTTTATCACCCGTCCCATATGGTCAGTGAAATCTGCACTATATCCTTTACCTTCGTAGAACTGAAAGCACATTCCATGGTGGGGTCTTAAACATTTCTCCATATCTTCCATCTTAGTATTTCCATGATGCTGGCTGTAATGAACAATAGCTGTCTTTCCCATAAACAAAGCTCCTCCGAAACAGATACATCCATTATAACCCAAACATCCTGTTTCACCCAAGAAAATGGACTGGTACATTGCCCAGCCCACTTGCAAAAAAGTTCATAAAACCATAGGGAAGCTTAACTTCTGATAAATCCTGTTCGAATTATTATTAATGTCTATCATGCTATTTTATTTTAATAAAATCTTAATATGTTTCTCATAAAAAGCCGTTATTACGGGAATTTATTAGTGTTATAATCAATATCAGATGTCGTCATTCCGATAACACAGCGTAAAAGAAAGGACTTATTTATGGAGAAAAAACACGGTTCTTTGATGTTACCTATCGTCGGTTCTATTTTTCTTGCTGTTGTGATCACAGCAGTTTCCATTGCAGGTTTTAACCTGTATAGCACCATTAAGACCAATGCCTCTCAGGCAGAGGCTTACGAAAGCAGACTAAGGGAAGATATCATGTCTGAGTTAAAAAATGAAACTCAGGAAGCCATGAGCATATGTCAGGTTATGTATGACAGATATCTTGCCGGCGAAATGACTCTTGAAGAAGCTCAATTAGAGTCTGCAAATATCATCAGAGAACTTAAGTATAATGATGGATCTGGCTATTTCTGGGTTGATACATCTAAAGGTATCAACGTAGTTCTTTTAGGCAGGGATACTGAAGGACAGTCAAGATGGGATAGTGTTGACCCTAATGGAACCTACTTTATCCAGGAGATGATAAAGAACGGTATGCAGAGTGGGGGCGGATACACAAGCCTTATGTTTGCTAAGCCTAATGAAACCGAACCTCTGCCCAAGATCAACTATACAGCATATTTTGAGCCTTTTGACTGGGTTATGGGTACCGGCGTATGGGTTGATTATATTGATACACTCAAGAGCGAAAATGAATTACAATCCAGCAAAGCACTTACTTCCACCATCAGAAACAGCATTATTACTATGATAATTCTTTTGCTCATCGGAATAACCATCGCTGTTTATATGGGAAAAAGGATTACCACGCCTATTAAGCTTGCCACAAACCAGATGGTCAGAATGTCCAATAATGATTTCTCTGATAATGCAGAAATGGACAAAGTACGGACACTTCCCTCAAGTGAAAACAATGAGATAGGCCAGATAGCAATAGCACTTGACCTTATGCACACCAACATAAGAAATCTAATGTTGAAAATCACTGACACCACTTCTTATGTGGCATCTGCATCCGAGGAGCTTTCAGCCAGCGCATCCCAGTCCGCTAAAGCCAGTGAAATGGTTGCTAATTCCTGCACTGCAGTAGCTCAGTCCTGCTCGGGACAGATAACCGCTGTGGCTGGTGCAAGTAACGAAACCCAGGCATTTGTTAACAATATGCATGAATTCCAGGATGCTATCAGCAAGACAACTGAAATGATAACTACTACCAATGAAGCTGCTAAAAAGGGCGCGGCTGATATGACTAATGCCACAAATATGATGGGTTCAATCAAGAATTCCGTGGAAAATACTGCTTCTGTAGTAGAAGCCTTAGGAGAACAGCTTAAAAATATTGATACTTTCGTTGATACTATAGCAGAAATAGCAAGCCAGACTAATCTTCTGTCTCTCAACGCCAGCATAGAGGCTGCAAGGGCCGGAGAAATGGGTAAAGGCTTTGCGGTTGTTGCCAGCGAAATCAGCAAGCTTGCAGACCAATCCAATGACGCTGCTTCAAAGATCACAGAACTTATTGAAGAAATAATGAAGAACTCCGACGAAGCAGTTTCTTCCATGCGTCAGGGTGCTCAGGCCGTTGTGTCCGGAACAGAAACCGTTAACAACGCGGGTGAAACATTCAACAGCATAGTAGATATGGTATACTCCATCTCTGAACAATCGGAAAGAATGAGCGAAATCGTCGGTCAGCTTTCTGAAGGCACAGACACTATAGCCAATAACATCAGCAAGATTGAGGATATGAGTGCAAACGTTGCGGATGAAACCCAGAACGTTTCCGCTGCTTCGCAGGAACAGACAGCCTCCTCTCATGAAGTGGCAGAAGCTTCAGACAAGCTGGCCATCAATGCACAGGAACTGCAGGATTTTGTTTCCAAATTCTCACTTTAAACTACAATAGAACTAAGTCGCTGCGCGACGGCCTGCCAAGGCTGTGGCGCAGCGTTTCTTTTACTTAAAAAGCAGTAGATAGCGGAATCCTGATGCTGTGATATCTCCATAATCCGAACCATACACTGCTAATATATTCCTACTAAAGAAATCTCGTTGATTCCATGTTGATTCATTTTCAGATGTAGTCAAAGATTCCTTGAATAGCGTCTGTGATATTTATAATGTCAGGATAATGTATCCTATCAATCTTCGAATAGCCCCTGATATTTAAATCAAGGAGTGCCATTTTTTCGCATTGCACATAACCATCAACCTCTTCGGTTCTGATGTGTATATGTAGCGGACCGGCTTCGCCTTTTTCAAAAATAGGGCAGCCAATTATTTCATAAGTCTGATTAAAGAAATCCTTACTTACAATAAGAACCGGCTTCTTGATATGTTCAATCTTAAGTATATCCCCCTGGTGCAACTCTTCCTTCATTCCCAAATCTCTCTTCCTACCGGTTCACCCCAATCAAATTCGCCATCTAAATGGAGCTGCCCACCATACTCTGCAGCACGTTCTTCCAGTGTTCTATGTCTAAATGGTTTAACCAGCATTATCATGCCATTAGATACCTTGACATCGAGAACATCATCAACCGAAATAGCCGCTTCCTGAAGTACCTCTTTTGGTATTCTAATTCCCTGACTATTTCCCCATGTTTTAACTTGAGCTTGCATAATCAGCACCTCCTTTGTATATACATTGTATATCCTTGAAATAAAAAAAACAACTTATTTGTCATCCAGATTAGTACGTTATGCCAAGCTCCACCACTGGTTGAGTCTGCTTAAGCATTACTATTATTCAAGTTTTATCCATTCAATAAATGTATTTTCCTTTGAATATTCATCCACAAGAGCATTGAACTCCTCTTCTGTAATGACATCGAACTTCTCTATATTCTCAAGGTAGTCCTGTGGCGGATTCTCCTGCATATAAAACTCTGGTGCGCCGGACTCAGCCCAATCATCGTAGTAGTTTACAAACGCCATGACAACCTTAGCTTCTCCTTGATCAGCAATTTCTGATACAACATACATCTTACGGCCTTCATGACCTGTATCTCCACTGACAAACTGGTTCTTATCATTTATGAAAGTAACTCCGGAGGATCCAAGATTCTCCACATTCGCTGACTGGATCTTATTGTCCTTATACTCGATGATGTCATAGATCCAATATCCAAAAGAGCGGACAATCAGCTCATTTACGCCATCTCCGTTCATGTCATAGAGGGCATATTCCATATCAGGCTCTCCTACAGCCCAGAAGGTCTCGCCGTTTGCATCAGCTTCATTCCCCTTCAGATACTCCAAAAAATGTGCATCCACATCACTCTCCTTACCCACTGTTGAAGGAAGCTCAATAGTTGTGGGCTCATCTGCACCACCAATTATTTCTGCATTGTCTGCCTTTTTTGCACCGCAAGCTGTCATCCCAAATGCAATCACCAGTGACATTGCTGCTAATATAGCTCTTTTCATATTCAATCCTCCTCAAATATCGAATAGTCCCTCTCAAAAAGGGCTTCTATCATCTGATTGGCAAGCTCTCTCCGAGTCGAAGATAACACCGTCCATGTCAAAAATAACACAGTAATCTTTTATCATCTCTCACCTTTTCTATCAGAACACAAATGGAAATTCATATACATCGCCAACGCTGACTATTGAATCACCATTGACTTCTGTTACTTCAAATGTCGCTCCATCCCAGCCATAAGTGATTGTCCCTTTGACATTATCATCATATGAAACAAATGAAAGCTTTCCATCACCGGCCTCTTCTACACTACCTTCCAGCTCTCCAATTCTGTAGATGGATACCTTGCAGTCATATCCGGACTCCCATCCTTCAGAAACGTAAAGTGATCCGTAAATCTCTCCTGTTCCCTGATTGTCGATGTACAAGCCGGTAACGCCCTTGGCAGGCATTACAAAACCAAGACCCTTGAAAGCCGCAAACTCTTTTGCAATAAAATAGCATCTTGTCTTGGTGCTGTTCTCCAATAGGTCATAATACAGAACCGGATAAATGCTTCCACCTTCCTCTGCAGGGCCAAGTGCTTCAAGTACAGCACTCTCTTTCATGGAATTCCAATTACGCTGATCAGCGAGAACTTTTTCCTTGGTCTGCTCATCAACGCCATAAGAAAACCTTCCCCATAGGTCGTTCAGCTCATCATCCCAAACCTTAAAGAAATAACTTGCAACCATATTCATTTCAACCTGATTCTCACTATCTTTTCTTCGTGAAGTGATGTGCTCACAGATTGCATCAATCTTTTGGAACTCTTCTTCATAGGAACTTGATTCCACTATAGCATTCTGAACAGCAAACTTGATCTCGCTATCGTAGTCATAGGAATAATCAAGCTCTGATGTTTCATCACAGATACTCACGCCATAAGCTTGTTCTGCAGAAGCTGTATCGGAATTGCCCCCCTGTTCATTTCCATCTGCCACAGCATCACCTGCCCCGGAATTATCTCCGGCATTATCGCCTGCTGCCTCTGGAGCATTTACATCCGACTGTGCTTCAAAAATGGAACTACTTTCTTCGCCACCAGTGCTGCCTGCGCAGCCTGTCAGTACCATTGCCGCGGTTGCAATGGCTAATCCACATGTCATAAATTTTCTCATAATAGTACTACCCCTCATTCTTTTTTATACCAATCAATCGTAGTCCCGTTTTTGTACCCAAGTCAATGTGGATTATTTACAATCATGCTGCCAGCTCCAGATCATTTTCCAGCTCATTGCCCCAAATGTCCCAGCCGGGAGTCTTCTGTCTTGCAAAAAGTTCTATCCTTGGAACATCGCCCATGAGCTCCAGGATCCTGTCCCGGGTCTCGGAAGGTTTCTTACTGTGTTCTTCGATGTGGCTGATGATCACCTGATGGACTGCCCTGCCGACTCTTTTCGGATGGCCCTTGGTTGCAATCAGGCACACCTCGGCGTTGGCTCTCGCCCAGTAGCCCATTCCCCAGAAAAGAGAATCACATTTCTGATTTCTGATGTTAAGCATTTCTCACGCCATCCTTGCCCCCCTAACTCTGGATGCAGCATACGACCCACTCATGAAACTTGCTTCTAATATGCATTTCACAGTCTAAGCCGAATAGATTATGGCTGCTTCGTTGCATAAGTGCATATGAAGAGTGTCAAATGTAAGACGTTTAGTATGCATGAAGTTGTTGCTAATAGTCTTGAGA